>JBFWNO010000025.1:0-27182 GCA_050251015.1 Planctomycetota bacterium
ACCCCCGCGTCGGTGAGGCCCTCCTCAGAGGCAAAATCACCGCCCTCACCAAAGACCCGGGGGACCGTGTGAGAGCTATCCAGGCCATGACCCTCCTCGGTCTGCCTTCCATGGGGATGAGGTGAGGGAAACCCTAGAATGGAAGGATGCTTAGGGCCTACTCCCAAAAAATCCGCCTGAAGCTCGGCCAACCGCCCGGGGCTGCCCTGCATGTCGGAGACAAAAAAGTCAGCGACACTCTCGTGACACTGTGGAGCTACGGCCCGGAAGGCCTGGTCACCGAAAAATCCCTGACCCCCCCCTACTCCATCACCGGTCTGGACCCCAAGCTGGTGCACTGGGTCCAGGTGGAAGGGTTGCACGATGCGGCCAAGATCACCGAGATCTCTGCCAGCCTGGGACTCGACACCCTCCTGACGGAAGACATCCTGAACACCACCCAACGACCCAAGTTGGATGAGAACTCCACGGAACTCTTTCTAGTCCTACGCACCCTCGGCTGGACCCCCATCACACCCCATGTGGAAAGTGAGCAGGTCAGCATCATTCTCCAGAACAATGTGGTGGTGAGTTTTCACGAGGGATCTATCGGGGTCTACACCACTCTTCGCGAGAGAATCCGACAGGTCAAGGGAAAGATATGCAAGCAGGGGGCTGATTACCTGGCCTATTGCCTGACAGATATCACAGTGGACCATTACCTGCCCGTCTTGGAGGCCCTGGAAGAGCGCATCGAGGAACTCGAAAACAGGGTCTCGGCAAGCTACGATCCCAAGGTACCCAAGTTGCTCCACGCCCTGCAGAGAGAGATCCTGGCCCTCCGCCGTGTGCTGGTCCCCATGCAAGAGCTGGTCTTCCAGATCACAAAGCAGGAACACGCCCTGATCAAGAAAGTCGCACGCACGCACTTCAAGGATGTCCAGGATCATCTCATCCAGGAGCTCGACATCCTTGATTCCCAGAAGGAACATCTGGCCGGCATCCTCAACATGCACTTGAGCGCGGGCAACCTCCAGATGAATGAGGTGATGAAGGTCCTGGCCCTGATTTCCACATTGTTCATCCCCCCCAGCTTCATCGCCGCAGTCTACGGGATGAACTTCAAAAACATGCCCGAACTCGATTGGAACTGGGGCTACTATGGCGTGCTGTTCCTGATGCTCCTCCTGGGCCTGATCATGTTGTGGTTTTTCAGACGTCGTCGCTGGATCTGATAGGATGCCGGGATCATGCGGTCCATCATCCCTCCCGCTCTGAAAACACCCCTGGTCGCCCTTCTGATGTTGACCACGGGGGTTTGGAACCACCTGGAGCGGGAGTTTCCGACATTGGAACGAGTCGGCAACATCATGATCTGGGGACTGACTCTCAAGTCGTTGGGTGCGGCCTTGGTTGTCATCTATATAGGGTTCTGGGCTTCCCGCGTGGTCCCGATGCTTCTGGAGCGCTGGTTTCTCCGGCGCCTTCAAGTGGCCGTAGGGGCTCGCTTTGCCACCCTCACCATCGCCCGCTACGCCATGCTCCTGGGCATGGTGATTGCGGGATCAGCCTGCCTGGGTTTCCAATGGTCCAGCGTGCAATGGCTGGCGGCCGCCATCTCCGTGGGCCTCGGTTTCGGCCTGCAGGAGATTATTTCGAATTTCGTCTCGGGCCTGATTCTGCTCTTCGAGCAACCCATGCGTATCGGGGATATTGTGACTGTGGGAGATATCGAGGGCAAGGTGACGCGGATCCAGATGCGTTCCACCACCATCCTGGACTGGGACAACCGGGAATTGGTGGTGCCCAACAAGGAATTCATCACAGGCAGACTCATCAACTGGACCCTCACCGACACCTCAAGCCGACTGAAGATCCTGGTGGGTGTGGCCTACGGATCCGACACCGCCTTGGTAGAAAAAACCCTGATGGACGTGGCCCTGGCCCAGCCCAAGCTACTCAAGGAACCTCCCCCCTCCGTGGTGTTTCTGGCCTTCGGCGACAGCGCTCTGCAGTTCGAGCTCAGGGTGTTCATCACCCACAGGAACGACTATGCCGTGGTGTTGCATGAGATGAACATGGCCATCGACCAGGCCTTCCGCAAGGCCGGTATTGAAATCGCCTTTCCCCAGCTCGACCTCCATGTCCGCCATCTGCCTGGGGAGGGCCTGAAGGCGTGATCGATGCGCATGTGCACTTCTTCTCCAGGGAATTCTTTCGTGCCCTGATCGAGCAGCTTCCCCCTCATACTGACAAGGCCGCCGCCCTGAAGACCCTGACCGACAAGACAGGGATCACCCTTCCCCCCGACAGCGTGGAGGCCCATGCTAGAACCTGGCTGGCCGAACTGGATGAGCACGACATCGACCATGCGGTGATCTTCGCCAGCCTTCCCCAGGAAGCCAAGGCCGTGGCCGATGCCGTAGCCCTGGGCCAGGGCCGTTTCACCGGATTCACCCTGGTCAGCCCGCTCTCCCCTGGCGCCGAAACCTTTGTGAAGGCCTCCGCCGATCAGGGCCTCAGGGGGATCCTTCTGTTTCCTGTCCTCCACGGCTACAGCATGGCTGATGAAAGGGTGCGGCCGGTGTTGGCCGCCGCCCGCGACAGGAAGATGGTGGTGGTGGCACATTTCGGCCTCCTGCAGATCAAGCTCCGCGACGTACTCGGCCTGCCGAAGACCTATGACCTCCGCCATGCCAATCCCCTCGACCTCTCGATCAGGGCCCATGAGTTCCCGGAACTGCCCTTCATCATCCCCCATTTTGGATGCGGTCTCCTGCGCGAGACCTTGATGGTGGCCACCCACTGCCCCAACGTGCATGTCGACACCTCCAGTTCCAATGACTGGATGAAGACCCAGCCTGGCAGGCCGACCTTGGAAGATGTGCTGGAGCAAACCCTGGCCGTCGTGGGACCCCGCCGTGTCATCTTTGGCACGGATTCCGGCGTTTTTCCCAGGGGTTACAGGCATGACCTCAAGGATCGCCTGCTGGAGTCCCTGGACGCCATCGGAGCCGATGAATCCGTGACGGGGCAGGTGATGGGAGGCAACATGGCCCGCCTTCTCGGCATCAAAACCTGAGCTATAATCCCCGGCCCCCATGAGCACCCTCCCCATCAGAAATGTGGCCACCATTGCGCACGTCGACCACGGCAAGACCACGCTTGTGGACTGCCTCCTCAAAACCTGTGGCATCCGCACCAAAGATGCCATCCGTGTGATGGACTCGATCGACCAAGAACGCGAACGTGGCATCACCATCCGGGCCAAGAGCGCCGCTGTGGAGTACAAGGGTGTGAGAATCAACCTGGTCGACACGCCCGGACACGCCGATTTCGGCGGCGAAGTGGAACGTGCCATGGGATTGGTGGATGGAGTGCTTCTTCTGGTGGATGCCGCAGAAGGACCAATGCCCCAGACCCGCTTTGTGCTTCGCAAGGCCCTTGCCGCCGGGGCGCATCCCGTGGTGGTGATCAACAAGGTCGACAGGCCCGACAGGCGACTGGATGCCGTGCTCGACGAGATCTTTGATCTCTTCGTGAGCCTGGATGCCACCGACCACCAGCTCGACTTCACACCCATCTATACCAGCGCCAAGGAAGGCTGGGCCCAAATCACACCGGACGGCGAACGCTTCGGTATGGAGCTTCTTCTCGATCGTATTCTCGACACGGTGCCCGCCCCCCGCGTGGAAGAAGGACCCTTCACCCTCCAGGTGGCCAACCTGCACCACGACAATTTCGTCGGTCGGGTGGCCCTGGGCAAGGTGCGTTCGGGTTCTATCATCAGCGGGGCCCCCCTTCACCGTTTCTCACCCGAGGGCACAAAGGAAAGCGGACGCATCACGCGGCTCCTTCACTACATCGGCCTCGAACCCGAGTCCATCCAGGAGGCCACCGCAGGTGACATCGTTGAAATCGCCGGATTCCCCATGGTGAACATCGGCGACACCCTCACTGCGGACCCGGCCCGCACGCCCCTGCCGGCCCTCACGGTGGATGAGCCGACACTGAACATGCTCTTCCGCGTCAACGATGGCCCCCTCTCCAACAAGGATGGGAAGACCCTGACCAGCCGCGAACTCAGGGCCCGCATCGAGAAGGAAATGCTCGACAACGTAGGCATGCGCTTCGAGGAAACTGAACGCGCCGACACCTTCCGCCTGAGCGGCCGTGGCCTGTTGCATTTGAGCGTATTTATTGAAACCATGCGCCGCGAAGGCTTTGAATTCCTGGCGGGCCCCCCCCGCGTGATCCGCAAGGGCAACCTGGAACCCTGGGAGGAGCTGGTGGTTGAGGCCCCCGCCGAGAGCATCGGCAAGGTTATGGAGCTGGTGGGTTCCCGCCGCGGCCAGATCGAGAACATGGAAAACAAGGGCCTGTTCTCGCGCCTGACAGCCAAGATCCCCTCGCGGGGTCTCATTGGCCTGCGCACCAAGGTCCTGAACCTTTCGCGCGGCGAGGCCACCATTGTGAGCACCTTCCGCGAGTGGGGCACCTGGGCCGGCGAGATCCCCACTCGCCATTCGGGCTCCCTCATCTCGATGGAGGCCGGCACCGTGAACGCCTACGCCCTCGACGCTCTCAACGACCGCGGCCAGTTCTTCCTCGAGCCGGGCGAGGAGGTGTATCCGGGGATGGTCATCGGCGAAAGCAACAAGGAAGGCGATGTCGACGTCAATCCCTGCAAGGCCAGGAAGGTCTCGAACGTCCGGAACTCGGGTGCCGACCGCGCCCTCAAGTTCACACCCAAGCGCCACATGAGTCTGGAGGACAGCCTGGAATTCGCCGCCGAAGACGAGTTTGTGGAGGCCACACCCAAGTTCCTCCGGATCCGCAAGGATCTCCTGGATGCGGGAGCCCGCAAGCGGGCGGGCCGCACCTCCTCCTCGGCGGAATAGCCAGAGGAGGGCGCAGCAGGCTGCGCCCCTACACCCTACAATAACCCCATGACTGCGCCCGGTACGTACCGCCATTACAAGGGAAACATGTACGAGGTTGTTGGTGTGGCCCGTCACAGTGAGACCGAAGAAGAAGTGGTGGTCTACCGCGCGCTCTATGGGGAACGCGGCCTTTGGGTCAGGCCCCGGGCCATGTTTGAGGAAACTGTCGAGATCGCAGGAAAAAGAGTGAGGCGTTTTGAAAAAATTTCATGACGTAGGGGCGCAGCATGCTGCGCCCTCTTCGCTTGCCCGAGGCAAGGGCTCGATGAATCGAGCTCCTACGTCCAAGATCCTAGCTTTCTGCTTCGTAATTGCCTCCTTTCTTTCTTCCTGTTCTTCCTCCGACAACTGCCCCTGTTGCCATGGCCTGAGTCCCGTGAACATCCTGGATGCCGTGCCCGATGCCGAGCATGTGTCCGCCGGGGAATACAAGTTCCGCCTCGCGGGGGTCGACGCCTCACATTCCGCCGTGGACGCCAGGGCCTTCGTGGAGACCTGGATCAAAAATCACGATGAATACTTCAAGCGCGTCGGCGAGGACGAGGTCGAGGACATGAAGGACAGCCAGGGTCTCTACCTGATCTGGGTGCAGTGCGGCTGCCATCGCGAACTCCTGAACGAGGCCCTGGTGCGTGAGGGGTTGGCACAGGTGCGCGAGGAACCCGGACAGAAGCTCAAGTACGTCCCCCAGATGCGGGAAGCCATTAAGGCTAGGAACGGAAAATGAAGTACACCGCCCCCAGAAGGCAGAGCCCCGCCCAGAGATAGTCCAGCTTCAGGGGTTGGTTCATGTAGTAGACGCAGAAGGGCGCGAATACCACCAGAGCCAGCACTTCCTGGAGGATCTTGAGCTGGGGCAGGGTCATGGCTGTGTGGCCGATGCGGTTGGCGGGCACCTGCAGAAGATACTCGAAAAGGGCGATGCCCCAGCTCACAAGCGCCGCCACGATCCAGGGCTTCCCGCTGAGGTTCTTGAGATGGGCATACCAGGCGAAGGTCATGAAGACATTGGAGCACAGCAGCAATCCAATGGTGGCGGGAATGGCGGGCATGGGGACTCCTAGGATGGTTTTATTTTATGGGCGGCGGCAAGGCCCGCCACATGGCCCGAGCTCCAGGCCCACTGGAAGTTGAACCCTCCCAACCTTCCGTCCACATCAAGGATCTCGCCGGCCAGGAAGAGCCCGGGGGACTTCTGGGATTCCAGTGTCTTGGCATCCACCTCATCAAGGGGTACCCCCCCCGCCGTGGCCTCGGCCTTCTTGAAACCCTCCGTGCCATCGACCTGCAACTCGCACTGCAGGAGGACCTGGGCCAACTTCTTGCGGGCCTCGTGACTCAGCTGGGAAAGCGGGAGATGCTCGGGAAGGCCCGAGCGCCGCACCAATTCCCTGGCAAGGCGCTCGGGAACCCAGCGCCCCAAGTGGGCCACCAGACGGCGGTTGGGATGGGAGCCGATGTCCGATTGCGTGGCTTTGAGAAAGGCCTCCTCGGTGAGACCGGGGGCGAAAGAGGCCAGGATCCTGACCTCGCCGCCGAAGCCGCGGTTCCAGGCCCAGTGGCGGCTCAAGTCGAGGGCGGCGGGGCCGGAGAAGCCGCGGTGGGTGAAAAGAAAAGGGCCAGATGCACTTGTCTCGGGGTCCTGCCTCCGCTCACCCCCACCGTGCTCCCTCTGGTCCGCGCGGCGGGGGTCCCCCAGCGGAGTCACCCCTCGAACTTGAGCAGGCGCAACAAACAAACTCAACCTGACTTCACAACTGAGTCCTGAAAGCACGGACCACCCCTTGTCGGGGCTGGTCAGGGGCGCCAGGGCGGGCACGGTGTGGGTGAGGGTGTGCCCGAGGGAACGCGCGAGGCCGAAACCGCCGCCGTCGGACCCGGTGGCAGGAAGAGAAAGCCCCCCGGTGGTCAGGATCAGGGTTCGCCCGTGGAACGAAAAATCCTCGCCGGCCACCCCATAGACCTCTCCCTCCTTGCCGACCTTCGTCACGCGGCGGGGATGCTCCAGTCGAACGCCCGAGTCATGGGCCGCTTTCACCAGGGCGTCCAGCACGGTGCGGGCCTTGCTCGATGTGGGGAAAAGTTTTCCCCACTGCTCCTCCACAAGCTCAACGCCGATAGTGGAGAAAAAGGTCACTGTCTTGGATTGGGGATAGGACCGGAGGATGTTGCGCACCGTGCGGGGCACGCCCGAGTTGTAATCCGCCTCGCTCACCCTGGCATTGGTGACATTGCAGCGGCCGCCACCCGAGATGAGGATCTTGGCCCCGAGGGTTTTCTGGCCCTCCAGGAGAAGAACGCGGGATCCCGCCCTGGCGGCCTCAATGGATGCCATCAGCCCTGCGGCTCCGGCACCCACCACGATCACGTCGGAGGGGCTCAAAGAAGGGCGCCACCCCGGCGCAGGTCCTGGATCTTGGCAGGATCAAGGCCAAGAATTCCCCTCAACACTTCCTCGGCCTGGGCTCCCTTGGAGGGAGGCGGGGTCAGCTCTGTGACCCGTTGACCATCCAAGGAACACACGAAGGTTTTCAGACCCTTCACCGAGCCCTCGGTTCGAATCTTGAGGGGCTCGACCACGGGATCGGCAAGGGCTTCGCCGATCGAGCGCACAAAACCGAAGGGCACCCCCTGCACACGAAAGGCCTCGGCCAGGACCTTGGCGTCGTGTCGAATGAATTCAGCCTTCAACAGCTCATGGAGGGCCTCATGATTCTCCACGCGCTCCTTGTTGTGAACGAAGCGTGCATCGGAGGCCCACTCAGGCCGGCCCAGGATGTCGCACAGGGCCTTGAACTGGGCGTCGGAACCGACGGCCAGCACCAGGGGCTCTCCGCCCCGGCAATACACCAGGTTGCCGTAGGGCGAGATGGCCGAATGCTTGTTGCCCTGGCGGGTGGGCTCGATCCCCGACCAGAGACTCAGGGCCGCCAGGTTCGAAAGGGATGATACGGCGGAGGAATAGAGATCGCCCCTCACCAGACAACCTTCGCCGGTACGCTCACGGCGGTAGAGGGCCGCCAAGACCCCTTCCTTGATCTGGTGCGCCAGGAGAAGATCCACCATGGCCACCGGCATCTTCATGGGCTCACCTTGGGAATCGCCTGTGAGAGCCATCATGCCGCTTTCCGCCTGGAGGATCACATCGTAGCCGGCCCGGATGTCGGTGGAACCATAGGCGCTGATTTCGGCCACCACCAAACGTGGGTAACGCTGGCGAAGGCCATCCACCCACTGGGCTTCGCGACTGCCGGGGCGATAGTTGGAAACCACCACATCGGACTTGGCGATGAGAGCTTCCACCAGTTCCCGCCCGCCGAGAGCCCTCAGGTTGACGCAAAGAGACTCCTTGCCCCAATTGACACAGGAAAAGTAGGCGCTGAGACCGGGAGGCATCCTCTCGGACTTGGCCACCCATCCGCGGGTGCCGTCACCTCCCGGGGCCTCGATCTTCAGCACCCGGGCCCCCAGTTCGGCAAGGAACTGCCCCACGGAGGGTCCAGCCAGCACCGAGGCCAACTCCACCACAAGAAGGCCTGAAAGAGGGGCGTTTGTCATCCCTTCATTCTCTCATATATACTTCCGGAAACACATTCCTTAGGGGGAGCCCATGAACCTGAACATCCTGAATTCCACAGCCCGCGACCTCGTGAAAAGCGGCAAGGGCATCCTGGCGGCCGATGAGAGCACCGGGACCATTGAAAAGCGCTTCAAGAGCATCGACGTGGCCAACACGGAACCCAACCGCCAGGCCTACCGCGAGATGTTGCTGGATGCCCAGGGTCTGGAAAACTACATCTCCGGAGTGATCTTCTACGATGAAACACTCAGGCAATCCTCGAAGAAGGGTGAGAAATTCCCCGATCTCCTCAAGCGCAAGGGCATCATCCCCGGCATCAAGGTGGATGCCGGTATCCATGACCTCCCCGGCCATCCCGAGGAGAAGGTCACCGAAGGCCTTGACGGCCTCCGCAAGCGCCTGACCGAATACAAGGCGCTCGGGGCCCGTTTTGCCAAGTGGCGCGCGGTGTACAGCATCAGCGCCACCCTCCCCTCAGCGGCCTGCATCCGGGCCAACGCCGAAGGGTTGGCCCGCTATGCCGCCCTATGCCAGGAACAGGACATTGTGCCGATCGTGGAGCCTGAAATCCTGATGGACGGCACCCACACCATCGAACGCTGTGAGCAGGTCTTCAATGAAGTCCTGCCGGAAGTCTTCTCGGCACTCAGGATCCACGGTGTGGCCCTGGAGGGCATCCTCCTCAAGCCCGGCATGGTGATTTCAGGGAAGGAATGCCCCAAGCAGGCCTCTTCGAAGGAAGTCGCCGAAGCGACCCTGCGCACCTTCCGCCGCCATGTCCCCGGTGCCGTTCCCGGAATCGTGTTCCTCTCAGGCGGCCAGTCCTCGGTGACGGCCACAGAGAACCTCAACGCGATCAACGCCTGCGGTCCCCAACCCTGGCCCCTGAGCTATTCCTATGGTCGCGCCCTTCAGGATGACGCCCTGAAGGCCTGGAAGGGCCAGAGCGCCAATGAGGGTGCCGGCAGGAATGCCCTGCTGCTGCGCTCCAAGTGCAATTCGGCAGCTTCCCAAGGGAAGTATTCGGGTTCGCTCGAGAAGGCCGCTGCGGGCTGAGCTAGTCGTGGAGGGCGATCACCCGTAACGGGGATGCCTGGTGGGTTTTTCGCAGCGACGAATCACGTGGAAGTCGCAAGAAAAACCTACCGGGCATCCCTGATGATGTGACCTTAGGCTGAAGCCGCCTTGCCGCCGCCCTTGATCTCAATGGTGCGGCTCTTAGCCTTCACGTCCTGAGTCTTCGGCAGGGTGATGTTCAACACCCCCTTGTCGAAGTCCGCCGTGATCTTGCCGGCATCGACGCCCTCGGGAAGGGTGAAGCTGCGGCTGAAGGAACTCGTCGACCACTCCTGATAGGAATAGCCTTCCTCCTGCTTCTTGCCTTCCTCCTTGACCTCACCCGAGATCGTCAGGCGGTCGCCTTCAAGGTGGACCTTGACCGAATCCTTGTCAAATCCTGGAATCGGTGCGCTGATGAGGAAACTCTTCTCGGTCTCCTTCACGTTCACACTCAAGCCCTGGCGACTGGCCGAGACCCTGGTGGCTGAGGGTGAAGCAAAGAAATCATCGATCAGACGGTCCATCTCCCGGTGCAGGGGATAAAAGGTGGTGCGCGTTGTTTCAGCCGGGGTGACCTTGTAGCTCCAAGGAAGCAATTCTCCAAAGTTCATGGTTCCTCCTTCTTCTTAGATGGTGGGGTTGCGAGGAAGGTTGTTCTCTTCCTCGTGCCAAGGGCATCGCAAACTCGGTGCCAACTGCCCTTGCCCTTGAAACTGCCATTTCCGAAAAATCCCCGTGCCATCATGTCATTAAGGAAAGGTCTGTCATGCCGAAGCGGCATGGTGACCCCCCACATGCAAAACTAACGTTTTTTTTCTATCATAGGCCCCCCATGAGCCACCCCAAGGTCCTGTTTTTGTGCACCGGAAACTCCTGCCGCAGCCAAATGGCCGAAGGTTTTGCACGGGCCCTGCGCACCGGGGATTTCGAAAGTTTCTCGGCCGGTACGCAGC
Organism: Planctomycetota bacterium; assembly: GCA_050251015.1. Classification (GTDB taxonomy): domain Bacteria; phylum Planctomycetota; class JBFWNO01; order JBFWNO01; family JBFWNO01; genus JBFWNO01. The sequence continues at coordinate 10,515 of JBFWNO010000025.1, forward strand.
CGCGCCAACCCGATCCCTATGCCATCCGCGTGATGCAGGAAATCGGAATCGATATTTCAGGACGCTGCTCAAAGGGCATCGACTCGCTGAACTCCCGCTTTTTCGATCTTACCGTCACGGTCTGTAGCCACGCGCACGACACCTGCCCCAAGCCACCCGCGGGGTCCAGGATTTTGCATCAGCCCTTTGATGATCCACCTGTGCTTACCGCCAGCTTCACCGATGACGAGGTCATCATGTCGGTGTACCGCCGGGTGCGCAATGAAATCCGCGATTTTGTGATGAAGCTTGAAGTTCTTCTTCCCAAGCCAGTCGCAGCCACGGTGGATTCTTCCAGCGCAGAACCCTGTTGGGGGTGCGCCGATGAACTGCCAAAATCCTCAGGCCAAGTTCAACACGCTTAAGAAGAAGGGCGCATCGCTATGCGCCCCTACGCAGACAGGCTTTCGATCGTAGCGACGTCCCCGGAACTGAGCTCCATCGAGAGGCTCGCGAGATCCTCCCCCATATGCTGCGCATTCGTTGTGCCCGTCATGGGGATCATCCCCGCCTGACGGCAGAAGGCGAAGATCACCTGGGCTGGGGTGAAACCCGTGCGGCGGACGATCTCCTGGAAGGCCGGCATGCGCGCCACCTCTCCATTGGCCGTCAGCAGTGAAAACCCCTGGAACTGGATGCCGAAGCGGCGGCACACATCGCGGGTGTCGGCCTCCCATCCTGTGTCGGCATAGGTGCGGATCTGGGCGAAAAGCGGCTTGATCCGGGCCTCTTTATGCAGGAGCTTCAACTGCTCCGCGGTGACGTTGCTGACTCCGAGGGCCCCCACCCTGCCCAAGTCATGGATCTCCTCCATGGCCTTCCAGGCCCCCCAGTCATCGGGGCCCAAACCCACGCGGCGGGTGGGCCCGTGGAGCACATAGGAATCCAAACGGTCAGTCCCCAGGTGCTCCAGGGAACTCTGGAAGGATTGGAGAACCTGGGTGCCAATGTCGGCCTTGGAGTCATAGGGAAGGCGGTGATCCTGGCCCGGCAGGTGCGTGAATTTGGTCTGCAGAAACAGATCCTCCCGCTTCACGAGTCCCGTGGCATAGGCCTCCTTCAGGGCCTCTCCCACTCCGGCCTCGAAATAATGCTTGCGCTGGTTGGCCGTGTCGATGGCCCGGAACCCGGCCTTCAGGGCCTCGAGCACCAGGCCCTTCGTCCGCTCCTCTTTCCAAGCTGTGCCGTAGATGAAGGTGGGGATCATGGGGACATTCTAATCGCCCATGTTGATTTGGGCAGATTACAATTTGGATTAGCATTTTGTCCGAGTACCGATATTAGAATGAGACAATTCAGAGGACAAACAAAATTTACGATAATTCCGGACCAATAAGCTCTTCACCAGAACTCCCTTCGACGGTACCGATTACTGCACAACCGTACTATTTCGCGGTCTCGAATACCAAGTTTGTCGTCATGTGTGTGTGCTCGTTCGGCATCTATGAGTACTACTGGTTCTATAAAAATTGGGCTCTCATTCAGGAACGAGAGCGTAGCAACATAATGCCGTTCGGAAGAGCGACGTTTGCTTACTTCTTTTGCTACAGCCTGTTTAGGAAGATTCGGACTACGGCAAAGATTCACGGCCTAAAGAAATCGCTACCTGCTGGTCTGCTTGCAGCAGGATGGATGATGGCCATCATGCTATGCAAGCTTCCCGATCCGTATTGGCTTGTCTCGTATATCTCGCTTTTATTTTTCTTGCCGGTCCAAAACCTCATTAATGAGATTAATGCGAAGCTGGCTCCGGGCCACGAACAAAATCGGCGCTTCTCCGCCCTCAACATTGCTACAGTCATAATTGGAGGGATCTTATTTGCGCTTGTAGTTGCCGGCTCATTCATGCCAGCTGAATGAGCAACGGCCTAACAACAGCAGTAGCGGACGGCACTGCGCGTCTTTTCTGATCGCCCCATGTGAGACACAGGGGAAAACAGCGATATTGAGGTGAAAAAAATGGTAGCGACACCTGGATTCGAACCAGGGACACCAGGCTTATGAAGCCTGTGCTCTAACCAGCTGAGCTATGTCGCCACCTTGAAATTGAACTCACGCGGATTTTACCTCAGACCCCCAGCTGCGTGCGACGCCCCTCCACCACCAGTTCCACCTCGGGCACGTCCCCCGGGGCCATGGTGCGGATGTAGCGTTTGGCCTTCTCGAGCACCTGCTCCACTACTTCATCATTGGAGGTGGGGTCGTAATGGCCGCAGTACAGTTTCTTCACCCCGTAACCCCTGAGGATGTCGAGCCAATTGTAGAGGTTGGAATGCCCCCAGGTCACCTTTTCCCAGGCCCCGCGAAAATCGTATTGGCAGTCGGCGTAGACAAGGTCGGCCCCCCGGCAGAATTCCTGGTAGGGCTTGAGATCGGAGATCTTCAGGCCGGTGATTTCGGTGTCGCTGAGGAACACGAAGGAGGCTCCCCCCGCCTCGATGCGGTAGCCCAGGTTCTCGTCCGGATGATGCAACTTGAGCGTGGTCACCTTGAAGGGCCCGATCTCTACGGGTTGGTCGACTGGGATCTCGTTGAAGGTAATGGTGGCCCTCATGAACTCGAAGTGCGCCGGACACCAAGGTGAGAGTTGTTGATGAAGGAATTGCTCCTTGAATCCCACTCGGCCCGAATGAAACTCGATGTGGTTGCCGGGGATGTAGGCCGGCACGAAAAAGGGCCATCCCTGGATGTGGTCCCAGTGCACGTGGGTCGCCAGGATAATCAGGGGGGCTTCGGCAGGGAACTTCTTGCGCCCGGTGATGCAGTCCTGCCCATAGCGGCGCACGCCGGTGCCCATATCCACCACCAGGTCACGGCCCTCGTGACGCACCACCACGCAGGTGGTGTTGCCCCCGTAGGTTCCCCCAATGGAGAGAGGGAGCGAGGCGACGAAACGCCGCCTCGTCCCTTCATCTTGCAGGTCATCCGGAGTGGCTCTTTCCAGGGCTCTCAGGATTTTGGATTCAATGTCCACGGGGAGGAGGGGCGTGGCAACGCTCCCCCTGACCCCGTAGAACTCGATATCCAAAGGATTACCTCTTCGAGAACTGGAAGCGGGCTCTGGCACCCTTCCGGCCGTACTTCTTGCGTTCAGGCATCCTGGAATCGCGGGTCATGAGCCTGTGCTCACGCATGATGGGCTCGTATTCCTCGCTCACAAGGCAAAGCGCCCTGGCAATGCCCAACTTTACGGCATCAGCCTGACCACCGAGCCCGCCGCCATTGCAGTTGGCCATGACGTCGAACTTGCCCTTCACGAGCCTGAGCGGGGCCGAGGCCGCTGCATGGTCGGTTGGATCCACAAAGTAGGCCTCGGAGGGACGGCCATTGATGGTGATCTTCCCCTCGCCAGACTTGAGGCGGACACGGGCCACGGCCGATTTGCGGCGTCCGGTGCCCCAGTAATAGGTGCTGTTGCTTGTTGACATGGGTTCTCCTTAAATCTTCACGGACACGGGTTGTTGGGCCTGATGTGTGTGCTCGGCGGCGGCGAACACATGGAGCTTGCGGAACATCCGCTTGCCCATGGGGCCCTTGGGGAGCATGCGCTTGACCGCCAGCTCGATGACGGCTTCCGGGCTCTTCTCCATCATCTCGCGGTAGCTCTTGACCTTGAGACCACCCGGAAAACCGGTGTAGTGGCTGTAGACCCTGGATTCGGAGTTGTTCCCGCTGACTGTCACCTTGGAGGCGTTGGTCACCACCACATGGTCACCCGTGTCGACATTGGGAGTGTAGCTGGGCTTGTGCTTGCCCATCAGCCTCATGGCCACGGCGGCCGCAAGACGGCCAAGACTCTGGTCGGCGGCATCCACCACCACCCAGTTGTTGTCGCGTTCCTTGATGATTGTTGACTTGGATTTCATTGGGGACTCCATTCAGCTATTGACTAGGTTGCCGAACATCTTCACAAACCAGCTGTTCGGAAACGTGAGGGAAAGCAGGGACATGAGAAAGTACATCAGGCCGCCGATGATTGCGGCCACGGCGCAGATCCCGATCCAACGTTTGTAGACTAACATCCAATCGGGAAGGCTGTCGTCAAATCGGTTCAGGACCTCTAAAAAGGGCTCGAAAACGGCATCACCCATGTTCAAGTCCCTTTTTTTTTTAGGTTTTCATCCGAAAGGTCCTCGGATGGCGAGGGCTGGCTTCCCGCCTCGGGGGCCGGGGCTGCTGCTGGTTGTTGGACGGCGGCGGGAGCATCGGCAAAGAGGGATTCGATCCCTTGCTCCGTGCTGGCGGCATGATCCGCCAAACGGGCCGCCTTGTTGTCGGCTGTCTTGCCCCCGGTTGCTGCGGGAGCTGGTGCCGTTTCCGGCTCCGGGGCATCGCTGAACAAGGCGTCGATCTCGGCCTCGCTGGCCTGGCGTTGGGTGTCCTCCACAGGAGCTGGCACCGGAGCCTCGGCAGGAACTTCAGCTTGTACTGTGTCAGCAGGAGTGGATGGAGCGGCGACAACAGGTGGAGCGTCGCTGAACAGGGCATCGATTTCCTCATCGGATGGAGACGTAACGGTGGAGGATCCCATGGTTTCGGGTGAGGGGTTTGGCGCTTCTGCCATCTCGGAAAAGGGCACAGGGGTCTCGACCAAGGTCTTGGAAGATTCCTCGGGCGCGGCCTCAACGGGCTTGTCGGCAAACAGCGCATCAATGTCGGCATCTTGGGCCGGCTCGTCAGCGGCCAGGCCTTCGGAGCTTAGGCTGGCGACAGGTTCCACAATGGTTTGGGCCGCCGTGTTCGAGGATTCCTTCGGGGAATCGGCAAACAGAGCGTCGATGTCGTCATCCTGGGGCGGCTGAGCCGGCGAGGCCTCGGGATCATCCTCGGTCACCGTATCGATTGGGGTCATCCGACCCTGGGACAGAGCCCTGCCCAATTCCACATCGCTGACTCCACCAGCATCGGCAGGGGGCTGGGGATGCTCCACAGCGGGAGTCTGGGCCACCGTAACGGCAGGACGGTCATCCAACGTCATCCCCGCATCCAGAACAGCCTCAGGCACAGGGGCGGGCTTCGGCGCGGCCGGTTTGATGACCCTGGGACGGGCCGGTGTGCGGGCCGCGCTTTGGCCGAGTTTCTTCAGCATGTCGGCGTAGCGGATCACAGGCCTCTCCAATCGGAGACGGCGGAATGAACCATCGCGTCCTCCACTTGGGATTGGCCTTCGCTGGCTCCCATCAAAAGCGTGAGGTCGGCCAGATGGATCAGGGAGCGGGGAACGCCGCCCGATGCCCTGTGAAGGGCATCCAGGGCCGCCGGGGAAAACAGGGCCCGCCCACAACCGGCTGCCGCCAGGCGATGCCGGAGAAGTCCTTCGGCATCCTCGCGATTGAGGATCCCAAGCCTGGAGCGAACAAAAAGTCTTTCCCCCAGGGACCCCAGGCTATCGATCCGGCGGAGAAACTCGTTGTCGGCCAGGACCACCACATGCACGGGGCACACGCCTTCCACTTCGATGTTCATCAGCTCGACGAGCTCGTTGAAAGTTTCGGGTGAATGAAGAGATTGAGCTTCATCCATGATCACCACGGTTTCGCGGTCGGCCTGGGCCTGGCGCCTGACAGCCTCCAGGACGGCGTGCCAGAGTCCGGCCTTGTCCTTGCCCTCGCTGGGAATGCCCAGATTCCAAAGAATGTCGGCCAGGAAAGCCTCGGGAGCCAGGTTTCCATGGCTGATCCTGACAACCTGGAAGCCGGCCTGGGAAAGTTCCTCAGCCAAGACCCTGGACAGCATCGTCTTTCCCGTCCCATGGCGACCGGTCACGAGAATACCTCCCTTGCGCTCATTGACCGCATACATCATCCGGGTGAGTGTTTCCTCGTGCGCGCGCGTGTAATAGATGAACTTAGGATCAAAGTCCTGGCGAAAAGGGTGTTCACGCAATCCATAGGCTTCTAGGTACATCTGTTCTAAATCCTGCAAAGGGGGGGAATTATAACGACTGAAAAGCCTATTGTGACATCGAGTTCACCTTGAGTCGGATGGCGTCCAATCTGGGTTTCGCCCGGGCAGGAGGATCCAATGATTCGATGTCGCTCAACCATGTTTCAACACGATGAATCAACGACTGTTTTCCCATTGAAAATTCACAGCAATAGATCCACACGTAATACCGTTCATTAAGCTGTTTTTCCACCTCAACTAATAGCTGCTGCCATTGTTCAATGGTGTCGCAGCGCTTCCAAGCCCACACAAGGGACCAAGGTTCACTAGGGGGTGGACTCTGCAAGGCCCCCACTTTTTCAAACAGCCATTCCTCCGTCTCAAGGGCCCGTTCGAGGGGCAACATGCGCAGGGCTTCCTGGGCCCACTGGAAGGCGGCAGCGGGATCGCTGTCCCAGAGCTGTTCGGCCCGTTTCACGCGGGCCTCGCCACCCCAAGGACCGGCCAACACTTCGTTTTCCTGGGTCTGCCTGATATCGGAAGGCAAGGCTTTGAGAAGCTCCCACGAGGCCTCGGGATCCCGGGGTGCCAGCGCCAACACCTTTGGCCAATGCGAGGGGTCTTGGCGGGCCCGCTCGCGCAGGGCTTCCAACTCCAATTTGCTGGCTGTGCGGATCAGACCCTTGAATCGGCGCACCGCCGTGCGCGTGGTGGTGTGTTCGAGTCCGGCTTGGGCATGATATTTGGCCACCGTGGGTTCATCGCGGCAGAGGTGCACGGCAGCCAGATGCTGGTGGACTGCGGCGATGTCATCGTGGAGATCCACTTCCGAATCGCGGGATAACCCCGAGGCCTCCGCCTGGTCGAATTCATCCAGGGCTTCGGGCCATAGGTTCAATTTCATGTAGACCTGACCCAGCGCCTTGTGAAAGGAGGGGTTCTCGGGATCCAGTTTGATCGCCAGTTCCATGGATGCCCTGGCCTCGGCCCACCGCGACGCATTCCGCTCCTCAAGCCCTCTTTCCATGTGAAGATCCGCCATGAGTCTGCGGGCTTTTTCGGCATGCTCCCCACCCCATTTGACACTCTTAGCCAGGAACGCCAGCCCCTCTTCCCTGGCCCCCTTGTCCACTAGGGAAATTCCCAGCATGAAATGACCCGCGCCATCGAAGGGAAGGGACTCCACCCAATGACGGGCTACTCTCTCGGCCTCAGCAGGGCGCTTGAGCCTCAGGAGCGCCTCGCAACGATGGCTCCAGATGGCGGGGTCCTTCGACCCCTCTTGACCCAGCTTCTCCAACTCCAGCAGGGCCTCCGTGGGCTGGCCCAATCCCAGCAGGACCTTGGCATACAGGATGCGCTCGGGCTCATTCAAGTTGCTGTGGGCTGACCGGACGGAGATGACCTGCCTTAAGGCCGGCCAATCCTTCCTGGACGCCAACATTTCCCAGTGAGAATCCATGGTGGGACCTGCGCCCTGAGCTGAAATCGCCGTCAGAGCGGCCACCAAGCCCAAGGCCGTCACAACCACCAAGATGTCCCTCATGGGTATATTCTAGGGTTGAAAGGCTCTTCCATGGTCCAGCGCTTCTCCTTCATGGCCGCCCTTTTCATCCTCCCTCTGACCGGTTTTGTCGCCGATGCCGCTGCGCCGACGGAAACTTCTTGGAAGCTGACGTCAGACAGGGATTACCTACCCACCCTGCTCGGGGATCTCAAGGATGCCAAGCAGGCTGTTGCCGTGACTATGTACCTGATCCAGATGGAGGACCCCGAGAGGCACACCCTGATCAAGGGACTGTTGGATGAATTGATCGCCTGCCACAAGCGGGGCTTGAAGGTGAGTGTGGTGGCCGAACTGGAGAAGGCCAAGGGAGATGAGTCTCCCACCCGCAGTATGGGTGCCCTCGAATACCTGAAAAAAGGAGGTGTGTCCGTCTACACCGATGACCCGGACACCGTCACCCATAGCAAGGTCGTCGTGATCGATGAAGCCATCGTTCATCTGGGCAGTAGCAATTGGACTTATTCGGCCTTCATGAAAAACCGCGAATGCAACCTGCGGATTCGCAATCCGGAACTGGCCCGGCAATTGCTTGAAGCCCTATCCAGGCAGGATAAAAAACCCTTGTGAACGCCCCCCACGACCTGATTGACGGACGCTACAGGATCCAGAGCCGGCTGGGACGGGGTGGGGCCGGCACGGTCTACAAAGTCAGGGATGAAAGCTCCGGAGACGTCCTGGCCCTGAAACTCTTTGACCCTTCTGAACCTGGTTCAAGAGGCGAACTGTCCGCCCTCATGGAGTTGCGCCATGCCTCGCTGGCCCGCCTGGTGACCGTGGGTCAGGACTACTTCACCATGGAACATGTCGAGGGCAAGAGCCTCGATAAGGTCCTGTTGCCGACCAAATCCTGGAAGGAGATGGGCCTGGAACTTCTTTCGGCACTCCAGGCCGTGCATGAGGGTGGATGGCTCCATGGGGATCTGAAACCAGCGCATGTGGTCGTGATCCCAGGAGGAAGGATCAAGCTGCTGGATTTCGGCCTGGCCTCCAGGGAACGTTCGGGGAACATCCGCATGGGCGGAACTCCCGGCTATGTGGCCCCGGAGATCCTGAGAGGACAACCCGCCGATGTGCGGAGTGATCTGTATGCCTGTGGGGCCATCCTTTACCTGATGGCCACAGGACATAAGGCCTTCGATGGCTCCTCGGTGCAGGAGATCCTTCTCAGGCAAGCCAGCTCGGACCCCCCACCCCCGCATAGCCTCAACCCCCGACTCTCAAGGGCTGACAGCGACCTGATCCTGAAACTCATGCAGCGGGATCCGGCCCTCCGGCCCTCCAGTGCCGCCTCGGCCATGACCTCTCTAGGCGGAGAATCCAAGGAGGCGAGGAGGGACCTTCTGCAATCCCCGCTCCTGGGACAAGACAAGCTCATCGACAGGCTTGGACGGCTCCTACAGTCGGCTGTCGGAGGCAAAGGAAGATTCATCCTTCTCCATGGGGAGGAAGGGGTGGGACGCTCCAGGCTCCTGGAACAACTGGCCGGAGAAGCCCGAATCCTTGGGCTTCGCTCCCATGTGGTCAGGATCAGGCCTTGGTCATCGACGTCCCACCAACAGGTGATCCAGGCCCTCTCGGAAGGTTTGGGAATGAACCTGGGAAATGGTGACGAGGCCATCCGGACCCTCCAAGAAACCACCCCCCCCCCAGGACTTCAAACTCGCGTCCTCCTCCTGGATGATGTTCAGGACGCGGAAGCCTCCACACTCGAGCTTGTGGAAGCCGTAGCCGCCTTGTGCGCGCGCACTCCTCTGTATGTCGTGATGGCTTGGCGAGACGGCCTGATCCACGGGTCGGCCTTCCATTCCCTTCCTTCCGTTTCCCGCTCCCCAGCCTTCCATGATGCCCTCTTGCCCCGGCTGGACAAGGATTCGATGGAAGCCATTGTGCGCTCGACCCTCGGCCAGGACACGCCACCTGCCGGGCTCTGCGACAAACTTTTGGAGCATGCCCAAGGAAAGCCCAAGGCCCTGCGTGAGGCTCTGAAAACCCTTGTGGACCAGGGCTCCCTGCGGTTTCAGGCCGGACGCTGGATCTGCGATACACCGATCCGGTTGCCTCGTTCGAGGGAACACGACCAGTGGTTGCTGTCGCGTTTTGAAAAGTTGGACGATACGGCCAAGACAGCGGTCCAAGCCTCGGCCCTTTCCTCCCAACCCGCACCCCTGGAACTTCTGGAAGCCGTCTGCTCTTCGTCAGGCGCAAAACTCCTGGGCACTCTCAGGGATCTTGTGGGCGCTGGGATGTTGGTGCGCCGCGAGTGGGGATGGTCGGTCCCCAGCGATTTCTTGGCCAAGGTGGCGCTGGAGAGCCTGGGCCCCGAGGGGCGCCGGAAATTCCACCGCCAGATCCTGCGGATCGTCGAGAAAGCAAGGGATCCCCTTCAACGCGCTCTGCTCTGTTGGCCCCATGCCCTGGAGGCCGGGGATTCCACTAGGGCGGTGGAAGAGCTTGAACAGGCCATCTCGTTGCTGGTCAAGGGCGGCCAGGAAGCCAGCTCCATCGAATTGTGCCGCAAACTCCTCAAGGTAGCAGGGCAGGACCACGCCAAGGCGAGAGCCCAGTGCCATCTGCGCCTGGGACAGCACCACCGTCGGCTGGAATCCTGGGAAGAGGCCGCCCGTGAACTGACCATGGCCATGACTCTTGATCCTGCCCATGCCTCATCACCCAGGCTCCATTTGAGTCTGGCCCTCTGCCGGCTGGAGCAGGGGCTGGTCAAGGAAGCCCAATGGCATCTCAGGGAAACCCGTAAATGCGGTCACCTCGACGGCCTGGACCTGACCCTCAGGATCCTGGAGGCCCGGGCCCTTTCATCGAGCGATCCCGAATCAGCGATTCCCATCCTGGTGGATGCCTGCCGTGAGGCCGAGGCCCTGGGCGAAGGCGCCGCCCTCCTCGATGCCACTTTGTCCCTCAGCCAGTTGCACCGCGAGAGGGGAGATCTCGCGGCTTCGGACAAGCTCCTGTCCCAGGCTAAAAGAAGACTCTCCGATCCCAAGGCCCGCTACTTGATCGACCTTGAAACAGCTGAGGTCGCTCTTGAGGATGGGCGGGCCGGCACCGCTGAGCAGGTGTTGGAAGACCTGGGCTCTCATGTGTCCCTCATTCTTGAAGGGCGGAAGCTGGTGTTGCAATCAAGGGTAGCGCTGGCCCAAGGCGACTTCGGCAGGGCTCGACAGTTCTATTCCCGGGCCCTGAAAATTCTTCCTGCACCCCGAGTCGATGAGTCGCGTGACATCCTGCTGGAAACCGCCACGCGCGAAGCGGATCGCGCCTACACCCGCACCTTGGAATGGCTCGAGAGCGAGGCCCGTTCGGCCGATGGGTGGTCGGAGCGCATCGCCACCATCAAGACACCCTCCGAAACCATGGGCACCGCCAAGTCCCTGAGTTCCATCGCCGCCATTCTCAATTCCGAGCGCCAGCTCAACCGCCTGTTTCCCCTGATCATGGACCAGGTGGTTCAGCTGATGGGAGCCGAGAGGGGCTTTCTGATCCTGAAAGAAGACGAAACAAAAGACCTGCGCTTTGCTGCAGCCCGCAACATCGACCAAAAGACCATTGCCCAGCCCTCCTTCGCGGTCTCGGCCTCGCTGGCCAAGCAGGTCCTGGAAACCGGGCAGGCCGTCCTCACGCGCGATGCCCTGGCTGATGAAAGATTCCGGCTATCCGACAGCATCCACGAACTCAAGCTCCGTTCCATCCTTTGCTGTCCCTTGAGGGTGAAGGAGCGGATCATCGGCGCCGTCTATGTCGACAACCGCCACCTGAGCGACCGTTTCACCCGCACCAACCTTGAACTCCTTGAATGTGTGGCGGACCAGGCGGCCCTGGCGATCGAGAACGCCAGGCTTTCCGAGAGGATCCTGCAACAACAGGCCCAACTTGAAAAGGCCGCCAAACGGCTGGCCAAGAGAGGAGAGATCCTCGAGGAGACTGTGGCAAGGCAAAGCAAGGAACTGGCCCGCGTGCGCTCCACTCGAGATGTCATGGCTTCTCTCATCGGTGAATCCCAGCAGATGGAAAGTCTCAGGGAAACTCTCCGTCGGGCGTCGGGGGCGGGCTTGAATGTGCTGCTTCAGGGTGAAAGCGGCACAGGCAAGAACCTCGCGGCGCGTGCCCTCCACGAACTCAGCGACCGCTCCCAGGGTCCCTTCGAGATCCTGTCGTGCGCCAGCATGAACGCGGACCTCATGGCCAGCGAACTCTTCGGACACATCAAGGGCGCCTTCACCGGGGCCCATGCCAACCGCGAGGGTCTCTTCTCCCGCACGGATGGCGGCACCCTTTTTCTCGATGAGGTCGATGAAATGCCCGAGGCGATGCAAGCCCAATTGCTCAGGGTTCTTGAATCAGGGCAGTTCAATCCTGTGGGTTCCACAGAAACACGCGATGTGAGCGTGAGGGTGATTGCGGCCACCACATCTGATCTCGCCAAGCGTGTCGATCAAGGACAGTTCAGGCGAGACCTATTTTTCAGGCTTGCCGGAATCACCCTGACCCTCCCCCCCCTGAGGGAACGAGCCGAGGATGTTCCCGTTCTCTTTCTCCATTTCCTGAACGAAACCGCCGAACGTTATGGCAAACCCACCCCCACCGTGGAACCCGCCTGCATGGCTGCCCTCAAGGCCCTGCCATGGTCAGGGAATGTCCGGGAGCTCCGTCACCTTTCAGAACGGTTGGTTTCCATGGAGGAAAAAACCTCCATCACCCCCTCCGATGTACCCTCATATGGCGATTTTGAGCCTGAAAACAACGATTTCGGGGTTCAAACCGGTTCCCAATACAAGGAAGGGCGCCGACGCATCTTGGAAGCCTTCGACCTCAAAATGGTCACGGAAAGCCTCCGACTTCACGCTGGAAATGTCTCCGAAGCCGCCCGGAGTGTGGGGATCGAGCGCCAATACTTTCACCGGATCATGAAACGTCACGGGCTTACGGCCAAGGATTACCGCCCCCACCCTTCAGCTCCCTGAAACTTGTGCAACCTTTCTCCTTCGATTAAAGTCATAAGCGCTTAGGCCCTTCAGGCTTAAGCGAGAGAGAAGAAGAGAGAAAGAAATTCTAGGGGGAAACATGGTGGCTCACACAGCCGCTTCGGCGAAAGCGCCGAAGCACTGCAGTGTCGAGGGATGTTCGGGCAAAGTCCTCGCCAAGCAGTTTTGTTGCAAGCATTATTACCAGTTCAAAAGACACGGTTGCATCAGCACCCAAAGCAAAGACAAGGCCTCTCAGTGCCAAGTCGAGGGTTGTGGCAAGCCCCACTATTCGCGCGGGTTCTGTTCGCGCCACTATCAGCAACTGCTGAAAAAGGGCAACCCCCTCAAATCCTCCTCCAGGAGAACCTCCAAGATCTACTGCTACTCCACCGGGTGCCGGGAAACGGTGTTTGCCGGCGGGTTCTGTCGGTTGCACTACATCAAGATGCGTTCCCTGGAGATGCTCGCCGAGGCCTTCCCCGAGCGTGTGGTCCTGGGTGAGGGTCAAGAGATGAAAAAGACCTACTCGACCCACAGCGCCTACCTGGAGAACGCCTCCTTCGACGACCAACTGAGGGAGGCCTACTCCCTGGTGGCCGAATCCCGCTGAGAAAAGCTTCAAATCCCTCGTCGGATGTCCCCTTGACCGGTGCCAGGCCAGTTTTTTCGTAAGTTGACACCCCCCTAGGGGTTGCTAAAATCAGCCCGAGGTCCCGGAGGCGAACCCCACACCATATGAAACTTCATCTCAAAGCGGCTTGGGGCGTGGAACTGGGGGCATCCTCCGTGAATGCCGTGAAGCTCGCAGCTTCGAAGTCCGGCCCCAAAATTGTTGAAGCCCACACCTTCAAACACGAGTCGCCGGTGGAAAAGGACGAAGATTTCCACCAAAAATCCCTTCAATGCCTCATGCGACTCCTGGTCGAGGGGGGTCTCAAAAAGGGCGACCCCATTGTGGTCAGCGCACCCGGCCGGGCCATCTTCAGCCGCCCCATCGAACTTCCGGCCATGGATCCCAAGCGGATTCCCGAACTGATCAAGTACGAAGCCTCCCAACAGATTCCCTATCCCATCGAGGAGGTGGTGTGGAATTACCACATCGGGAGCTCCACACCCGGGGCAGAAATCAAGGCCACCATCTTCGCCATCCGTCGCGAGGAAATCGATTCCTTGATGAACATTTTCAAGGAAGCCGGACTGAATGTTGTAGGCATCCAGACAACTCCCTTGGCCCTCTTGAATTACGTCAGGTTCGACCTGGGTCCCGAGGCCCCCTGCGTGATCATCGACGTGAAATCCAGGAACATCGATTTCATCATTTCCAACGGCGAGGATTTCTGGCAGCGCAACATCACCCGCTGCGGGGATGACATCAACAAGGCCCTGATGGCCAAGTTCAAGATCCCCTTTGCCCAAGCTGAGGATCTCAAGCGTAACATGAGCTCAAACCAGCAGGCCGAAAAAATCCTGCAGGTCATTGAACCGGTGTTCAAGCAGATGACGAGCGAAATCCAGCGCACCATCGGCCATTACAAGAGTCAGCACGAGGGTGTTCAACTCCACGATGCCATCCTGATGGGTCAGTCCTTCCGCATGTCCAAGATGTCGGAGTATTTCCATCAAAACCTCCGGATGAAAATCCATTTGCCTGGAAAGATCAACAAGTTGGCTGACAACATCGAGGGGGGCGCCGAGACCCTGGCTGCCGACTACCACGCCTTCACCGTGCCGCTGGGCCTGGCCCTCCAGGGCCTCGGGGTCTCCTCGGTCCATGTCAATCTCATTCCGCCGGAAATCGAGGAGAAAAGGCAGCAGGCCCGCAAGGCACCATTCGCCTTGGCCGCCTCCGTGGTGTTTGCCGTCAGCGGCGGCTTTTATTGGCAGAGCGTGTCCGGAGCCGAGTCCAAGCTTCAGGCCATGGCTTCCAATGCCATGGACAGTCCGACCGCACTCAAGACGAAATACGAAGGCGTCTCGCAAAGCATCGAGGCTGCCGAGGCCGAGCTGGCTCCCGCCCTCCAGCTCCTGGAGCAATGGAATGTGATCGATGCGGATCCCATCACCGGATGCTCCAGGGCTGCCCACACCGAGATCTTGGGCAATATCAACAAAGCCCTGAGCAATGATGGGGTGCCCGACAAGGACATGGTGTATGTCGAAAGCTTTCAAATCCGTGAGGATCTGATTCCCCCGGACATGGTGGGCAAGGCCCCGGGACCCCGCATCCACAAAATCCTGTTCTCTGGCACCTTCTTCAGCCATGGCGCCGAGACCTCCAGCAACCTTGCCTTCCTGAACTCCCGCATCATCGTCCCCCTGAGCGCTCAGAAGAACTTCAAGGGTTTCAAATATGTCGAGTGCAAGCCGGCGACGAACGACTTGGGGTCCGAGCTGTACCACTTCACCGTGGAGGGATATTACGTCTTCTCACCAGATTCAGTGCAAGGTCCGGGTGGCTCGTGAACAAGGTCCTCCTGATCCTTTGCATTGTCCTTTCTCTTGCCGGCATTTCAGGGCTGACAGCCAAGATGGTCATGTCGACATTGACCAAACCCGCGGGCGCCGGCGCCAAGGGTGCCAACCTGAAATCGTTTGAAAGTTCGGTCTCGGACCTCGAAAAACTCAAGGGTTCCGAACTGCGCCAATCGATCGTGGCCACCAAAGCCGGGCAGATTGAGGCCTATGTCTCAGAAATCGAGGCCCTGATCCAACACTTCAAGGCCCGCAATGACAACCTGAACGCTTTCTTCAACGGGATGGAAGCCAAACAGCCCTTCACCAGGCCTGGCGGCGAATCGATCACCATTCCCGCACCCCCGGAATTCTCGATCCGCTACCTCACCGAGATTCAAAATCTCAGCACGAACTTCAGGGGGATCTTCCAGGTGATGGGACCCGACGTGAACAACATGGTCCACGTGTCCTCAAGCCTGCCCAGCCAATATGCCCAAAAGTGGATCAAGGATGCCCCCACAGCTGAAGATGTGCTTCCGGCCATGCGCGAATTCAACATCCTCTCCGCCCTGTACGAAGTGTTCAGAGACGGGAATATCTATTCTCTTGACAGAATTGCCGTGCTGACGACATCGACCGGAAACGCTCCTGGCATCAAAACGCCGGGCGGCATCCCCCAAGGCAAGACATCGAATTTCTATCAACCCATCTCCATCGAGATCGAGTGTCGCTTGGCGGGCCCCCAGATACCCGAGTTGCTTTCCCGCATCCTTTCCAATGGCCGGCTCATCTTCCAGATCCGTGAAATGAAGGCCGAGGCTCTCTCCAACGACTCCAAGTCGGAGGGCGCGGCTGCCCCCGAGGATCCTTCCAAGACCTCGACTCCCAAGCCCCCCAAGAACGGCTTCAAGCTGCAACTCACGCTTCACCTCCTTGAATTCACACTCAAGAAACATGAAGTCGATCTTCAGGCGCTCAAAGAAAAGGTTGTGGCCCTCAAGGGTGGTGGGAGTGCCGAATGAAGGAAGTTTTTTCAAAACATTGGGAAAAGATGTTCCTAGCCGTGGGCCTTGCCTTTGGAGGATTCTGCTTCTGGCATAGCGGTCACGTGACAGCCATGGTCAATGCGGCCGAAACCAAATTCTCCGCCATCAAAACGGATTTGGCCCGCTTGGCGGGTGCCGAACCCGACGAGGGCGGTCCTGGACTGGCCCGCCCAGGAATCGACAAGAAATTGATTGGCACCTTTTCGGAAACCCATACGGCGACCTACAACATCCCAACCAGTCCAAGTTCGGGATTTGAAAATCTCGGTGAATTGGTGATTCAAGAGGGCAAACAGACCAATTATCGGCCCTCCTTTGTGGACCCTGAGATCAAGAAGGCTTTCCAAAAACTCAACAGCTCTGACATCAGCATCGCCGTCAAGCCCGAGGGCGTGATCAACTGGATCTTGGGGGCTGATGGCTCGAGCGTCGATATTTCCGCCCTCAAGTTCGGCGAGGCCACTCTCACATTCAGGGACAAGACGCTCAAGGGGGCTCACGTCAAGATCAGGGTCAAGCAAAGCCTCAAGATCCTGGCTTTTGTTCCGGAGAACTCCGTCCAGGCCGTTCCCGATGCCACGGACCTGAACCTGAATCGGGTGACGTGGAACGCGGCCAAGGTGTCGCACACGGATCTGGCGGGCATAGGCTCCTACACTCTCCAGCGCCAATCACTCAAGACTGCTGAACCCTC
>JBFWNO010000026.1:0-26751 GCA_050251015.1 Planctomycetota bacterium
CCAGCGAGGGATGGTCCTCAACAACATAGGTATCGTGCACAAGCATCGCATGGAGTACTCCGAGGCCTTGGCCGCCTACAAGGAGGTCTACACTGTCTTCGAGACCATCGGCGAGAAGAACTTCATGGCCTTCTCCCTGGGCAACATGGGCATCACCCAGCGCACCCTGGGGCAATACCAGGAAGCCCTCACCAGCATGGAGCTGGCCAAATCATTGTTCGAGGAAGTCAAGAACGTGGTCGGCGTGGGCATGGCAGCCCTGCAGATTGGCGCCGTGTTCACCGAGATTGACGAGCTGGAATTCGCCCGGCAGAACATCAGCCTTGCGTTACAGACCGCCGAAAAGGCGGGGTTCAAACCCCTGATAATGGACTCCCTGCTCCCACAGGCCCTCCTGGAGCAGAAGGCCGGAGATCCCAAGGCTGGGTTGGCCATGGCGGAACGGGCCCTTGTCGCCGCCAGGGAGGCCAAGGATAGGGTCAAGGAAATGATGGCCCTGTCCATCAAGGCCGACCTCCACCGGGACCTCAGGGATATGGATGCCGCCCTTGTCTGCTCCAACCAGGCCGTGGCATTGGCCGATCCCAAGGCCAAGGTCGAAGGCGTGGAACGAGTGTGGCTCAACCATCACCGCATCTTGAAGGCCAACTTCGATCCCGCCGCTGTCGAGGCTCTTGAAAAAGCCCGCAGCATCGTCAAGTCCATCGCCGCCAGCCTCGGTGATGAAGACAGAGAGCGTTTTCAGGCAACAAAGCTCAACCAGGAGATCTTGGCGGGTGCTCCGCGGGCCAGTCGCCCTCCCGGAGCCGTTTGACCGAAGGAAGGTTGACCAGCAGGCCCACACCGGCAAGGGCAAAAAGACCTGTCACCAAGCCATCCCGAGAACAATCCAGGAACCTCGGCCCGTAATCCATCACAAAGCCCATGGCCACCACGGCCGTGCCCGAGACGAAGGAACTCAGGGCGAAATAAAGCGAGAAGCAGATGTTCCGTCCCGGTCCTTGCACCACATGAAGAAGATAGGTGGTGGTGGCCACGCCCAGGGCCGCCCCCGCAGCGCAAAGCACCACATTGAGCGCGGTCACAAGCACACCCATATCGAGGGGAAGATGGCCTCCCAAGCAGGCCGCCATCAGGAGAGAAGCCAAGGAGCAGGCTGTTTGGCAGGCAAGGAACATCCTTTTGGGACCCACCCGATCGGCCAGCCCCATGCAGGCCACATAGGCCGCGATGGATCCCAACGTACCGATCATTCCGGCCTGCACGGTTTCGCCATCGCTGTATCCGGCGACATCCCTGAGGGCCGTGACCACCAGGGGGGCAAAGAGGGCCAGAAAAAATGTCTGCGGACCGAGGTAAGCAAGGAAGCCCCAAAACTCCCCCTCTCCACGGAGGCCCCGCGCCAACGCCTTCCATCCCCCGGCCAGGGGATTCTCCATATCGGGACGTTCGGTGTGGGGCAAGTGTCGAAAGAAAAGATTCCGCGCCACGAAACTCAGGCCCATCAAAAATAAGATGATGGCATAGGCCTGACGCTGAACAGGAAGGTCGGATCCCGCTGGCGCCATGGTGGCGAGCAGGGAACCCAACCCCAGGCCTGCGAGCATCGTGACCACACTCCAGGTGGCCCGCATGGTGGCGAAAAAACGGCCACGCTCTCCCTTGTTGACGAAATCCTGGAGCACGGGATACCAGAATGCGCTGGCAGCACCGGCGGCCCAGCGATAGAAAAAAAGGCTCAGCAAAAGTCCGGGGATCAGCCAAGCGGCCGGTGCCCAATAAGCCACGGCGGCAGCCAACACCAAACCCACGGCGCCGATCTGACTGCATCGCATCATGTAGAGCACCCTGTCATGAGGCATGGGTTTGAGGCTAGCCCAGACAGAGGCCAGATATCCCACATGCACGGTGCTTTGGGCCACCATGGCCTCCACGTGGGTCCCCCCAAGGCTGAGCACCATCACCACGGCCATGCCGCCGGCATATAGAACCTGCAGGGGAATCAAACCCGTGCATTGGCCGAGGATCGCCGCACGCATGGCGTTCCTGACTTCAGGACTGTGCGAGGACCCCCGGCTCATGGTGATGCCAGATTCATGGCATCCATCTTAGGTCCCATGGGTACAAAAAAAAACCGCGCCGAAGCGCGGTTTCAGGACGAACCCTTTATTGGGGTTCAGCCGTCGTAGCCACCGCGACCGCCGCGATCGCCGCCGCGGAATCCACCGCGACCGCCACCGCCCATACGGGGACCACCACCGCCCATGGGACGGCTTTCACGCTCACGGGCCTCGTTGACCCTCAGTGCGCGCCCGCCCATGTCCTTGCCGTCGAGGGCCTGGATGGCCGCATCAGCGCCGTCCATTTCCACGAAGCAGAAACCGCGGGGACGATTTGTCTCGCGATCCATGATGATATTCACAGCCTTCACTTGACCATACTGGCCGAAGAGCTGGCTGATTTGCTCTTGGGTCGCAGTGTATGGGATATTGCCCACGTACAATTTCTTCGTTGTCATTTACAGATACCTCCTATGGATCGCAAGCGGGAATTATATCGGAAGAATCTCTGAAGAATGGGGTCCTTTGTGTGGAATCGTCAAGAATGAGGTTGGATCGTTGTTTTTAGGCTAAAAACGATGCTTCCTATGGCCATAAGCCGCTCATTGATGTCATTCCCAACGGCAATACTGCATTCCCTCATAATTCCAGCTCGAGCTCAACTTCCGGGATCCGGGAAGTTTCACCCGATTCCCAGACGCCCTGAAGGATGTTCTGAGGCGTCGTGGTTTGTGCACCAAGCTGTCCCTTGAAAAGCGCCTTGCTATTGACGATCACAGTGACGGGTTCCTGCATGTTGACCAGTTCGGGACCCAATAACACCCGGATCTTTTTGACCCGAGTGGTTTCAAGGCGCAGGGTCTGACCGTTCACCCCCCCCTTCACCCGAGCCAATTGGCCGCGGACAGTGGCCCAGTTTTTTTTCAGCCTTTCATCGCGATCCTTGGGAATGGGTGCTTGCATCACCAAAGGTGCATTGAAATCGAAGGCCGGAACTGAAAGTTCCAATGCCTGGATCCATCCCCCATCGCCGTCAAATTCCGGCTTGTTGAAGACTTTGTCCATCTGGGAAGGCCATGTCTTGCGCGAATGCCTGTTGAAAAATTCGAGAGCATCCTCAAGCGTCAGGGGGTTCCCATGTCCCAAATTGGGATCCTCATGGAGATCCAAGATCCACGATTGTTTCAAGTAATAGTCGCGAGCCAGGCGGTTGCCCATCACCACCGCCTCGGCATCCTTGGCTCCATGACCTACCAAGGCCGGCAGATGCATTCCATTGCAGAGGAAGACCCCCCCCGAAAGGGTGAAGCCCCCTTCATGTGTGGTGGTCCCCCCGCTTGGACTGATGGCGGCAAAGCGTTCGGCATGCCTTAAGCCCACATCCCAACTGGCATGTCCTCCGCGGCTGAATCCCACCAGGTACACCCGGTCGGGGTCGGCCCTCGTCTGGAGCAGGGCCAGCCGTAAGAGTCGCAGGATGTCATCGTGCTCCTGGGGCTTGGCTGTCCATCCATCACCAACCTTGCGGGGTGGCACCACAAGGGCCCCATAGCCCATTTTCACCCATTCACGGGCATCGCCATGAAGGGCCTCGGCATTGGCACCCGTATAGGGAGGAAGGATCACCAAGGGAAAAAGACCCGGGGCATCCGGTGTATACAAGTAGGCCCGGTGATCGGCAGGCACATCCTCAAGATCACGGAAGATGGCTTGAGGTGGATCCTGCAGGGTCAACGCCAACACGTCGGAAACGGAAACTGGAAGAAACGTCTTTTCCTTCAGGGTCTTCCTCAAGACGGTGGGATCGGCCTTCAGAAGGGCCTCGGGCCACGGCGTAGCTGCACTCCGGGCTGAACCTGGATCCAGTGCTTGCCTCAAGGCCTCATTCAATGCAGGATCCGGATCAGCACCCATCAGAGAGTTGAGGGTGGTTAGAAAGAAAAACAGAACCAGAGACCGTAGTCTCAATCCTGCTCCTTGAAGACCGTGTCGATGGCCAGACCGGCGCCCAGGAGCCAGCGAACCTTGTCGGGAGAGGGTTCGCCGCTGACATCCACCACGTAACTGTCGGCCGAGGTCAAAAGTTCCCGGCCGAGACCCGACCATTTTTTTGTCACAGAGCCAATGGGCTGCTCCTTGGAGTCGAACACCTTGAAATCCCATCCCTTCCAGTCACCCTTGACCATGCCCAAGGACTGCCCGTTGGCATCCAGGATGGTGAATTGACAACCGATGGTCAGCATCTTGCGGCGGAAGGTGGCCACGGTTCGCCCCTGGTCATCGATCAAGGCCACCTTGGCTCTGAACACTGTGAATCCGCGGTGCAAAGAAAAGAGGGGCCTCGATCCCTCGTTCAGGGTCGCACCCTCATAGATGCAGACGGTGGTCGGCAGCTGCTTCTTGTCGAAGGCCATCCTCATGATTTTCATGAACAGGCTGATTTCCTCGCGGGCCAAACCGATGGCCTGTTGCGTGGAAGGATCGATGATGTCGAACGTATCCGACATCTTGAGCACACCCACCCTCTCCTTGATCAGGAAGGTGTTCCTCTTGAAAAAACCTTCATTCGTTGAATTCATGGAAATCTCCAGCACCCAATGGGCACCCCAGTTTGGTGCGAGCGAGAGGATTTGAACCTCCACGCCTTGCGGCACAGGCTCCTAAGACCTGCGTGTCTGCCGTTCCACCACGCTCGCGTGATGCCTATTTTAGCGGGGCTGCCGCACCAGGGCGATCACCGAAACCAACACCAACACAATCCCCCCAACCGCCTTCGCCGATGGCAGGTCGGAAAAGGCCAATACATCCAGAAGAAGGGCCATGGGCACCTGCACCATGGCAATGGTCGTGGCTTCGCCCGCAGGGAGAAGCTTGATCCCTGAAGTCAGAGTAAGCTGGCCCCCAAAGGTGCTCAAGCCCACCAAGAGCAAGAGCCACCATTGGCTTCCCACCGGTGCCACATAAGAAGGCCCCCCCCAATCGAAACCCAGTTCTGGCAAACCGAAAACAAGACAACTCGACATCAACGAAACCATCGGGGTCCAGGCCACAATACGGAGCGCGGGCTCTTGGCGGATCATGTGCCGGATCAGCACATAGGCGGCACCGGCGATCAGGGCACTGAGCATTCCCATGAACACCCCATACAGGCTCCAATCCCCATGGCCCACGGATGGAGCCCAGGAAATGAGCATGACACCGCCAAAGGCGCCGCACAGGCAGAGGACATGGCGCCAACGCATCACTTCGCGCAGGAACAGGTATCCCAACAGCGTGGCAAAGGCAGGGTTGAGCTGTTGGAGCATCACCCCCACTCCCAGGGGGAGTTCCTGAAGGCAGATGTAATAGGTGGTCATGCCCGCAAAAGCTCCCAAGGATCTCCAAAGAAGGACAGAGGACCGCCCCTTCCAGGAAATCCTGCAGATTCTCATCGCCACAAGGGAGCAGAGGAAGACCGTCATGGCACGGAACATCACGATCTCAAGGATGGGAAGACCGGGCATGGTCTTTCCCAGGGCCCTCACGCCAAAGGCCATGAAGGAAAAGAAGAACGCTGAGGCCACCATCAGGCCCGATCCAGGCTTGACTTGGCGAACGAGGCTCATGACAGCGACTGGAGGATGGATTGCAACTTGTCGGCCCAGGGTCCCTCGGGTGAGCGGGACAGGCCGAAGCGTGCCCACTCCACTGCCAGATCCGGACGCTGAAGTTCGCGGAAAGCCAGAAGGGCCAGTTCATGGGCCATCTCCACACATCGAGGATCGCCCGGCCTGAGTTCAATGTATCCCTGCAGAAGGGTGTAGGCCGATACTGCACCACCTTTGACTGCCTGACTGCGCGCCATGGCCAACACATCGCCGGCACTGATCCCCATGTCAAGGGCCCGGGTCAACAACCCGGTGACATTGGCGGAGGACGCAAGGCCCATGCGCAGGAGATCCTGGCCCGTGAGCTCAACTGAAGGGGCCGGTATTGAAGCAGGAACTTTCCTGCGCCTGAACAGCCTCACCGCCAAATAGCCAAAGGCGAAGCCCCCCACATGGGCCGAGTAGGCCACCTGGCTGTTCTGGCCACCGGCTCCGAACAGGTCAGAAAAAAAGTTGAGGTAATCCATGGCAAAGAAGAAGACGGCCCAGACCCACAACGGCAAAACGATCCGTTGGATAAAAATGAGGAAGAACACCAAGCCCTCCATCGCCGCATGCGGCGCCAAGGCCAGAGCCGCCCCTGTAAGGGCCGATACAGCCCCCGAAGCCCCCACCAGCCGGGGGCAGACCACCGTACCGTAGAACTCCAGTTCAAAGGGTTCGGCAAACACATTCCAGAAGGCCCCTGCTATACAACCCCCGGCCAAAAAAAGAAGAAGGAACTTCCAGGGCCCCAATCTGTCTTCCACCACCCTTCCGAAAGCCACCAGGAAGATAAGGTTCCCCACCACATGCATCAGATTGGCATGAAGGAACATGTAGGTCAGAAGGGATGGGGAAGCCAACTGACCTAGCGTGAGCGCCCAATCTTCCTCGAGGACGCCGGGCCGGATGAGCATGGCCCCATACACCAGGATATTGACAGCAACCAGGAATCGGGTGGCCGGATGCGCTCGATGTGGGCCGTTTGTGCGCAGGGGGATAATCATGAGTTATATGGTGGGCGCGGAGGGGATCGAACCCCCGACATTCACGGTGTAAACGTGACGCTCTACCAGCTGAGCTACACGCCCTCTGCGTGGAGTATAGGCCCTCCACCCGCCAGACTTCAAGCGAGGTTTCCAAAGAGGGCTCCACCCACCCGCACATGGGTGGCCCCCTCTTCAATAGCAACCTCAAAATCGGAACTCATGCCCATCGAGAGTCCGGCCAGGCCGAATGACCGGGCCAGCTCACGAAGCCCCCCGAAAACCTCCCGGAGCCGGGTCTCGGATGCCCCCTCGGGGGCCAGGGTCATGAGACCCAGCACGAGCAGGGATGGTTGCGACCTGGCCCGTTCCAGCAAGGGACCCAGGGCCTCGGGATCGACTCCTTCCTTGCTCGCCTCGCCACTGACATTCACCTGCAGGAAGATCTCCTGGACCCTGCCAAGCGCTTCGGCTCTCAGGGCCACGGCATCCAGGAGCCTCACGCTGTCAATGGAATGGATCACGTCAAAGAAGCCCACCACCTTTGTCACCTTGTTGGTTTGGAGGTGGCCGATGAAATGTGGCTTGAGCCCCAATTTCCTGAGGGGCTCCAAGCGCTCCAAGGCATCGGGCAACCTGTTCTCGCCAAAGTCCTCGATCCCAAGCTCCGCGAGTTGGAGAGCCGTCTTGAGCGGGACCTTTTTTGTGACAGCCACCAGCGTCACGGTGCGGGCTGGCATGCCGGAGCGATCCAGGGCACCCTGCACCCTTTCCCTGACCTTGGCAAGATTGGCGGCAAGTCCTTTCATCCCATGATTCTACCGCTCTCCCCACCCCCGATGTCCGGGCATGTGGAGAGTAGAATGGCACCGTGATGGCCACCTGCGCACAGAGCGAAACGGTCTCCCCTTGCTCGGGCCCCCTGAAGGGAACCCTGGCCATGCCCGGTGACAAATCCATCTCGCACCGGGCCTTGATCCTGGGTGCCATGGCCGAGGGGCTCACGGAGATCCGGGGGCTTTCAGACAGCCTCGATGTGCAATCCACCATCCGCTGTCTGGAGCCATGGGGTGTGGAAATTGTGACGTTGAAGCCCGGCCTGCACCATGTGAAAAGCAGGGGATGTCATGCACTGAAACCCCAAGCGACAGAGTTTGATTGCGGCAACTCGGGGACCACCCTGCGTCTCTTGATGGGTCTCCTGGCTTCCCGACCCTTCACCTCCACACTCACAGGAGATGCCTCCCTGCAACGCCGTCCGATGAGACGGGTCGCCAATCCGTTGGAACGCATGGGGGCCCGCATTTCATTGACCCGAGGGGACTTTGCCCCTCTCACCATCTCAGGTGGCCCTTTGCAGGGTCTCGAATACGAACTCCCTGTAGCCAGCTCCCAGGTCAAGGGGGCCCTCCTGTTGGCCGGTATTCAGGCTGAAGGCATCACGCGCCTCACAGGCAGGATTGACAGCCGGGACCACACCGAACGCCTGTTGCCCCACTTTGGGGCCACCCTGCGGAAGGGGCCAGGATCGGTGGAGGTCCAAGGTGGACAGCGCCTTCATGCCAGTTTAGTCCAGGTCCCAGGGGATCCCTCGTCGGCAGCATTGTGGGCTGCCGCCGCCGCCCTGCTTCCTGGTTCGAAGGTCAGAATCACCGGGGTCTCACTCAATCCCACCCGCACAGGTTTTTTGGAGGTGCTCCGGCGCATGGGAGCCCGCGTGGTGGAGGAAATCACGGACCACGACCCCGAACCCATCGGCCATGTGACGGTGATCCATCAGGAACTCAGGGGGGTGGACATCCGACCCAGCGAAGTTCCGGACTTGATCGATGAACTTCCTTTGGTGGCCGTGCTGGGTTCCATGGCCCGGGGCCCCACAAGGGTGACGGGAGCCGGCGAACTCAGGGTCAAGGAATCCGACAGGATCGATGCCATGGTTGAAAACTTGAGGGCTTGCGGGGCGCATATCCACGCCCTGGAGGATGGCTTTGTGATTGATGGAAGTGACAGGCTCAAGGGCGGAGTGAGTGTGGCCAGCCATGACGATCACCGCGTGGCCATGGCCATGGCGATCTGCGCCCTGGGAACCGAAAAGCCTCTCAGGATCGATGGAGCTTCCTGCACCTCCATCTCCTATCCCGAGTTCTTCCCCCAATTACACCGCATGACGGGGTTGTCATGACAACCAAGATCCTCGTGAGACCCAGGGGCCTCCCCTCTTATCCGGTGTGGATAGGTCCAGGGGCCTTGAGACCTGCATTGAAGGCCCTTCCACACAAGACCCATGCCGTGCTCTTTCACGACTCCAGGCTCCGCAACCTGGCAGGAAAGAGCGCTTCTTTACTTCACCGCCACTTTTCAAAAGTCGACATCCTGGATGTCAGGGGCGGGGAATCACTCAAGACCCTCGAAGCGGTGGGGATCATGGCATCGAAACTCACACGATTGGGCGCCAGGAAGAATGTCATCTTGGTGGCCCTGGGCGGAGGGTCGGTGGGAGATGCCATCGGCTTTCTGGCCTCAGTGTATCTCCGCGGGGTCCCCTGGGTGAGCCTACCCACCACCCTCCTGGCCCAAGTCGACAGTTCCATCGGGGGCAAGACGGCCGTCAACCTTCGGGAAGGTAAGAATCTGGTCGGTGCCTTCCACCACCCCCTCGCCGTCATTTGCGATCCCCACTGGCTCAACACGCTGCCGCGCCAGGAAATCATGGCCGCCATGGGTGAAGTGCTCAAATACGGCCTGGCCTTCGACCCTCCCCTGCTCAACAACACCTTGAGGCAGTGGATGTCTCTCGAGAGTGGCTCCATGGTACGGTTGGAACCCTTGGTTCGGGATTGCCTGCGATGGAAATCGAGAATCGTGGGCACCGACCCCTATGAGCGTTCAGGGCAACGCCGTTTGCTCAACCTTGGCCACACCTTTGGCCATGCCCTTGAAACCTTAATGGCCCCCCACTTGCGCCACGGAGAGGCCGTCTTTCACGGTCTGCATGCAGCCTTGCATCTTTCCATCCTGAGGGGACACATGAAACTTGACCCCTCGGTGAGGAAACTCCTTGAGTTCTTTGAAACAAGACCCCTCCCTCCCAAAGCCCGATCCATCGGGGCCCCAATCCTCCTCCGGCAGATCCATCGAGACAAGAAATCCACCGGGGGTCGCACCACCTTTATCCTGCTCAAAGGTGTGTCCCGACCTGTCGAGGATTCCCGAGTACCCGACTCCTTGATTGCCGAGACATGGACCCTTCTGACGCGGCAGGGAGTCGCATTCTAATGAGATCCCCCCGTTTCCATGTCCCTGACCTGAGAGCCATGCCCCTTGTGCTGGAAGGGGATCCGATGAGACACGCCGTCCATTCCTTGCGCCTGCGAACAGGGTCAGACCTGACCCTGTTCGATGGCCAAGGGTCGGAGGCTCCAGCCAGAATTTCTGAGGTGGACAAACGGCATGCCGGTATCGTCCTAACTGGAGAACCCCAATACATCGACAGGCGTCCTCCCCGGGATCTGGGAGTGATCCTGGCCTTTCCCAAAGCCCGCTCCAGGGACCTTATTGTGGAGAAGCTTGTCGAGCTCGGCGTCAGGCGGATCCGACCCCTCCTGACAACGCGGTCCGCCGGGGCCCCCGCCCTGGACCGCCTGCGGGCCCAGGCCTTGGCAGCCTGCCAGCAATCGGGCATCAACACCCTTCCCGACATTCTCCCTCCCCTTCGCGTGGAAGACCTGGGAGATGACCCCACCCTGGTGGTCCTGGAGCCCACTGGAACGGAGTCTCCTCCGGAGGGACAGCCCCTGACCCTGCTGGTTGGTCCGGAAGGCGGTTTTGATCCTGGCGAGTTGACCCGTCTCACCTGCAGGCGCTGGAGCCTGGGACGAAGGATCCTCAGGGTGGAGACAGCCTGCCTGGCAGCCGTGTCGCGGCTTTTGATCTGAAACACCCCAACAGGGCCCTCACTTGGGCCGAGCCCCCATCTCCCTTCCAGAGTGTCAGGCAGACATCATCACCCAAGCGGAAAACACGCCCGGGATAGCCCTGAAGGCTTTCCTCCAACAACCTGAGACTTCCACCTCGGAGAATCAGGCCGTCGTGGGTCAGCGAGACACTGCGGACCCCGAGATCCCCCAGATGCAGTTTCAGGTGCAAGACATCCAAGAAGGCCGCAGCCTCGGGCGGGATTTTCCCGAACCTGTCCTTCATCTCTTCCTCGATCGACGACAAGGCCTCATGGTCGGGAGCGGGCAAGAGGCGCCTAAGGAGGGAAATCTTCTCGCGGTGGGAACCGGTGTAGGACTCCGGGATGTAAGCGGCGAGATTCACATCGAAACTCACCAGACCCCGGCGCGAGGGTCCCTCGCCCCGGAGACGGCGCACGGTGTCCTCGAGCATGCGGCAATACAATTCATAACCCACGGCCACAATGTGTCCGCTCTGTTGGGGCCCAAGGATGTTCCCCGCTCCGCGGATTTCCAGGTCGCGCATCGAGATCTGGAACCCGGCCCCCAAGTCGGCATACTCCTCCATGGCATGCAGTCGGCGCCTGGCGTCCTGTGTGATACCGCCATGGGCGGGAAGGAAGAGGATGGCATGACCCTTGCGATCCGAGCGACCCACCCTCCCCCGGAGCTGGTGGAGCTCAGCCAGGCCGAATCGATGGGCGTTGTCGATGGCGATCGTGTTGACGTTCGGGATATCAACCCCGTTGGAGATGAGGCTGGTGCACACCAACACATCCGCCTCGCCGCGCAGGATGTCGAGCATGGCCTTCTCGATATCCCCGGCATCCATTTTCCCATGGGCCGTCACCACACGGGCTCCCGGCACCAGTCGTTTGACATCATCGGCCCTCGATTCAAGGCTGCGGATGCGGTTGTGGAGGAGGAACACCTGCCCGCCGCGGGCCAGTTCCCTCTCGATGACGCTCCTGAGCCTCGCCTCACTAGCCGGCTCGACACGCGTCTCCACACTCATCCTGTCGACGGGAGGTGTGGCCAGGGTGGTGATGTCCCGGAGACCGAGCAGGGCCATGTGCAGGGTGCGGGGAATCGGCGTCGCCGTCAAGGTCAGCACATCGACCTCCGCACGCCAACGCTTGAGCCGTTCCTTGTGAGCCACGCCAAAGCGCTGCTCCTCGTCGATGACCACCAGGCCAAGGTTCCTGAAACCCACATCGGCGCTCAGTAACCGGTGGGTGCCGATCAGGATGTCGACTTGGCCAGCTAGGGTCTGTTCGATGGTGGCTCGAGCCGCCGCCGACTTCACGAGCCTTGAGAGAACCTCGATGCGGGCCGGAAAGTCGTTGAATCGTTCGCGGAAAACCCGGAGATGCTGCTCAGCCAACACCGTGGTGGGGGCCAAGACAGCGACCTGACGCCCTCCACACACGGCCTTGAACGCGGCCCTCATGGCGAGTTCCGTCTTGCCGAATCCCACATCCCCGCACAGGAGCCTGTCCATGGGCCGGGCTGATGTCATATCGGTTTCCAGGTCTCCCATGGCGGCGAGCTGGTCGGCCGTCTCCTCGTGGGGAAAGGCGGCCTCAAACGCCTCTTCCAGGTCGCCATGGGGAGGAAAGCTGATGCCCGGAGAGGCCCTGCGCAGAGCCTGGACCTCCAGGAGTTCCTTGGCCATTTCCTCCAAGGCCTCGGCCACTTTTGACTTCTGCTGCTCCCATCGCTTCCCCCCAAGGATGGAGAGCCGGGGTTTGGCCTTCCCTGCCCCCACGTAGCGCTGGACCTGGTCCATTTGGGTGGCGGGGACATAGAGGCTCACCCTGTTTGCGAACTCCAGTTCCATGAATTCACTCGACACTCCATCGCGTTCAAGAAGCCGCATGGATTTGAACCGGGCTATACCGTGCATCACATGAACCACGGGATCACCTGGCTTGAGGTCGGTCAGGAGCAGGGGCTCTGGGTCCGGGGTGCTGCGACGCACCCCTCCCCTGCCATACAGGCTACGGGCATTCATGAACACGGTGCGCCCCAGCCGGATCGACTCGCTCAGACGGCCAAGGCCGAGGATAAACCGCCCATCATCCGGCATTCCCTGGTGGCGGAAATGTTCGAGTCCCTCCTGGGTGTCGAAGTAGAGGTGGATTTTTTCGTATCGGTCACTGCGTGAGAGTTCATGGATCCTGTCGGCAAAGCGGCTCTGGAAGACATCAAGGGTCCCTGTCGGCCATGCGGGTTCACCGAAGGAAAGCCCACGGTGGCAGGGTCCTGGCAATACGCGCTCTCCAATGGTGAAGTCCACCTTGGGCCAATCTGCTGGCAACATGTCGATCCAGGGGATCTCTTCACCCTCTGGCTTTCCCGGGACGGAAATGCAAGACAATTTCAATTTCCGCCGTTGTGAAGTGGGGTCGAATTCGTAAATGGACTCCAACTCATTGCCAAAGTAATCAAACCTGACAGGCCAATCGGACCCGGGCCACCAGGCATCAAGAAGACTACCCCTCACTGAAAACTGCCCAGGGCCCTCCACTCTGTCGGACGGTGTGAGGCCCCCTTCGATCGCAAGATCCACAACCCCATCCCTTGTCTGGCCCTGCCCAGGAGAGATCATTCGGAGAATGCCAGGTTTCCTCCACGTTTGATTGAGGGAGCTCCCCGTACATATGATCCAACCTGGTTCAAGTGCCGCCAGTCTTGCCTGGATTCGCTTGATTTGCAGATCCTCAGGAGCCTCAGGATCTCCTGTGGGGAGGGGAAGAACTTCAACTCCTATCCCAAAGACTTCAGCATCCTGCAAAAAGGCCTCCACATCCTTGGGTGAATCGAGCACGGCCATACCCGAAGGGCCAAGAGCTTCGCAAAGCCACACTCTTGCAGGTCCAAAGACTCCACCCAGGGATCCTGCATAGTCAGAAGGCAATTCCGGTACAACAACCCTTCGCAGGGTGTTGCGTGGCCTTGAATACTCGCCCAAGCCCTCAGCGCCTGAGAGAACGGGCGGAAGGCGTCAATAAGCAGGCGTTGAACAGGTTGCCCGATGTCCCTTCCACTGGAGGCGTCTGAGGGGTGCTGGACTGGGAACTCTGGGTCGATGAACCCACATTGATCAGGCCCAGTTGAGAATTCCTGTAAAGGTAGGCATCAATGTTCGAGGCAGCACTCATGGAAAGCATAATACCTGGAACCCTATTTCCCCTGCCAAACTCCACATTGTTCCAATCACCCACACCACGACCCGGAGCATAGCCCGTATAGGAAATCCCTCCGCTGGGATTGAAGTGAGTGACAGACAAACCTGAAACTTGGAATTCAAAGCCTGCCTCAATAATCGCGTTTCGATTAATGAAGCCAAAAACATCTGTTGTATCCGTCCCTTCCCGATAAACGCCTCTGAGGTACGCCGTACGGGCAAAACCTCCATAATCGGCATGCAAAGTGCCGGGGTCCGTGAGGGAATAAACCTTTTCGATGTTTTCATAGAGGGGTTTCATCACTACATTGTTCATGACGCAAACACTGTCTGCCGTCAGGAACCTAATGTTGTTTTCCGGGGGGAATGTGAGACGTATGCCATCACTGGTTACCCCACGCTTGAGTCCGGTGGGATCTGTTGCTGTGATATCCAGGTTGGTGTCCTCATGAACTGCAATCGTGATAAGGTTGAGATTATCAGTATTGGTATCCAAAGCATCGGGCGTCTTACCGCCAACATCCTGATCGTATGTGAAGGCTTGGGTCACAGCACTTATTGAACTACCATTCACATACACAGGTTCCTGGGCAAAATTCTGGAATTCATTATTGTTCTGCCAATTGAAAGCCAAGTGGCCAAGGATTATCAAGCCCGAGAACTGCCCTCCACTCATTTGGATGGAGTTAGAGGTGCCGAACGCTGAGTTATTCACAATGTCGGCATATGTAGCCAGGTTGTTATCGATGTGCTGTTCATTTTGGTAGTTGGGCTGTTGAAGGCCCTTCACCATAAGACCGGAGATTTGGAGCAATGAACCCTGAGGCCATTGATTGACAACATCAATACCAAGGATCTTTTCATTTGATGTCGCACGAATACCTACACCAATACCGCCTTGGTTTCCACTGAAGGTATCGACATCAATATATTGAGCAACTTCAGATCTTGCGCCTGCAGCCGCTGCGGCAACCCATGTAACCCCCGCGGGGCCAGAGAAAGTGCCATCAGTACCGTAACGATAGTAACCATTGGGCGCGCCACCAGCGGTCGTGTCTCGGGTTGTAAAGTAATATATGACACGAGTAAAATCGCTCGACCAACGAAGACTATTCATCGTTCCAGGCAAGGCGAAGCGAAGGTCACCACTTTGATCTTGACGGCTCACCCCCCTGATATCGCGACCATCGTGGGAAACAAAGATACTCGGAAAAGGAATCAACATGTCTGCACTAACACTGTCGCGCGGATTGAGGAGTACCGGCCTGTCCAAGGATACACTGGTCTGGCTACGAATCATCACGCGAGCATCGGTAACATTGGCAAGACGGGTCAAGCCAGAAGCATTGGGATAGCCAGCAATGAGCCTGGATTTGTAAGGCTCCCGGCTGGGGTAATATCGCAGACCGGTGATCACCAAGTCGTCTTTGTTTCCGATGCTAGCAATGAATTCGCG
This sequence comes from Planctomycetota bacterium, assembly GCA_050251015.1. GTDB lineage: Bacteria > Planctomycetota > JBFWNO01 > JBFWNO01 > JBFWNO01 > JBFWNO01. The sequence goes on from JBFWNO010000026.1 coordinate 15,278, forward strand.
GCGAATTTTGACATAGCGACCTGAAGTGCCATATTGCAGATTCACACGGTTGAAGTTGACACCCGCCGAGCCGGCAAAGCGCACCAAGTTGCTTGCCGCTGAATCGAAGGTGCCTACCCCTGTCCTGGAATCCAGTTGGGATGGAAGATGGAGGAAGATATCACCTGCTGTGAAGGCGTTTTCAAACACCAGCCTCACTGCATCTAAGCTCACATGACGCATTGCGGGAGGCTTGCCCGCCGCAACGATCAAGTCAGCTGTAGTACTGGTCCGGTCGCGGGCAGAGCAAAGGGCCAGCGAGGGCGGGTAATCATTGAAGTTGTCCGCGTGAACAAGGTTGGCCAAGATCGTGTTGTTGCCACCCACATTAAGAATGGCGTCAATGTTGAACTGGTCTTTGTTGATCAGCATCATGTTGCTCTTGAGCGTCTGATGCCCGTAACCATTGATACCCTGATTGCGATAGGTGTATAGCCTCAACGGAAACCCGCCAGCGGAATTCTCATAGATGGGATCAAAGGTGACCAACAGACTGCCTGAAATGATCACCGGCACATCCGCCTCGTAATTGGCCCCTGTAGGCATATTGATAACAATGGACCTGGCCATTTTGACAGCGCCGCCGCTGTTGAAACTGGTGTTAACTCTATCCACATAATTCACAGTGCACTGCACTGGGTTGGCGTTGTCGATGGTCACCAACACAGTATTGGAGCCACTTTGCCCCAACGTATTGTTGATTGGCATGAAATAAAGTCCGCAATTGGGGCGGAAGGAAAGCTTGAGACCTTCTGTTTTGCTAACCCAATTGTCTCTATCGTGGACAATGGTGATGGGCCCCAGTGGCAACGCTCTTCTCAATCCGCCAAAGCCGGCACTTGTATTCCAGCCGCTATCAGCCGAAACCGTGAAAGCGCGGGTTGCAGGCAAGGTCATGACAGGACCACCACTAATAAAGACGAAGTTGTCGGCCACCGCCCTGTAATAACTCCCATTGAATCCATTGTTGAAAATCTGCAAACCCAGTTGGCCATAGAGTCTTGAAGGCTCGCCCGATGTGGAACTCAAATTCAGTTGAGATGGCGTCGACGACGTCAATGGCTGGGTGAATGACTCGACCTGAAGGTTTCTGATTTTGATGTTCTCAGAAATCCACCCATTCCCCAGCATCCCCCCTCTCCAAGGAGCCGCTGGTCTGAGGGAAGCCATGGGGGTGTGGTATGAAGGGCTAGCACCACTCTTGAAAAGTGGGCCATCGTGGAATCGTTGGAACACAGTGCCTTCATAGACATTAGGGTTCACTGGCAAATTGGCATCCTGAATGGAATCATCGACAAAACCCTGTGTGGGTGTGGCGTGATAAAACTGCCCCACCAAACCCGTGGGTCCGGCCTTGAACAAAACAGTGCAGGCCTTTCCAAAATTGGTCGTTGAATTCCGGGTGGTGTTGGGACTGGACGCGATCTGCAAATAGCGATCGGCACCATCCTCATCTCCATCACCATCCAAGTCAGTTGTGGCAGGCTCTCCGGCTCCCCAAACATAGATGTTGGAATCCGCAGACACCCCACCCGTTTGCACTTCTGACCACAAGAAATTGGAGTTCACACCCGGTAGAGTCAGGCGAACTTCCGTCCTTGTTGTACTGGAACCAACATTCGACCACAGGTAATTCCATTCATAACCATTGAAACCTGTGCCCAACCCAGCGCTTGCCGCATCGGCAGAGACCCTAAACTTGGATGCAACTGTGGCAATGTCAACAGAGACCCTGGGAACGCGACCCGAAGGCAACCCGAAGGTGATCGCCGGGAACGTGGTCTTGGTTCCAGAGGGCTTCGAAAGCTCCTCATAAAGGTTGTATATAGCCGGGGCGTCCACACTCACACGAGGTCCACCCACATAGAAAAGATTATCAAAGGGCTTGGCATCGTAATAAATAGGATTGTTGCTTGAATCCACGTCGAGGTTGCCCAGCCAATTCCATGCCGTGTTGTAAATACCGGCCGTACTGGCATGGTCTTCGCTAACTCGAAACACCATGCGATAGGCGGACCCGCCGTTGTCATGAACGGCATCAAACGAAATGGAGGTTTCTCGACCAGCAGCAGGGCCCGCACCTCCAACCACGGCCGAACCCGACAACCAGCGACCGTTACCGTCTTGAGTGTATGTACCCGCTAGCCGACGGGCCGCCGGATTGCTTTCAGCAGTGTAAGGCCCCGTCCAAACCCTCAGCCCACTGATGACAAGAAACGGCAGTACCTGTGGAAGATTCGCTGGGTTGTATCCAATGAAGGTCCCAACTTTCCTGTTAATGAAAAAAGTGGAACCCTTATGAATATCAGGGCCGTTTGGCAGTGAATTGGCACCCCAGAAAAATTGGCCAAGGGGTTGACGTGAGGTCGAAATGCTTCTTATGGCATCAAAACACTCCATGTCATTGCCGTTGGAATTCTTGAAAAAGTTGGTGGATGTGATGTTTTCATCGAAACTCACGGCGCAATTTCCAGACAAGATAATCTCACTAGCCGCCGATGCATCAAAAGTCAAAACGTTGTCATACGTGGCAGAAATGAACCAGCGATTCGCCAAAGTGTCCACTTCCTGCTGAGGAAACGTTCCTGGTTGGATGATGGGCTGCGTTTTTCCGTGAAACATGGGGATCATGATCTGAAGTGGCGCGCCATAGGTCAGATCCTTGAGCGAATTGGCAACTGTGGCGCTACTAGAATGACGGAAATTGATTAAGACAGGGGGCAACTCATAATTTCCCGCTTGCTCAAAGTGGGGCTCGTACTGAAGCCTCGCACTGCCATCAGGAGTGCCTAGCAACTTCGAGGTCGCAAACAGTCCTACAAGGGCTATAACGAGGACCATCAACCGAGTCTTCATACGGGCTTGCCTCTCTCTTGGGCGGATTTTAGGGTCAAAGTTCTTCCTTGGCAATGCAAACACTTGCAAGGATTGTGCCGAATTAGCGCCATCTTCCATTGCACTCTTCCAGAGGGTGATACAATGGTTATGACGCCAAATATGAAACAAGCTGTCCAGCAAATGCGACACATCCATTTAAATTAATCATGAAAACACTTTATATTTACTTAATGAAAAAAACAATGGTGAATTGGTGTGCCATATTGGTTGGATTGCTCATCATGATGGCTTTGGGTGATTTCGCAGGAACGATCAAGAGCCTTTCCCATCTTTCAGAAAAATTAGCCTCTAAGTCTGAAATAATAGGAATTTTGGCGGGCTATTACCTTTGCCAAACCCCTCAATGGCTACTTCTATTGATCCCTGCGTCAGCCCTGCTTTCTGCCTCACTTTTGGTTAACCAAATTCAACGGCATCACGAATGGATGGCCATGCATTCGGCAGGCCTTTCCCTCCATAAGATGTTGGCCCCCTGCATCGCCCTTCTTTCATTGGCCTCTGCCCTGCTTTTGTGGGTGGACCAAGAGCACATTCTTCCCTCGATTCGAAATGCCTCCTTTTCTCTTCGCGATCATTCCCGAAGCGCGAAGGATGACTACACCTTGTTACAAGGCGTGACGGCATCCGGAACTATCTTCCAAGGTACTTGGCATCACTCTGAAAACATCCTCAAGGACATCCTGTTGGTCTTTCCACATGAGACCTGGGTGGCTGAAGAAGGCTCTTGGAAGGGTCATGGCTGGGATTTCCGCCGCGTCAAGCGCTACAAACCTGTGGCCTCGGCGCGACCCCACGAAATTCTGACTCACGGGAACTGGTTTTGGGAAACCGACCTTGGACCCTCGGAATTGAGCCAACTCTTCCGCAACACCGACTTCCTCAGCCGCGAACAACTTCTGTCACAGTCCGCCAGGTTCCCGGGTGAAAGAGCCCTATCCATGACGGCCACCGACCGGCTATTCCGCCCCTTGACCCCATGGATCCTCCTGATGGTGGGACTCCCTCTGACGCTCTCCCGATATCACCCTTTTCTGGCAGCGGTTCGCGTGGCGGGCGTGGCACTGACCTTCACGCTAGTCCAGGTCCTTTTCTTCAGGCTGGGAACGGATGGTGTGATGACCCCCCTCATGGCCTCCACGATCCCCTTGGCCCTGGGTCTGGGACTTTCCCTTGTATTTTGGACCCGTGTCAGGACATGAGCCGATCCTCTAACGAGATCCGAAAACTCCAGCTCCTCCTGAACCGCGCCTCGGAAGCCTATTACCTGCGCGGCGATCCCTTCATGACGGATGCCGAATACGACAGGGACTATGCCCGGCTCCAGAAATTGGAGGCGGCTCACCCGGAATGCGTCACCACGGACTCTCCCACCCAACGTGTGGGAGCCATTCCGGGCCAAGGGCCCAAGATCCGCCACGACCCCCCCATGCAATCCTTGGACAACGTCTACTCCAAGGAGGAGTGCCTGGACTGGATGGCCTCCCGCGAACAGGATCTTGGCAAGGCGTGCCTATGGCTTGTGGAAGAGAAGCTTGATGGCCTGGCCATTGAAGCTCTTTACGAAAACGGGCAGTTGAAAACCGTTTCCACCCGCGGGGATGGCACCTGGGGAGAAGACATCACCCCCAATGCCCTCTACATCCAGAATCTCCCATCCGCTCTGAAGGGCAAGTTCCCCAACCAACTCACGGTTCGAGGGGAGCTTCTCATGAAACTTGCCGATTTCGAAAGGGTCAATCAGAGGCGGGCCGCCGAGGGGGAGCCTCCGTTTGCCAATCCCCGCAACCTCGCCGCTGGCACGGTCAAGCAGTCCGATCCCCGCATCACAGCGGAGCGTCCCTTGGAAGTCCTCTTCTATGACATTGGCTCGACGCAGGGCTGGGATCTGGAGGACAGCGAGGATGCGGCCCTTGACCAACTCCGCTCCCTGGGACTGCCCGTTCCCCTTCATCGTCCCAAGGGAATGGCTCGCGATGTCACGACCCACTATGAGAAACTTCTGAAAGACAGGAAAAACCTTGGATATGAGATCGATGGAATCGTCGTCAAGATCGACAGCCGCAACCTCCGGAAGGAACTCGGGCGCAGATCCAAGAGCCCCCGCTGGGCGGTAGCCTGGAAATTCCCTGCAAGTCAGGAAGCGACTACCCTTGAATCCATCGAGGTTCAAGTGGGCCGCACCGGAGCGCTCACCCCAGTGGCCCATGTGAAACCCGTGCGCGTGTCGGGAGTGACTGTGTCTCGTGTGAGCCTGCACAATTTCGACGAAATCGACCGGCTCCGGATCCGTGAAGGCGACAAGGTTCTCATTGAGCGCCGCGGAGACGTGATTCCCAAGATTATCGGGCTCGCACCCGGCGAAAGGTCACCTTCCAACCGCAAGAACTACCCTCGTCCTACGACCTGCCCTCGATGCCAGGGACCCGTACGGACACCCGATGGACTTGTGGGCCTTTTCTGCGAAAACCCCGCATGCGGCTCCAGGATTGAAAATGCCCTTGAGCATTTCGCCTCCAGGAACTGCCTGGATATCGAGGGCCTGGGGGAGAAATGGGTGCGCATCCTGCTCGAGAGCGGACTTATCGCCGATGCCGCCGACCTCTTTGCTCTTCAGCGAAGCGACCTGCTCAAGCTGGAAAGGATGGGCGAAAAAAGTGCCGACAACCTGCTCAAAGCCATCGAACAGGCCAAGTCGAAGGACCTCTGGCGATGGATCCACGCCCTGGGAATCCCCATGGTGGGTGAGGCGACGGCCCGCACCCTTGCTACCACGTTCGGCCATCTTGAGGCCTTGTCCGCGTCGGACGAGACCGCCCTCCAACGAGTGAAGGACATCGGACCTGAGATGTCCTCGGCCATTCATGCCTGGTTCAACGTGCCCCACAACAGGCAGCTGATGCAGAGGCTCCATGCAGCGGGCATCAACCCCAAGCCGCCTGCCACCACCATTACCGCCAACCTCACGGGTAAGACCCTGGTGTTCACAGGCACCCTTCCCACATTGGGCCGATCCGAAGCCGCAGAAATGGCCCGGGCCCACGGGGCGTCGGTGAGCTCGAGTGTCAGCCGGAATACGGATTATGTGGTGGTCGGTACTGACGCCGGGAGCAAGGCAGACAAAGCCGTGGAATTGGGTGTCAGGATCCTCAGCGAGGGGGAATTCCTTCGTCTTCTGAAAGAATGACCACGTTCCCATCGCGGGTGATCCCCAGCATCCTGCCACTGTGCCATGGCTTGGAATCGCGGATCACTACCTCCGATCCAGGATCCGCCGTCAGCACATAAGTGCCTAAGTCATCTTCCCATTGGCTGGGGCAGGAGGGCAAAGGCGACAGCAAGGCACCCCGCTGCCACATTTCCAAGGCCTGAGGCAGATGGTGCTCCCTGCACAGCGCTTCTTCATGTTGTTGACGATGGTGCCAGGCCCAGGGAGCCAGAACCCCCAGTATCGCAATCGCCAATCCCACCAAACTCAACAGGACCCTGCGACCTGGTAGAAGAGGACTCCGACTCAGGCGCTTCCACGCGAAGGCCCCTGAAACCATGACTGGAACAGCCAGAAGCGGGCCCGTCCAAAGCCGCCAACGCTCCAAGGCCCAACGAGTGTCCAAGGAACAATACCTCTCAAGCCCTCCACGCTCCATCGCCGCCAAAACGCAGAAGGCCAATAACAGCAGAAATCCTGTACGCCACACTCCCCGACCCATGGAGCGAACAGCCGCCCAAGTCTGCGTGGACGCAGCAGAATCCCATAGTGTGCTTCGGCTCATGAGTGATGGCGACGCTGGGCCTCCACCGCTGTGATGGCTGCCAGGTTCACGATTTCGGGAATGGTGGAGCCTCGATGGATCACATTCACTGGCTTGTTCATCCCCAGCAGAATGGGACCGATGGCCTCCGCCCCAGCGAGTTTCTGCATGAGTTTATAGGAGATGTTGCCGCTGTTGAGATCGGGGAAAACCAGCACATTGGCCTGGCCCTTCAGCGGAGAAAACTCGAAGATCTCGCGCGCAATGACAGGATCCACGGCGGTATCGGCCTGCATTTCCCCGTCGATAGCCAGGTCGGGCCGTCGGCTTTTGGCGATCTCCGTAGCCTTCTTCATCTTGATACAGTCGGGATGGTCATTGGAGCCGAAGTTTGAAAAACTCAACATGGCAACCTTGGGCGTGAGACCCAACATGGAGGCCATCTCGGCCGAGGCGATGGCAATATCAGCAAGCTGTTCGGCTGTGGGAGAAATATGGAGCGTGGTATCGGCAAAAAGAACCGGCCTATCCTGGCAAAACATGATGTAGAGGCCGGCTGGGGCCGTGCACCCCTCCTTGAGACCTATCACCTGGAGCGCGGGTTGAGCTGTATCAGGATAGGCCCGTGTGAACCCCCCCACATAGCCATCCACCATGTCATGGTGCAACATCATGAGACCGAAATAACGACGGCTCTTCATGTTGTCCATGGCCTTGGGGAGCGTCATTCCTTTGCGCTGGCGCATCGCATAAAGCTCACGGGCAAATTGTGGGTAGAGATCACTAGAGATAAGGTCGATGATCTTGAAGTCGTCGATATTGATGCGTAGGCTTTCGGCCTTCTCGCGGATTTCAACCTCTTCACCCAATAACACGCATTCGGCAATGCCTTCAGAGTGGATGGTGTTCACGGCCTTGAGAATCCTCTCTTCCTTGCCCTCGGGAAAGACCAGCGTGGGTCGGAACGAACGGGCTTGGTTGATGAAAAAGCGCATGAACCCCTGGGTGGGGCCGAGAAGGGCCATGAGCCTGTCGCGGTACACCGTAGCATCAAACGGAGTCTCGAGTCGGGCCACACCCGAATCCACGGCGGCTTGGGCCACAGCGGGTGTGACGTGGGTCAAGACACGAGGGTCAAAGGGCTTGGGGATGATGTAGTCCTTGCCGAAGCCCAGTTCCTTGAGATTGTAAACCCTCAACACCGTGTCCGGCACGGGCTCATGAGCCAGGGATGCCAGGGCTCTCACGGCAGCAAGCTTCATGGGCTCGTTGATGCACCGGGCCCTCACATCGAGCGCTCCCCGAAAGATGAAGGGAAACCCCAGCACGTTGTTCACCTGGTTGGGAAAATCACTTCTCCCCGTGGCAATGATGGCATCGGGCCTTTCGGCACTCACATCCTCGTAGCTAATCTCCGGATCAGGGTTGGCCATGGCAAACACAATCGGATTTTTCGCCATGCCCTTGACCATCTCCCGGGTGACACACCCCCCCACACTCAGGCCGAGGAAGGCGTCGGCACCCCTCATGGCCTCTCCCAGAGTGCGGCAGGATGTCTTGGAGGCGAACTGGGACTTGTAGGAATTCATCCCCTCCTTGCGCCCTTCATAAACCACACCGGTGCTGTCACAGAGGATGATATTGTCCTTCCGTGCACCCAGAGAGATCAGAAGCTTGGTGATCGCCAGCCCCGCCGCACCCGTTCCGTTGACAACGATCCTGATGTCGGAGAGTTTTTTCTTTGTCAGCTCGCAGGCATTGAGCATGGCCGCACAACAGATGATGGCCGTACCATGCTGGTCGTCATGAAACACGGGGATATCGAGGGTCTTCGAAAGCTCCTCCTCGACCACAAAGCATTCCGGGGCCTTGAAATCCTCCAGGTTGATGCCCCCAAATGTGGGTGCAATGGCCTTGATGGCCCTCACGGCATCCATTGGATCCTTAGCATCAATCTCAATGTCGAACACATCGATATCGGCAAAACGCTTGAACAAGACCGCCTTGCCCTCCATCACGGGCTTGGCCGCCATCGGTCCCAGGCTCCCCAAACCCAGGACAGCCGACCCGTTGGTGACCACGGCCACAAGGTTGCCCTTGTTGGTGTAGGCATAGACCTTCGAGGGATCGGCACCGATTTCCCGACAGGGGGCTGCCACTCCAGGCGTGTAGGCCAGAGAAAGATCGTGTTGGGTGATGCAGGGTTTGGTCGACCGGATGGCTGTCTTGCCAGGACGGCCCTGGGAATGGTAGTCAAGTGCCTCGCGGGGGTCGATGGTGGCCATGCCAACATTCTACCCTTGGGGGCCGGTTGCAGTAGGATGCCACCATGCCTTTATCCACCCCGCCACATATCAAGCGCATCCTCCTAGTCGACGATGACGAGGAATACAGCCGCCTTGTCATCAAAAAACTGCTGGCCGAAGGTTTTGAGGTCAGATCCGCCACTTCAGGACTGTTGGCCATCGAAGTGCTCGCTTCGTTCCTACCCGATCTCATCATCCTGGACCTGATGATGCCGGCCATGTCGGGCCATGAATTCATTTTTCATCTTCAGGAATCCCACGGATCCATCCCCGTGATCGTGGCCAGCGCCGTGCTCAATGAAGAGCAGAAGGAAAAAATCCGTTTCTGGGGGTCGGTGAAGGAATTCCTGCCCAAGCCCAATGATTTCAAGGATCTTGTGACGGCGATCCGCGACCTGCTGAAAACCTGATCACCTCAGGACGTCGAAACCTGACTCCCCTTGGAGCGGCAGCTCGGTGCACGTCACATCGGTAACCTTAGCCATGATGGGACCTTGATGGCAGGATCTTTTGAGGGACTCTAATGGCCCAGGTTCGCCTTCCACTTCAATACGCACGGAACCATCCGACTCGTTGCGCACCCAACCAGAAAGCCCCAGCTTGCGGGCCTGATCCTTCACGAAATGGCGGTAGCCCACTCCCTGGACTCGACCAGTAACGTGGAGGCTAAACCGCTTAGAAGGCGTCTTCACCGGTGAGTCCACGTCCGAGGATGAGGGTATGCACCTCGTGCGTGCCCTCATAGGTATACACACTTTCAAGATTGAGCATGTGACGGATCACGGGATACTCGGCCATGATCCCGTTGCCTCCATGGAGGGCTCGCGACATCCGAGCGGCTTCCAAGGCCATGGCACAGTTGTGGCGCTTGGCCATGCTCACCATGTAGGGGGTGAGTTTGCCCTCCTCCTTGAGTTTGCCGGCCCGCCAAGAGAGCATCATCCCCGTCGAGATTCCTGTGGCCATGTGCACGAGCTTTTCCTGCACCAACTGCTTCTTGGCAATGGGCACGCCAAAGGCCACACGGTTTTTGGTGTAGTCGATCGATGCGTCCAGGCAGGCCCTGGCGGCACCACAGACCCCCCAGGAGATTCCGTAGCGGGCATTGTTCAGGCACGCTAGCGGCGAACCCAAGCCCTTGGAGAGGGGCAAAAGGTTTTCCTCGGGCACCTCAACCTTATCGAGGGTGATCTCGCCCGTCACGCTGGCCCGTAATGAATATTTGTTCTTGGTATGGGGTGTGGCAAAGCCCTTGCGGTCTCGCTCGACGATAAACCCACGGATGCTGTCTGGTCCCTCGCCTATCTTCGCCCACACGACGGCCACCTTCGAAACGGGCGAACTCGTGATCCACATCTTGGCTCCCGAAATCCTGTAGCCCCCTGGGATCTTCTCGGCGCGGGTGCGCATGGCGCCGGGGTCCGAGCCGGCGTCGGGCTCCGTCAAACCAAAGCACCCCAGGACCCTTCCCGCAGCCATCTCGGGAAGCCACTTTTTCTTCTGCTCCTCGGAGCCGAACTTCCAAATGGCAAACATGGCCAGGGAACCCTGCACGCTCACGAAACTGCGAAGACCCCCATCGCCGTACTCGAGCTCATGGAGCACCAAACCATAACTGATGGGATCCAGACCCGCACAACCATAACCCTCAAGACCCGCTCCCAGGAGACCCATGCTTGCAATCTCCGGGATGAGCTCGCTGGGGAATGTTTCAGCATTGAAGTGCTTTTCCACAACCGGGAGAAACTTCGTGCGCACGAACGACCTCACGCTGTCGCGCATCATGATCTGATCCTCAGTGAGAAGGTCATCGAATCGGATGATCTGCTCAAGGGTCACGGCCTCGATTTTTTTCATGGCTGGCTGGGTATTCATAGTCGCGAACTCCTGAATGTCATTGTATCTGGGGGTGGGCGACCTGACACCCCTTACCAACGGGGCGTGAATGGGCAGTACCCAATGGCTTCAGCCCTGGATTTCATCTCATCCCACTGGCTCGCATCGGGAATGGCCTCAAGCGCCTCGGGATAGAGAATCACATTTTCCTTGGAAATGTGGTCTCTCAGGGAGTGAACGATCCACAGACAGCGGCGGCAGAGCGCCTCGCGAGCATTCGCGTCTGCCGCGCGGGCCATCTCGAGGATGTCGTGCTTGGCAGCTCGGAGCTCCACATGTTCCTCCCGCATGACAGCCGTGGGGCCATCGATGCCAACATCCTCAAGGGCCGGGAACAGCACTTTTTCCTCCCTTTCATGGTGGCTCTCGGCATCGCACAGCCTTTGGGCCAATCCTGCGATCCTCTTGAAGACAGGGCCCGAGGCTTCCGGGGAAGCCGCCTCCAGGTCCCTGGATGCCGCCTCGAGGGCTGTGAGGGTCGCAAGGATCACCTCATGCTCCTCATACATCACCCGGATCACATGACCTGGCGCCAAGGTCATCCAGCTTGTGTTACTCATGAAGGCTCCTTGACCAAGAGTTTCTC
>JBFWNO010000027.1:0-26719 GCA_050251015.1 Planctomycetota bacterium
ATAGGTGCTCATGCCGGCATCAGCCAGGGCACTGGTCATGGCCCTGGAACTTTCCACCCCGTCGGGAGCGATCTGCACGCGGTGGAAGGCATCGCAGGTGGCCCCGTAACCCATGATTTCCCTGTGGATGGTGGCGCCCCGCTCCAGGGCATCCTCCAGTCTTTCCAGCACAAAGGTCCAGGCTCCCTCGGCCAGCACAAAGCCGTCGCGGTCGGAATTGAAGGGTCGGCTGGCGCGTTCCGGCGTTCCGTTGAAACCGGTGCTGATGCATTTCATCAGGGCGTAACTGAGCACGATGGAGGGGGTGATGATGGCATCGGCCCCACCGGTGATGACACGGCGCACCCGGCCATAGCGCACCAATTGGTAGGCCATGCCAATGGCATCGGTGGCGCTGGTGCAGCCCGTGGAGACCACATGGCAGGGCCCCTTGCACTTGAGATCGATGGCAATCTCGCTCGAGAGAGCCCCCACCATGGAACTGGTCACGGCGAAGGGCGAGTATTTGGTGGTTTCGCCCCTGTAATAGTGCCCGAACTCCCTTTCCAGCACGTCGATGCCGCCGGTGGAGCAACCCACCACCACGCCGATTTCCTCCTGGCGTTCGCCCTCCCAGGAGCGGATGTCGAGGCCGGCATCCGCGGCCGCCTCCCGCGCGGAACCGATCCCCATGGCCAGCACCCTGGAGAGCCTGCGGGCTTCCTTGGCCCCCACCACCGACTGCGGGTCGAAATCCGGAACCTCACCGGCCACCTGGGAAGGAAGCTGCTCGGGATTGAAGAGGGAGATCCGCCGTACGGCACTGCGCCCGGACTTCAAGCCCTGCCAATACGTTTGCCAACCCTGGCCGTAGGGGCTCACGGCTCCCATGCCGGTGATCACGACACGATGCTGAACCCCCGTGTTTGTCCTGTGATATTTCATGATGCGCTGGCCCCCCCGTCGACAAAGATGCATTGCCCATTGATGAAGGAAGCGTGGGATAGAAAGACGCAGGCCTCGGCCACCTCCTCGGCCCGGCCGAGGCGCCCCTGGCGGTAGGCAATCATCTCCTCCAAGGGAATGCCCAGACTCTCAAGGGGGGCAAATCCGCTGCGCCCGATCTCCGTGTCGATGAAGCCGGGGCACACGGCGTTGGTGCGGATCTTCAGGATCCTGAGCTCCACCGCCAGCACCCGGGTCATCTGCATCACCGCCGCCTTGGTGGCCCCGTAGGCCCCCATCAGGGGCACGGCCACATGGCCCGCCGCGCTGGCCAGGTTCACGATGCTGGCCCGCGGACTCTTGGCCAGGTGACCCACACTCTGGCGCACCCCGCGCCACACCCCCTTGATGTTGGTGTCCATGAGATCGTCCCATTCGGATTCTCCCATGTCGACAAGTGGTTTCGTGGTCTCGATCCCGCCGTTGTTGACAAGGCAGTCCAAGCCTCCAAAGGCCGAGGTGACGCTCTCGAGCACCCTCGCCCAATCGGCATCCGACCTCACATCGCCGGCCATACCCACAGCCCCGGTCCCCAAGGATCGGGCCACGGATTCCGCGGCAGCAGCCGACTGAGCCATCACAGCCACACGGGCCCCGGCATCTGCAAAGGCCTTGGCAATGCCCTGACCGATGTTTTTATGTCCACCCGTCACCAAAACCCTCAATCCTTTGGCGTTCATGCCGCCTCCCTTCCGGCCAGGTCGGCCAAGGCCCTCGAGGCCAGTCCCAATAGGACGCGGGGCCCCGGCGGAACATAGTCCCCGCTCAGGCTCACCAAGGCATTGCTCAACCCCCTCATCCTCGATACTCGACCAAGAAGCACATCCGCAAGGGCGGGTCTCGAGAGGAGGCGTTGGATCATCAGGCAAGCCTGGATCTTGGGTGTCACCAGCCTTCTGAAAGCATCCTCATAAACCCGCAAGCTGCCCTCATCCTGAGACAACGAAGACAAGACGGCCGACGATGCCAATTCGGCCGTGTGCAGGGCCAGGAACATGCCCTCGCCGGTGAAGGGATCCACAAACCCTGCAGCATCCCCAATGAGGAGGGAGGAACCCACTCTCACCTTTCTGGCCAGATGCGCCATGGACGAGGTGACTTTAACGTCGCCATCCAGAATGGAGGCCCCAAGCCGCACCTGCAGGGATTCATGACGTTGGATCCAATCCTGAAAAAAGTCCCGGGCTTCCATGCCCTTCTGCCTGAACAGGATCTTGGGAACGACAATGTTGAGATTGATCCGGCCCGGGGCCACGGGCGCCAGGGCCCCGTACCCCCCAGCACCCAGATGAAGCTCACCCACATCGCCTTCTGGAGCACCCACGAGGTGGCCCACCAGGGCCACTCGGTCGAGCCAAGGGAGCCTCTGATCCACACCAAGGGTGCGGGCCACCAGGCTGTGGGCACCGTCGGCGCCAACCAACCTGCGGGCTCTGACATTCAATTCCCGCGTCCCCACCTGAAATCTGGCGTCTACCCCGTCTTTTGTCTGTTGGAAACCGGTGAGAACAGCTCCTGCCAGCGGGGTCACACCGGGAGTTGCCTCGGCCTTTCTCCGCAAGATGGGATCCAGAAATCGTCGTTCAATGGCCAGCCCCCGGGGGTGGCAGGGTTCATGACCCATGAATCTCGAGTAGCGCCCCCTCAGCACGGACCCCCGGCGTCCTGTGAGGCTGACTCCTTCCAGTTCCCTGTGGGGTTGGCGCAAGACCTCTTCCAGGACCCCCAAGGATTCCAGCTTGGCAAACCCCTGGGGGCTCAGATATTCGCCGCAGGGTTTGCCAGGCGATTCCACCCAACGATCGGCCAAAATCACCCGGGCCCCACCCAAGGCCAGCTGCCGGGCGCAGGACGCACCGGCCGGACCGGCTCCCACCACCAGAACATCACAGTGCATGGAGCACCCTGTTCATGGCGGGAACAAACCTCCAAAGGGGTTTTTTCGCACCCGCCAAGCGAAGAATCCTCATGCCCAGCGGCAGAAGCGGGCTTTGAGTGGTGTCGCTGAGGATGATCCGGCCATCGCGGCGCGAGGCCTCATGAAGCCTCGATTCCAGCCACTCCTTGTTGAGGGAGGGATTCATGTAGAAGACGGGATGGATCAGGTCTTCCCTGGAGCGGATCAGGCCTTCACGCAGAGCCACGGCTTCCATACCGGTGTCCGGGTACACCCTGATCCCGCGGGCGATGAAGGCCACATCATTTTTTCCTAGGGATCCATGGATGAACGACAGGGTTTCCTCCACGGTCTCCGGTGTTTCACCGGGACCCCCGATCAGGAAGAGCCAGAGTGTGCGGAGCCCGGCAGCCCCCAGGACCCTGGCCGTTTCCGCGACTTCAGCCCTGGTGAATCCCTTGCGGAGTCCTTCCAGGGCCCGGTCACTGGCGCTTTCGGCCGTGCACAGCACGCTCACAAAACCCGCCGACACCATGGCGTCCGCCAATTCCTGCGTCACCTTCGTGGGATTGATCGATGATCCGACAAAGCGGGCCCCCGACCGGCGGCGGGCCAGGGCCCTGCAGGTCTCCACAGCATGTCGGATGGGTAGGTTGAAGGTGGAATCCACAAACTCGAAATCCCTCACACCATGGTCGGCCACAACCTCGGCCACCTCGTCGGCCACTTCCTCGGGATTCCGCAGGCGGTAACGTTTCCCCTCGTGGTTGACGTAGGTGCAATACACGCATTCCAGGGCACAACCCCTCTTCGATTGGACGGGGTACACCCCTTCCGTGGCCATGTACGGCTTCAGCCTAGTCCAGCGCCCAATCCGGGCCCTCGGCAATGTCGTCAGGTCGGCAAACCGGGGCTGGACTTGCTGATGGACGGATGAGGACACCAGCACCCCCTGCACGGCGGCCGGGTCTCCCCCCTGGGCCAGCACAGCCAGAAGATCCACAAAGGCCTCCTCGCCATCGCCCACCACGGCCAGGTCGGCCCCCACCGCCTGGAGAAGGGCCTGAGGGGCCACGGAAAGTGCCGAGCCTCCCAACACGATGGGCACGGATGTCAGGGCACGGATGGCGGACACCATGGCCTTGAAATCGGAGACGAAGGAGACCCTGCGGGCATAATCGCAGTTGTCGAGGTTGCGCATGGACAACCCCACACAGCCGAAGGACTTGCTCAGGGACTTTGCAATCGCCTTCAGGGGGTGGTGCTCAAAGGTCAGGTCCAGGAAGGTCACCTGATGACCGGCCTTCTCGGCCGCCGAGGCCACCAAGCTGAGCCCGATGGGGGGAACGGGATAAGGGACCTTTTCCCTGTTGCCATTGATGAGAAGAATGTCCATGCCGGCGAACTTGCAATTGATATGCCAAGGTCACAGACCCCTCTTCAATTGTGAATTTCAATGATTTGGGCCCTTCAACGCCCTGTCTTTCACTGCATGTTTTGCACTGAATCGAGCCTAAAATGGTTGCTATGCAACGCCGGGGCTTTGTCTTGCTCATCGTGGTCGCCATTCTTGGTGTGCTCTCCTTCATGGCCCTGGAACTAGCCCAGAAATCCAGGGACTACCGTGGCCTAAGCCTCAATAACCTGAACAAGGTCAAGGCCACGCAGTCCGCTCGTTCCGCCATTGAACGAGCCATCACTATTCAGATCCATGTTGGACCCACCCTTCAGAGCGTTCCCTTCGAACAGCGCCTGGAACCCGTTCACGAGGACCGCAACCGCAACGGCATCCTGGACCCCGGGGAGGACTTGGATGGCGACTCGGCCCTGACAACCTACTGCAGAATTGAGGATGAAGCCACCCCATCCTTTGCTCTGGCGGAGGATCCAACCCAGCCCCTTCCTGTGGCCAGGTCCTATCCCGTGGGAGGACAATCGGTGGGCGCCACATGGATGGACAATCCTTCCCTTCCCTCTATCTTGGCTTCTGTCAGGGTCCATTCTTATGCCATCGACATCAACTCGGGAGTTGAAAGTGGATGGGGAGATGAAGGCAACCGAATGGCGATCGAACTGGGTCACCCCTACAGCGCCACCAGTTGCGACCACCCCTTCAACAATCCCCTCGTCCGATTCCTCAACGCCTGGGGCAACTACCACAAGTATCGTCACATGGTTCGAACCGACAAAACCTATGACTGGACCCTGGAGGTCGACAACGACTTCAACCTGCCCCTGACACCCGCGGTGCCCGGTCCCCAGTTCGACGCTTTTCACCACAGTGAGCGCTGTCCAGGTGAAACGCCCCTAGGACAAGCCATCGTCCTTGCTAGGCCGGCGAAGGGCTACAACGATTTGGGAATCTGCGTCGATATGGTGAGGGATTACGTCATGGGTTGGCGTGATCTCAATGGAGCCCCATTGCCCGGGATCACCTTGGCTGTGGCCAACAAGGTGGTCGATGAATTCCGGGCCTTGGCCGCCCTCAACCCCCCCCGTCAGGAAGTGACCCTCATGCTCAAGGGGCCCGTGGACCCCACTGAGGTGGCTTACACCACTCCCCTACGATCGGGCTCGCCCTACCTCAAGGATGGTTCCCTGGCACAACAACGCGACCGCTACAACGTGAGGGTCTACCACCCCAAGATGTGCCTGTTGAACATCAACAGGATGCCGCCTTCGATGATGGCCGCCTTCATCCACGGGATGGGTGATGTCTGGATTTGGGAACTGGGCGGTCCGAATATCGAAGTCATCAATCCCGCATGGTCGTTCACCCATTCCCTCGTCCTGAAGCCTTTCTTCGACAACTTGCTTTGCGAGAACAACCATCTGGTGAATTCCTGGAACTGGGAGCCCCTGCTGTCGCTCACGGAGAGCCTGCACTATGGATCGCAAATCGCAGCGGGAAGGCCCTACTCGTCGTGGGGCGCTCTCTGGAAAAAAGTGACCTCCATCCAGAAGGGCTACGACGCCAAGAATCACGCCGCCCTGACTGCAGGTGTGATCGTGGGCACCAAGCGCAGCAATATCACCGACATCGCGGGATTCACCGATGTGTTCCGAGGAGGGGAGCGCCAGGGCCTGCTGGCCTGTCTGATGAATCCCCACCTGAACCTCAACAGTCTGGTGATCGACGAGGCCCTGCCCAACCCCCTTCCCAACCGCATCAACGGGCTGGGGATCTCGCCGGTGGATTCCCCCACCTTGGCCATGACCTATGGCAACAGGGATTTTGGTACCCGCCGCATGTTCGACAAAAAGGATCCTCATAAAGTCTCCGGATGGGCCTGCCTGGATTCCACGTTCCTGAATGTCGAGGCCCTTGGAAGATCCCTTACGACCGCGGGCGACGAGCTGGCTCGCTCCCACATCCACACGATCATCGAACTCTTCCAGGTCATCGACATCCACAGCCAGAAGGATTGGGATGCCGTGTGTCGCCACCCCCTCAGCCAGGTGAGCACCCTGGCTCCGGAAAACTCCTTATCGTTCTGGATCAGCTACCCCGAAATCCCCGGGGTGCCCCTTGCCGACTGGGATGGACACCTTGCGCTCAAGCCCTCGCTCGATCTCAGTACTTCAGACCCTTGGGGATCTTCCCTCAGGGCCCGGGTCGGCCTTTCTCCCTATACCGACTTTGACAATACACCCACCTATGAAGTGAACGGGATGGATGTCTGGCCAACGGGCCCCAGGGTGATCCCCCTGGCCAAGCACCCCCATAAAATCGATTTCCGCAATTCCCTCAATCCCCCTCCCACAGGGTCCCGTGGTTCCTTGTTGGCCACCAGCTTTGCCGACATCGACTCCACTTCCGACTTGATGCCCGGTGGAGGGATTCGCATGTCTTCCTTCGGCAACACGGCATCCATGGACCACATCGACATGCCAGGCCATGCCGACAACACCCGCAAGCAGGCCATCCTCACATTGCGCAATGCCCTGGTCCAGGGTTCCGACGACGACAAGTTTCCAGACCCGAATTGGATCCCCACTTCGGGCGGCCATGTTCTCCCCAGCCCGCAGGAGGGCCTTGTTTCGTTTTACTACAAACCGAATTTCATTCCCGAGTGGAAAGGCTCCGGTTCGAAAACCCTCTTCTTCGCTCCCTTTTACCTGCTCGACAAAGAATCCATCAATGTGTGCCCCACCCTGGGCCCGCCTTACAACACAGAGGGATACATGAGGAGTTTGTACACAGGATACCTGCGATTGGTGTGGTCCTCGCTCCCTGTCAATGCCCCAAGAGTCTTCAGGGCCAGGGCCGACATGCCCAACTGGGGTTCGGGAGGCGGCAGTGCTTCACTTCCTCCGGTAGGAGACTACCCCTTTGTGCATCCCTTCGGCACCTGCACACCGACCGCAGTTCTCCCCGTTCATTATTTCAGCGGATTGTCCGGACTCAGCGGCACGCTCAACGGCAACCTGATCACAGGAGGGACATTCACGACCGGATTGCTTAGCGGAACCCCCCTGTTCACGGCCAGTTCCTGGTCGGCACCCAAAGCCGATGCCGGGCATTGGGGCAACATCAATCCCTATCCCAATGAGATCGTGCTGGTGGAATATGTGGTCACCAAATATGCCACCCTCGACCTTACCGTTCCATCACCCACCCACCCCCGAAATCCCTCATGGGACTCCTGGGATCCCGAAGACGACTTCAGCCCCCTGGCTCGGAACCTCCAATATATGTACATCGGCTCTCCCGGCCCCACCTACAACCTTTTCGACTACAGCGATCCTGCCCACTGCGAGCACCACACGGTCCGAAAGGTCATGGTGCTCAACCACCCGGTCAACATCAATGGCATCGGACCTGTCGATGCCGATGGCAACCATCAGCCGATGGTCATGCCAGGCCGCTGGAATCATTTTGTGGTGGCCTGGAGAAACATGGACAACCTCCTCAACAACTCCCAAGTGTCCCACCGGGGCGGTTGCGTGGCTGTCTACCTCAATGGATACAACTACAAGGCTGTGACCGTGGCCCCTCAGCCTGTGATGACAATGGCGGGACTCTTTGTCCAAAGCGACGTGTCTCTGGGTTATTTTTCGGATCCCGGCAATCCCCCTTTTTACTCTCCATGGGCACCCGGTGCCCAGCACTCCATCTATGACAAGCCCCCGTATGTGGACAACAAAAAGACCTCCCTGGTTCCCTGGCCCAAGGGTCCCAGCGCCGCCGTTGACAACTCAACCTATCTCCACATCCCATCCTTTGGCAGTCTGGGGTCGACTATCCGTTCCTATGACCTGACCTTCGCCTTGGGCCAAAGAGATTACCTCTTTCCGGAATTGAACCGCTCCATCCCGCCACGCTTCTATTTTGGCTGCCAGCCCCTGGATCTCCTCCGACCCGATTCCAGCAACGCCCAGCACCACCCCGTGTTCACGGTGTCCGGGATCGCCTGGGGGTCCTTCATGGACATCCAGATTTATTCAAGCCCTGCTCCGAGCATCCTGCAAGGCGATGGGGGATTCACCAACAGCCTGGCCACGTCAGCCATTCTCTCAGCGCTTGCACCCTATCAAACCAACAAATCCCTCAACATCTTTCCCTTGAACATCAACAGGCAATGGCCCTCAAGGCTCGTGCAACTGAGGATGACGGCCCACAACCCCATCTTCCACCAGTATTGGGATGAGAATTCCAACAACCTGGGCCCCCAATCCTCAGATTCCAATGCCTTGAAGACCGGGATTTACGCCATGGGTTCCCCCGTTCCCATCTTCAGCCTGGTGCAGAGCCAGGACCCTGCCGAACCTGTTGTGACGGTATGGACGCCCGCCCAGCGCCCCCAACTCCAATCCTTTACGGACCTCAAATGCGAATTGGTCTACAAAGCTGGTGGTAGTTACACCATCACAGCCACGCCAATCATCGAATCCCTGGAAATGACCCTCACAGTTCCACCCAAATTCTCGGGCTATACCCAGGAGTGAGGGCCTCACCCTCCCTTGATCTGCTTCAGTCGGTAATACAGAGTCCGAAGTGAGATCCCCAAGCGCTCGGCGGCCAATTTGCGGTCACCACCCACCTCGGTCAGTGTCCTCTCGATTTCCCTAAGTTCAAGATCCCGTAGTGTCCCCCGGGCCTCGCCTCTGACCTGGGCCAGCTGGAGGCAGGTCTCCACATCCTCGGCTGTGATCTCCGCGGTCTCGCAGAGGATCCACAGACGCTCCACGGCATTCCGCAGTTCGCGTACGTTGCCCGGCCAATCATGGGCCATCAAGGCCTCTAGCGCCTCCCGGGTCAGGGCAGGAACCCTCCCCCTCTTTTGACCCGCCCAGTGGCTCACCAATTCGGGAATGTCGGCACTGTGCTGGCTCAGGGAAGGGAGCTTGATGACAAGGGATCCCAGTCTGTGCCGGAGATCCTCGCGAAAACGCCCCTGGGCACAGAGGGAGGCCAGGTCGACTTGACTGGTAGCCAGGAAGCGAACATCCACCCGCCTTGATTCGGAGGACCCCACGGGCCGTACCACACCCTCCTCGACCACACGCAACAACGACACCTGGGCCTGCGGGGAGGCGACGGCGATGTCATCAAGCAACAAGGTGCCACCCGAGGCTTCCTCGATCAGGCCCCGCCTGTCCTCTGAAGCGCCACTGAAGGCTCCCCGCACATGGCCGAAGAGTTCGCTCATGAGCATGTCGCTCGACAGGAGACCACAGGAGACTGTGACAAAAGGCCCCATGGCCCGGGCCCCCTGGGCATGCAAACACCGCGCAGCAAGCTCCTTGCCTGACCCCGTCGGGCCCTCGAAGACCACGGTGATGTCGCTGCGGGAGGCGGCGGCCACCTGGGCCCGCACCTGATTCATCGCTGCCGAGGATCCCACCAGCAATGAAAGCTGGTTCTGTTTGTGGAGGCGGACCAGCTCGGTCTCCATCCGGCCCCTGAAGATAGCCCTGCGGAGGACAACTTCCACCTCGGACAGGGAAGCCGGCTTGGTCAGGTAATCCTGCGCCCCCAGGGAAAAGGCCTCCCTGGCCACGGCATCCGTGCCCTCGCCAGTCAAGAGGATGACTGGAGCCTGGACACCCTCGGCTCTGAGGCGCCGCAGGGTGCTCAGTCCGTCTAGGTCCGGCATGTTCCAGTCGAGGATCACGGCATCAGGGGCAAAGGCCGGGGCCGCCTGGCAGGCTGGCACCCCCCCCGCCTCGGCACGGACCTCGAAACCCAGGCGCCTGAGTTCCCTGGCAAAGACATCCAGGAACATGGCATCGTCGTCGGCCAGCAAGACTCGCCCCGTCATGACCCCGCTCCCAGCGTCAACCTGAAGAGGGCTCCCTTTGAGGTGGGCACCAGCTCCAACTTGCCCCCAAGACTGGTGGCAATGGTCCTGCTGACATGCAGCCCCAACCCTGTGCCCCCCTGACGGGTGGTGAAGAATGGCTCGAAAATGACAGGAACGTCCCCGGGCGGGATGCCGGGGCCGTCATCTTCCACCTCCAGGACGGCTCCCCCGTGCCGAGCCTGCAATCTCACCGTCACTCGCCCTCCCCTGGCGACATGGTCGCAGGCATTGGTGGCCAGGTTGAGTATGACCTGCTGGAACAGGCTTTCATCGGTGGCCAACTCCAGGCGGGGCGGGGACTCCGAGAGAAGTGTCTTGCCTTCGTCGGCAAAACGGCCCCTCAGCAGGGACACCACCGTGGAGAGGGCCTGGCTGAGGTCCACCATCTCGCGTCGGGGTTCCCGCCGGCGGGCCAGGTCGAGGAGCTTGCGGGTGATCGTCTTCACCCTCATCGCCGTGGACAGGATCAGGCCCAGGTACTCCTCGCATTCCGCATGGAGGGGATCGGGAGGAAACGATTTGAGTCGGGCCTTGAGCCCTTCGGCACAGGTGGTGATCGTGCCCAACGGAGTGTTGATTTCGTGGGCCACGCCGGCAGCCAGGGATCCCACGGCCACCAGCGTGCCGTCGCGCTCGGCCTTGCCCCTGATGGCCATGAGCTCCCGCGTTCTGTCCTCGACCTTGCGCTCGAGCTCCTCATTCAAACGCTGGGTTTCCAGGGTCTGGCGCAGGACAAGGGCCTCGGCCCTCCGCACCACCGTCGTCAGCATCATGTGCATGAGCACCAGCGCGAGGAGGGCCGCCCCCACTGTGTGCAGGGTGCTCCGCCTGATCATCTCGCTGATGTCCGTGGCGTCGGTATAGATCTCCAGCACGGCGATATCATGACCTTCCACCGTCATGCTCCAGGGAATGTAGGATTCGATGAAATCACCAGGAGGGGCCTCTCCTTCCCCTGTCTCCCGGTCATTGTCGCCAAGCTGGGAGTAGATGCGGCCAGCCATCGCCTCCTTCACATCATCCTCATCCAGAATCCGCCCCACCAATTCCTGACGGGTGCTGTACACCACCCGTCCCACCTTGTCGAAGACGACCGCCCGGAGGATGCCCAGGGTCGGGGCCTGCTCACGGATCACATCATCCAAGACCGCGAGACGACTACCCTTGACAGCCAGTCTGTCTTCGATCTCGCGCTGGAGGTGGCGGGCTGTGATCACACTGTGCGTGTTCCCCAGGGCCACAATATGGTTGGTTTCCGCCCGGATCAGCCAGAAGGCCAGGACCGTCACCACCGTCCCGATGATCCCCAGCGACACCAATGAAAATCGACGGCTCAGGCGTTCCATTGGAGGATTTTACCCGTGCAATGGAAGACCCATGTGGGTCATCACTGACACGTTATTGGTTCTATGCATCCCTTCCCAGGCCTCTTTTTGAACAAAAAACGTTGGTTTTTGTTCGCCGGGACTGTGGCATGGCCTTTGTAGGTCAACAGGTGAATCGAGGTTCCCATGAACATCCTTCTCCTGCACTCCGACGAAGCCGTCAATGAATACTTCTCCCTGCGCTTCTGCCTCTCGGGTCACATGTGCCGGACCATGGGACAAGGCACCACCCACACCTCGTTCCGCGAGGAATTGAAGTTCCGTTGCCCCGATGTGGTCATCCTTGATCCGGCTTTCAAACCGCTGAATGCCCTGCGCCTGTGCCAGGAATTGGATCAGGAAGCCAACCGGCCCGTGTGCCTCTTCCTCGGTGACATGAAAGAGCCCGAGGAAGTCCTTGATGCCTACATGGCGGGTGCCGATGTCTGCCTCCCCAAGGGAGCCGACCTGGAGGACATCATGCAGGCCATCAAAGAAACCCGCCAACCCGGGTTGCAACGCGAAAGGTGCCGCTCGATCAAGTAGCCGGTGAACCGATGTATCCGGGATCCGGGGGCAATCCCGGCTCCATCGCCGCCGATTTGGCAAGTTCGTCACAGCGCTCATTCTGGGCATGGCCCGTGTGACCCCTCACCCAACGGAACGTCACCTGGTGCCGCTCGCATTGCTGGAGAAGTCTTTCCCAGAGGTCGGGATTGACCACAGGCTTCTTGTCGGCCTTCCGCCAGCCCCTGGCCTTCCAGCCTGCGGCCCAACCCTGCTCGATGCCGTCGATCACATACTTGGAATCGGTCACCAGCACCACGTGGCAGGCGCTCTTGAGAGTCTCAAGGGCCGTGATGGCACCCAGGAGCTCCATCCGATTGTTGGTGGTGAGTGAATAACCCCCGCTGAGTTCGCGAACCTTGCCCGAGGCTTCCATGACGATGCCATAGCCCCCGGGGCCAGGATTCCCCAGGCAGGCTCCATCGGAATGGATCTCCACCTTGTGCCGGTTCATCGTTCAGCCGCCCGACAGAGCGCCCACGATGAAGATTTCCTGCCGGGGCCCGACGGGCACCAGGGGATCCCTCACCCTCTCGGAACCGACAAACACGCTCATGTGGGGCCGTACCATCCCCTGCTCATCCACGACCCGGAAGGCCAGGCCTGGATAACTCCTGTCGAGTGAATCCATCACCTCAGCCAGGGTGCCACCCTCGGCCTCCACCACCGGAACTCCGGAGGTGTAGGAATGCAGGAGCGCGGCCAGGCGGACTTTCACCATGGTCTTCAGGCCAGTCGCCCGGCCGTGACCGACATGATCTTGGGCAATCCCCTGAGAATTTCCTTCCAGGTGTCGCCTTCGTCGCCGCTCCAGAAAAAGTCACCGGAGCTGGTGCCGAAGGCCAGGCCCAGGGGTTTCTGGCCGTCATGGGCCATGGACTGGCGGTAGACCGTGTACCAGGCCTGGGCCGGCAGGCCCTTGTCGAGGCGCTGCCAGCTTTGGCCGGCGTCGCGCGTGCGATAGACGGCGGGCCTGCCACCGATGCTGGTTCGGGGCCAGACGGAGCTTCCGTCCATGGGGATCACCCAACAGGTCTTGTCGTCGCCGGGATGGCAGGTCATAGAAAACCCGACATCACCCTCTTCCTTGGGCATGTTTTTCCCGATGCGTTCCCAGCGTTGATCCTTGGCCCCGTCCTTCCAGTCAAGGCGGTAGATCCCGCAGTGGTTCTGCTGGTACCAGCGCCTCGGATTCCGGGGATGGATGACCACATCATGGGGATCATGCCCGAATTCGTATTCGGAGCCGTCTTCCTTGGGAGGGGCGAAATCCATGGCCACCCCGAGGTTCACGGGCTTCCAGCTCTTGTCCCCGTCATCCGACAGGAACACCCCGCCACCCGAGAGACCCAGAAGGACCCGTTTCGGGTTCGAAGGATCCACCTGGACACTGTGGCACTTGGCCCCGTCGGGTGTGCTGTTGTCGAAGTTGTAGCACCACGTGGCGAGCTCGGTGCGATCATTGAAGCCCGTTACGCTCGACCAGGTAAGGCCATCGTCATCGCTTTTGAAAAGCCCGATGGGACTGGTGCCCACATACCAGACTCCCGGCTGTGAAGCATGCCCAGGGGCGAGAAAGAACGCATGGTCCACCACCAACCCCTTGCGGCGGGGATCCTCGGCGGGGAGCTTGGAACCACCGAAGTCGTCCTTCGAACGGAACGCCGGAGGCTTCTTGGCCTCCTGCCACGTTTGGCCTCCATCTGTGGAGCGATAGATCGTGGGCCCCAAATGCCCCGTGCGCACGGCGGCCAACAGCGTCCCGGCTCCGCGCGGATCCTGAACCACATGGTGCACCTGGCAACCGAAGAACCAGGGGTCTCCCAGTTTCCATCCGCCTGCGGCCTTGCGCAGGGGCCAGGCCCCCTTGCGGGTCCCGATGATCCAGGAGTTGACATTGGCGGGGGCAACGGGCTGTGTCATGCGGTCTCCTTAGGCGCGGGTCAGGGTGTTGGTGTCGGTGTGCTCGAACTTGCGGCCGTAGATATCGAGATTTGTCGTCTCGGCATAGGTGAGCGACGTTCCTTCCACGGTGAGCTTGTGGCGGTAGGCCACAGTCTTGGCCTTGTCGCGCATGAAAGGGGACTGGATCACACCCCAGTCGGGGTTCATCAGCCCGGCCTTCACTTCCAAGACAAGGGAGGGACCCGCCTGCGGGGTCCACTTGCCGCCGGCCAGCACAGCCACGGCACGGGGGATCGCAAGCGACTGCATGACCGTGCCGCTGGCCGCATCCCACATCCAATAGCCGCACTGGTCGTGGAACACTTCACCGGTGGACTTCCGGCTGACGACTTGCTGGTAGCGCAGGGCCACCAACACCTGTTGTTCGGCATTGGTCACATCCCCCACAGGGGTGAAGGTGAGGGTCTCAAAATAGGGACTGTCGGCCTGACCATCGGGTTCGGGAGCCACGTCCATGCCCTTGTCGCCCTTCCAGGATCCGATCAAGGCTTCGAGGGGTCCGTAGTTGATGACTTTTGTCTCTGGCATCCAAACCCTCCTTGCAAATTGATACGCAGATTATCCCACAGTTCCTGAAGATTGTTGGAGCAGAATCATGTCATCCCTCCCCCATTCCACCCTAAGGCCGTGGCAGCGGGCCAGGTACTGGATCGTCCGCCGACTGTAAAAACACAGGTGCGTCAGGTCGCGGATATAAAACCATGTCGCGAACAATTCAGGGGACTCCAACCAGCGGTCGGCGAGCTTCGTCATGATGCCCAGCCACCCTCCCGGCTTCAGCAACGACATCAGTTTGTCCCATTCCCGACCCGGTTCACGGAAGTGCTCCACCACTTCGGTGCAGGTGACAAAGTCATAGCGCCTTTCCAAGACGGCGGGATCGGGGGCAAAGTGGGGATCGAAGAGAGCAACGCGATGCCCCCTCTCGGCCAGGAGTTGTGCCAGCACGGGCCCTGGACCGCTTCCGAAATCGAGTCCTTCCTGTTGCGTGGAGGGCAAACGGGTTTCCAGTGCGGTCACCAGCCTGGCCAAGAACCCTCGATACCCGCTGTCGTCGGGGGTATTCCGGTGCTGAAGATATCGTTGTTTCTCCTGCTCCGATGTGGGATGGGATGCGGGGTCCGCGTACGTCAGGTCACAGACCCGGCAACGAAAATAAACCCGGCTTGTCGTGGAGAGGAATTGAAAAGTTTCCGTGTCCTGGCAAAGAGGGCAGATGGTCAGGAACCCCCGCCATCACCGCCGCCGCCCCCGTCAAAGCCGCCTCCCGCATCGAAGCCTCCGGCTCCGTCAAAGGCACCGAAACAGTCGATGGCTGTGTCGAGGGAGGAATCGGCAACGTGCATGCCTCCGTCGGCCATAAAAATGGGAAGCATGTCGGCCGCGCCGCCATCGGCATGCTCCGGCTGCAGCAACCGGGCGATCTCGGCCCGCTTCGACTTGAGGGTGTCCACCAAGATGGCCACGCCGCCCAAGGATGCCAACAGGGCCGCAGCAGCGGAAGGATTCGACTTGGCCATTTCGGGAATCTCCTCGGCGCGGCGCAGTTGGGATTCAAGATCCACCAGGCGGGCCTGCCCCCTCGCCGTGAGTCCCAGTCTTGTCACCGGGATGAACAGGAGGGCCTTTTCCTTGCGGGTCTCTGCCAATCCCTTCGATACCAATGACGGCACCACCTTGAGCCACTTGAAGCTGTGCTTGACGGTCTCGGCCGGGTAACGCCGCCTGATGGTCCCGGCCAGTTGGGTGACCGAGACTTCCCTCTCCGACCCGCAGGCCTCGACGGTCAGGTCATAGGCCGCCTGCAACACGGGATCCCAATGATGGTTCGAGGCCTTTTCCCTGGCCGGTGAAAGGATGACCATCGATGTCCACCGGATCTTCTCCACCCTCACGGAAATCCCCTTGCGGGCGATCAGCTCGCTCAGGGCCAGCTTCAGCGTTTCCCGGCCTGTTGAGACAACGGGCTTCTGCAAAACAAGGGCTTCGGCGGCGGTGAGGCAATCTGAAGGTCTCATTCACCCATTATAGAAAACATGGCATACCTCCCTTGGTGGGGTTTCTAGGCCCCCCTTCAGGGATGCTGGGGATCGTGCTGGATGGACACGTCAACCTTTGAAGAAATGACCTCCGCGGAGTGCCGTATCCCGTGGCCTTCGAGACCTTCCGCAATCCCCCGGCAAACGACCCGCCCCTTTGGCTCAATCTTTCTCGTGCCCGGCTTTCTCGTCTCCGAAGGTGCGGGTGAGTCCGTTGATGAGGGCGGATTTCTCACTCTCCGTCAGCCACGCGTCCGGATGGGTGGGCAAGTAGATCTTCGGAGGCATCTCCCCCTCGCGCACCGTTTCCGCTGCCTCATCCCCTTCGTTCTCAGGGCGGCCCCACTCCGAAACATTGAACTCCTCGCGCCCCTCATCCACATCACGCTGCACCAGCCAGGAAACGGGGGCCACATGGCTGTACCAAGGCCACACTGTTTCGTTGCTGTGGCAGTCCATGCAGGCCCGCTTGAAGAGTTCCCTTGTTGCGGGGCCGTCCCAGGAAGGTTCCTTCACCACAGGCGGGTTGGTATGCGCGCGACCATAGGGCACCAACTGGATGGCCACAAAGAGAATGCCCACTGCCTTGAATAATTTCTTGAAAATGCCGGATTTAAGGGGAGATTCACTCATGGGCACCTCCGATGAAATACATTATACGAGAATTATTTCATTATACGAGAATTATTTCATTTAATTTCTTTTGATATAAAGTCAACGTCATGCTTCTTTCCGCGGCCCCTCAAACCTTCAGCAATGCCACGGCAGAGCCTCGCTTCCTCTTCCCAAGTCTTCCGGGTTTTCACCACCTCGGGCCAAAAGGGATAGGTGCGGCACTGCTGGGGCCTGGCAGCATAGGCCGTGCACCCCTTGTCTTTGTTCCATAACACGCAGTCGCCCTGACCGTTCTCGAGCAAGGAATAATAGCGGTTGTTGATTTTCCTCAGGTACTTCCGACCGAAGCTGGGCACATCCATCTTGAGGGCCCGGGCCAATTCCTCGATCTCGTCTTCATTCACCCAGATGTATCCGGGATCGCCGGTGCAGCAGACCCCGCATTGGTGGCAGGAAAAATGGAGGCCTTCCTTGTACCACGGCTCTTTTTTCACGGGTGCGATTCTCCTTTCAGGATGCCAAGGCCCGAGTCAACTGATCCGCCAACCACTTCGCACTGTCGCGCCCTTCAATTGAAGGCACTGCCACCAGGGTGGTGCGCGTGCTTTTCCTGTCGACTTGGATGTCATGATACCGCCGTCCGAAGGCCTGGCCACCCTGCCTGACAGAGACGCCGCGAAGATCCGCCTTGTCGACTCTCAATGTGCGCCTGGCTCCAAACCAGGTCCACGTGATCACCAGACCCCGGGCATCGGCCTCCACACTCACGGAACGGAACCACAACACCATGGCCCAACGAAAGATCAGATACTCAAAAAACCCAAATCCTGCAATCAGGATGGGATCCTTGATGGAGACCACGATGGCCAGGAAACAGGTCCAACCCAGCAACACCGCGAGGGTCGACAGCAGGTAATGGCGGGGCCTCCCGGCCTGGCACGACACCATGAAAGCCGCTGAAGGGCGACTTTCCACCGTGATGCCCTGGCGCTCGAGCCTCTCTGGGTGTGTGGGCAGGCATCCGGACTTCGACACCGTTCGTGAACGGGATGCAGGGGGCATCGCAAAATGCGTCTGCACCTCCTGTCCCGTCCCGATGGGGACATCGAAGGAGGCATGGCAGTCGATGCCCGGCACATCAGCCTCCACCTCAAGTTGCCAACGAATGCGTCCCTCGTCACCCTTGACCACCGTGGATGGTGCCGAACCCGGGATCTCGAAGCGCACAGGGATCCCCCAAGGCCCATCAGGCACCCGCACCTCATCCTGGGTGAGGTACTCCGACTCCCAATCCACCACTTCCTCCAGCCTGCTGTCCGCACCCGCTCCCGAGCGAACCGCCCTGAGGCAGGCCAGCTTCACACGAAATCCCTCGGGGCTCTGGGGAGGGCTCCCGAAAGAGACCACTCCCTCAAGCCACTCTCCCGGGGCCACGGGTTCACGGGCCAGATCGAGGCGGGCTGGTCCGAAGCGTCGTTGTTGCCAAGACATCTTGAAGGCCCTCCACAGCAGCCAAAATCCCACGGCTTGAAAGGGAATGGCGGCAAGGCCTAGAGGGAAAGGCTCCTGATCTCCTTGGACAAATCCGGCATAGCACCCCGTGATCGAAATGGCGTTCCAGAACAGGGCCAGGAACCAGGCCATGGCCGCGCCCCGGCCTTTCATGTTCACTGCGGCTTCTTCTCCATGCTGGGGTTCTGGTTGTAGGCTTGTGACCCCCCCTTGGGGATGCTGATCCAGCGCCATGAGGACTCATGGAGCATGCGTGCGAGGAGGACGATCTGCCCGATGTGGTAGGCCACATGCGCCAGGGACCGCGCTAGGGCCTCATGCACCGAAAGTTTCTGGCCACGGATCACCACCGTAGCTGTGAGGTCCGCATCCTTGAGGGCACCCAGCTCGGCCTCGAGCACGGCCCAACCCTTGGTCCACATCTCCTGCACCTCCGCTCGGGTGTAGTCCTTTGCTTCGAATTCCTGGTCCCGCTGGCGCCAGGGCTTTTCACCATCGGCATGGAGGAAATCGGTGAACCGCGAGATCAGGTTCCCGCTGATGTGCCTGACCAACATGGCCACGGAGTTGCCATCCTGGCTTGGGATGTGGTTCAGTGCAGCGTCGGGGACTTGATCGAGGGCCTTCTGGCCGATGGCCTTGTAGCGGGCATACTCGTCGAGGAAGTCGCGGAGCATGACGCCATTGTACTTCGAGGCTTCCTCTACAAAGATACGTTCCGCTGTCAGGGCAGGCGCTCGAAGCCGTTCGCCCCGATCACATCAAAGCCCCCATCCTTGGTTTCCCCGAAACCGTTGTAGGCGTTGCAGGCAAGGTAGATCCGCAGGGTGGTGCCGACCTCTGGGAGCCCCCTGTGGCCGTTGGTGTCCGGAGGCATCATCCCACTGCCTGTCCACCGCTTGGTGAAATAACGAACATAGATCAGGCCCTCTTCCTTGAGCCCTTCGCCCTTTTCGGCCTTCTTCACCCTCACCTCTGCAACATAGTGGGTGATTTCCCGGTTGGCCGTGTTTTCCTTCCGGGTGTAGATCTGCACCACTTCGCCCACCACCACGTGGGTGGCCGTTTTCAAAAGATTTTCAGGGCTCAGGTCCACCTTTTCGGCCCTGGCTTCAGGCATCGAACAAAACAAGGCCAAAACGGCCAGAACTGCAATAAACCTGCGCATGGTCAATCTCCTCGGGATACCAGTTTACATGTCTGAGTCTTGCCCAACCAACGATAGCGGCTCTTGGCAAAGGCCGTGTAGATCGCGTCGCGGAAACGCCGGGGAATGAGTCTCAGGGGCAGAAGGGCCAACCAGGGGCCGCCAAGTTCAGCGGCAATCTCCAGGCCGGCATCGGAACGCACAAAGGCCCTCTGGCCCCGGATCACCAGCATGGTGTCGAGGCTCAAGACATCCACGCCGTGCCGTTTCTGCAGCTCCACCCCCTCCGGGGATCCCGAGGCAACAAGCACCAGGGACTTTTTCCTGTCGTGGCGCTCCAGGAAATCCGCCGTTGCATTGCAGACACGGCAGTCGCCGTCGAAGACCAAAAGGCAGGGCAGGGCACCCTGTTCGGCTCCCTCCAGGGTGGTTCTCCACAGGGGGATATAGCGCGAAAGCCAGTGCGAGGCCGTCAGGGTTCTGAGGGTGCGCTCATGCTCGCGCTCCACTTCTGCCAGATGGCGAAGTGAGGTGACCAAATCGTCACAGCCACATTGAATGGCGCAGTCAGCGGCATCGTCATACTCCTTGGAATTCGGGGCTTCCAAACGCCCTGCGCCGTACATGGGAATGTACCACCCCCCCAATCGACAGAGGGACGAGATGGTCCTGCCGATGCAAAAGAAGACCCTGTCGCGCCTGGAATTGGGCGCGGCGCCAAGCCGCGAAAGCATAGTGGCCACAATGGCCTTGTGCTCGATCTCGTCCTGTTGGATGCGGCGTACCAGTGCAGCCTCGCCAGGATCCCTCAGCGAGCGCCAATGTCCCTCGTAGGCATTCAATGCGGCGGTTTCACCGGAATGCGCGTGTTGCAGGATCTCAATAAGCCGTTGGCGGGCTTCCTCATGTGAAAGATCCATAGGCCTGATTTTACCGTTCTATCAAGGGTTCAACGTCCCAACCCCCCTCCTGAAGATGTCCCCGGCATGCGTAGAGTGCAGGTAGAAGCCAAGGAGGTGGCCTGTGCAGCACGCTGAGCCCATCGTGCCTATTGAGTGCATTGAATCGCGGATCTATCTCCTGCGTGGGGAGAAGGTCATGATGAGCATGCATCTCGCGAATCTTTACGGGGTTGAACCCAAGGTGCTCATCCAGGCCGTCACACGCAACATCGACCGATTCCCCAGTGACTTCATGCTCAAGCTCAGCATGAAAGAGGCATCAAACTTGAAGTCACAAATTGTGACTTCAAGTTGGGGCGGCATGCGCAAGCCGCCTTACGCCTTCACCGAGCAGGGCGTGGCCATGCTGTCGAGCGTCCTCCATAGCCCGCGCGCGGTGCGGGTGAACATCGAAATCATGCGGGCCTTTGTGAAACTGCGAAAAATGCTCCAAACACACGCGGATCTTGCCCGAAAACTGGCCGAGTTGGAAAGCAGGTACGACAGGCAGTTCAAGGTTGTGTTCGACGCGATCCGCGAATTGATGGAACCGCCGAAAGCACCCTCAAAGGGAAAGCTGGGGTTTCAGCCACCAGGGGTGAGGGGCGCGAAGGACAAAAGCCGCAGGCGCTGAAGATTCTCGACGGAAAAACACGGGGATTTCGATCAGGATTTTGGTGAGGCTGGCGGGGGCGTTGGGGATGAGGTTGGAGGTGGGGATGCGGTGAAAATTGAATTACCACACAACTCTTCTCAATGCTGCTGTGGCGTATCCGTTTGCCATATTAAAAACAAGATGCACGCGAGAATAATAGTTCCAATGAGAAACCACTTGTGAACGAAACAAGTCATTCTTTGATAACCCCATGAGGAGTCCATAGTCACCTTTTTTTCAACAAGTGCGAAATAAATCGATGCGGGGAAATATAAAAGTATCCCAACTCTGTGTAGCGAATCAGAAGATGTAGCCATTCCCAAATACCACATCAATATAAATGTGAAATTCAGGTAATGATATTTCATGTTGTATAGGGCGCATTGCCATGCGCCCCTACGGAAGTGGACAGGTCTATTTCGCCAGCGGAAATCTTAAGCTTTCGCCGAACCACTCGACCCCGACGCATACGCCTCCACCGCCGGACAAGCACACACAAGGTTCCTGTCGCCATGGGGATTATCGATGCGTCCCACAGCGGGCCAAAACTTGTTGCCCTTCACGAACGGGAGCGGGAACACCGCGCGCTCGCGGGAGTAGGGGTGACTCCAGGTTTCCGCCGCAATCTCATGCACAGGGTGCGGGGCGTTCTTCAAAAGGTTGTCTTTGGGATCAGCCTTGCCCTCCACCACTTCCTGCATCTCGTGGTGAATGGCAATCAAGGCATCACAAAAACGATCCAGCTCCTCCTTGGGTTCGCTCTCCGTGGGCTCCACCATCATGGTGCCCGGCACCGGCCAGCTCACCGTGGGCGCATGGAAACCGTAGTCCATCAGGCGCTTGGCCACATCCCCCTCCTCGAGCGTGGTACCCTTCTTGAAGGGCCGGAGGTCGAAGATCATCTCGTGGGCCACACGGCCCTTGGAGTTGGCATACAGCACGCTGTAGTGCTTCTCCAGGCGGGCGCGGATGTAATTGGCGTTCAGGATGGCCGCCTTGGTGCTCCGGGTCATCCCCTCGGGCCCCAGCAAACGGATATAGCCATAGGAAATCAGCAGAATGGCCGCCGAACCCCAGGGGGCCGCACTCACCGCATGCACACCCTTGGCTCCCCCCGTCTTCACCACGGCGTGGGAAGGGAGGAAGGGCGCGAGGTGCTTGGCCACGCCGATGGGGCCCATGCCGGGGCCGCCACCACCATGGGGAATGGCGAAGGTCTTGTGCAGGTTCAGGTGGCAGACATCGGCGCCGATCAGCGCGGGTGAAGTCAAACCGACCTGGGCGTTCATGTTGGCACCGTCCATGTAGACCTGCCCACCGTGCGCGTGCACGATCTTGCAGATCTCCTGAATCCCCTCTTCGAACACCCCGTAGGTGCTGGGGTAGGTGACCATGATGCAGCTCAGGTTTTCCTTGTGTTCGGCGCATTTGGCCTTAAGGTCGTTGAGATCGATGGTACCGTCGTCTTTGCAGTCCACCACCACCACCTCAAGCCCGGCCATCACCGCCGAGGCGGGATTGGTGCCGTGGGCCGACGAAGGAATGAGTGTGATGTTACGACGCCCTTGGCCCTTGGCCTTGTGGTAGGCATGGATGGTCATCAGGCCGGCATACTCGCCCTGGGCCCCCGAGTTGGGCTGGAGACTCACGGCGGCAAAGCCGGTGATCTCGCAGAGGTACTTCTCGAGCTCCGAGGTGATTTCGGCATAACCCTTGGTCTGGCTGGAGGGCGCGAAGGGGTGCAGCTTCGCGAACTCGGCCCAGGTCACGGGAATCATTTCTGCCACGGCATTGAGCTTCATGGTGCAGGATCCCAGAGCGATCATCGACACATTGAGACCCACATCGCGCCCCTCCAGCTTGCGGAGGTAGCGCATCATCTGCGTCTCGGTGTGGTGCGAGTTGAAGACGGGGTGCGTGAGATAGGCACTGGTGCGGACGCAGGAAGGCACGACCTGGAGCTTGCCGTCCACCTTGATGGCCCCCACCTTGGCGGCCTTCCCTGAGAACACGCTCGCCAGGGCGGCCACATCGGCTTCCGTTGTCGTCTCGTCGAGCGAGATCCCCACGGCACCGTCGGCAAAGGCCCGCAGGTTGTAGCCCAGCTTCTCGGCACGTTGGATCCACTTCTTCTGGGTCTTCTTGTCGGCCAGGATCTTGAGGGTGTCGAAGTAGCCGGCATTGGCCTGCTTGAGCTTGAGTTTCTTCAGCTGGGCCTCGAGTGCACGTGTGTAGCCGTGCACACGCAAAGCGATGGCCTTGAGGCCGGCCGGGCCGTGCCAGGCCGCGTAGAAGCCGGCCATGTTCGCCAGGAGGGCCTGGGCGGTGCAGATGTTGCTCTTGGCCTTCTCGCGGCGGATGTGCTGCTCGCGCGTCTGCAAGGTCATGCGGTAGGCCTGGTTCTTGAAACGGTCGATGCTCACACCGATGATGCGGCCGGGCATCTCCCTCACATATTCCTCGCGGGTGGCGAAGAAGGCGGCATGGGGCCCGCCAAAGCCCATGGGCACGCCGAAACGCTGGGAGTTCCCCAAGGCCACATCGGCGCCGAACTCCCCGGGAGGGGTGATGAGGCAGAGGGCCAGAAGATCCGTGCACACGGCGGTGAGCACCCCGGCGGCCTTGGCGCGCTTGACGAGCGGCCCGATGTCCGTGACGGCGCCCTCCCCGTCGGGGTAGCCGGTGATAAGGCCGTAGACCTCGGGGCCGAACTCGGCCTTGTTCAGGTCGCAGATTCTGAGCGTGATCCCCTGGGGCTCGGCGCGGCTCTTCAGGACGTCGAGTGTCTGGGGCCAGAGCCTGTCGGAAGCAAGAAACACACGGCGATCATCTTCCTTGTGCAGGCGGCGGAGCATCATCATCGCCTCGGCGGCGGCCGTGCCTTCATCGAGCAGAGAAGCATTGGCGATGGGCAGGCCGGTGAGATCCGACACCATGGTCTGGTAGTTGAGGAGAGCCTCAAGGCGACCCTGGGCGATCTCGGCCTGGTAGGGGGTGTAGGGGGTGTACCAACCGGGGTTCTCCAGCACATTGCGGAGGATCACATTGGGGGTGTGCGTGTCGTAATAGCCCATCCCGATCGCCGAGCGGAAAATCCTGTTCTTGGCGGCCACTGTCCTGAGCCTCGAGAGATACTGGGCCTCGGTCTCGGGGGCCGGTGTCCTCAACGGCTTGTTCATGCGGATCGCCGAGGGCACTGTCTGGGCCATGAGTTCATCTAGGGAGTTCACCCCGATCTCCTTGAGCATGGCGACCTCATCACGGCCGGATGGGCCGATGTGGCGTGTGGAGAATTCGGAAAAACTCGATGTGACCATGTGACCCCCTTGAATAATGAGGGGTGTATTTTAATCGATGAATTGCCCAATTCCGAATGTAGGGGCGCAGCATGCTGCGCCCTGATCGTCGATTGGCCTTCGAAGAGGGCGCAACATGTTGCGCCCCTACACCTTGAGGGTGGATTCCCTATGTTAGATTGGAGATCCCACATGATTTTCAAGAACCAGCTCACTCTTGCCCTTTTGGCCCTGTTTATGGGTCTTCCCCCCCTCCTTCAAGCAGACTCCGGCGAGGAAAATGCCCGATTCTGCGAAGGGCTGCTCAAGAACGGCAAGATTGCCGAGGCCAGGGACGGGCTTTCCAAGGCTCTCGAAACACATCCCCGCTCCCTTGCAGTGCGCTTGGCCTGGGCCTCCCTGATGGAACAGGTGGGCGATGTTCCGGCGGCTATCGAGGCCTATCAGGGCATCCTGGACCAGATCCGTGAAGAGGGAGCCGAAGGAGAGCAGAACTACAGCGCCCTTCAAACCGCCAAGAAGCGGCTGTCCTCGCTCCTGGACGAAAGCCCGAAGCTGTTGGCCCTCAACGGGAAATATGTCGAGGAAAACCTGACCCTGGGCCAGAAGGTGCTGGGCGAGGGCAAGAGTCAGAGCGCCCGCCATGCCTTCGACGAGGTCCTGCGCAGTGACGGAGGCCATGCCGAGGCGCTCAAGGGACTGGGCCAGGCCCGCCTCCAGCTTCCGGAACCCGGCAAGGCCCTCGCAACGGCCGACAGCAACATGATCGGCGTGGTGCTCGGCGAGGTCCGCCGCCATCTCAGGGAAAATCATCCCAAGGATGCCATTCTGGCTCTTGAGCCTTTCATGGGCCTGCGCGACATCCGCCAGCAGGACCTGCACTACGAGATGGCCCAGGCCCAGCGCATGGCCGGGGATGTGGAAAAGGCCCTTTACTACTACGACGTCTATCTCTACCTCACGGCGGGTTCCAAGGACTCCGAAGTGCAGACACGGCGGCAGGCTGTGGAACAGATCCTCCCCAAGCTGACGGACACCCTCAAGGAAATGACCCGTCGCCGGGGCCTCTACATCTCGAATCTCCTGAGCTTCGCCACCTCGGTGTACCAATCCAAGCCAGCCCAGGCCCAGAGGGCCATCGACGAAATCCTGAAGTTCGATCCCTCCAACGCCCGTGCCGAGCGCCTGCAAAACCGCATCATCGAACTGGGAAGCACCCCCCTCTTCGGCAAGGACCTCCTGAAAAACTGGACCCTCCTGAGGGGTAGCCCCCCCAAACCCCTGGTCTCCCATCTCTCCGACACCCGCTTTGAGAAGGGCCTTCTGACCCTACCCAAGCGCGGCGAGCCCGTGATCGTGGCCGGACCCGCCACATTCCCCGGCTATGGTCTGGTGAAAGCCTCCTTCCGTTTCAAGGCCACACTGCCAGGAGAGGTTCCCGAGCGCAACTTCGGCTTCGGCTTTGCCATCCACAACACCGACGACGACACGGTTTTGCTCATGCTCCTGACCCTGGAGCCGAACACCGGCCAGATCGCCGCCCGCGCCGTGGAGCAGAGCCCCCGCTCGGTCTACACCGGACTCGGGGCAATGTACACGACTCTCAAGCGCTTTGATGAATTCGTGACCCTGGAAGCCTTCCGCCAGGGGAATGAAATGTGGTTCTATGTCAACGGCGAGAAGGCCCTCGAGGTGCGCTACGCCAAGGGAGGCCCCATGGGACGCGTCGGACTGTTTTCCGCCGGCAATGCCGTGGAGGTGAAGGATCTCATCTATTCCTCCGGACTCCAGCGCATCAACCGCGGCGAATCCTGGCCCAAGCCTCTGTTCAATCACGGCAATCTCGCCGGCTGGTGGGTCTTCAACGAACAGCGCCAAGCCTTCGCCCTCCAGCCTTCCGAGACGGTGGTGGCCGACAACACGCAACTGCGGTTCACCGCCACGCCGGGATCCCCCTTCATCGTCTACCATCAGGAACGGTACTCCAGGGAGTTCACCTGCACCCTGCGCTTTACCTCCCAACCCTTCACCGAGGATGCCGTCACCGAGTGGATCTTCGGCAAGACGGACCACGAGGAGAAGTTGTATTTGCTCCGCCTCTCAAGCCGCGGGGGCGACGGCTGGCTGGAGTTGCTCGACAGCCAGGGCGACGGCACACGCAAGGTGCTGGCCGAGGGGCCCATCCAAAAGGCTCCTTCCGACACCTCGGTCCAGGAACTCAAGATGGCCACATCGGGCAAGGACTTGCTCGTCTTCCACAACGGAGTGCCTCTCCTCAAGGCCGAACTCCCCCGCCCTGTGGAAGGCTACTCGGGGCTCCGGATCGAGCGCCAGGTCTTTGTGCTCCTGGACATGATCCTCGACAACACGGGTGCGTTGCCTTCTAAATGAACTCTTCCCTCCCCCGGAGGGGGAGGGTGAGGGAGGGGG
>JBFWNO010000028.1:0-26296 GCA_050251015.1 Planctomycetota bacterium
GAGGATATTCGTTCATCAATTGGCGGCAATAAGAGCGGGTTTTATCTTGACACCACCTATTAGGGTGCATATAATTTGTGTGGATAGAGGAGACATCGATGAAAAAACTAAGCAAGCGTCAAGATCAAGTTTTGAACTATGTCCTCAAATTTTATCAGGAAAAGGGCTATTCCCCGACCATTCGTGAAGTGGGTGAGCACTTTCAATGGAAGAGCACAGGCACTGTCCGCGATGTGGTCAATGCCCTGGATCAAAAAGGCTTCATCCGCATTCACCGCCGCATCCATCGCGGTATTGAAATCATCAAATATCCAGGCCAGGGAATTCCTGTGATGGGCCGAATTGCCGCTGGCCATCCGATCGATGTTCTCGAAGACAAACGTATGGTGGACATGACCCAGTTCATCACCGATTGCCGCGACAATTGCTACATCCTTGAAGTGGTGGGCGACAGCATGGTGGGAGACGGCATTCTTGATGGCGACTATGTGATGGTGGAAAGTCGCCAGACGGCCCGGGATGGTGAAACTGTCGTCGCACTTGTCGAGGGCGAGGCAACTCTTAAAAGGTATTACCGCGAACCAGATGGACGCATTCGCCTTCAGCCCAGTAACCCCATGATGCAGCCCATTTACACCCACGATGCCGTGATCCAAGGGATCGTGATGGGGGTGGTGCGCCGTTATCAGCGGGGAATTCGCCAAGTGTCAACGTCCTGAGAGACGTCTGAAGGTGTCCCCGCAAGGTGTAGATTGAATGCAGACGAACAACACGATTCAAACAACAACCCACAAGACAAACCGGAGAAGAACCATGGCAGGCAAGAAAAAGGAAACCCCTTCGAACGTCAAGAACCACAACCCCCATAGCGAGGATCTCAATCGCGCCGTGGGTGCGATCGAGAAAATGTTCGGTAAGGGGGCCATCATGGTTCTCGGGAAGGCGGCCCAGACGGCGCCGGTGCCCTGCATCCCCACAGGCTCCTTGGGTCTCGACCTGGCCCTCGGAACCGGAGGCATGCCCAAGGGCAGGATCTGCGAAATATTCGGCCCCGAGAGCTCCGGGAAGACGACGCTGTGCCTCCATCTGGTGGCCAATGCCCAGAAGGCCGGTGGCTCCGTGGCATTCATCGATGCTGAGCACGCCCTTGACCCAATGTATGCGAAGAAGCTGGGTGTGGATCTCGACAGCCTTCTGGTCAGCCAACCCGACAGCGGTGAGCAGGCCCTTGAGATCTGCGAAATGCTGGTCAAGAGCGGCGCGGTGGATCTGGTGGTTGTGGACTCCGTGGCGGCTCTCGTTCCCACGGCTGAACTCGAAGGTGAGATGGGGCAGAGTCATGTGGGCCTCCAAGCCCGCCTGATGTCACAGGCCCTCCGCAAGCTCACGTCGGTGGCCCACAAGAGTGAAACAGCTATCATCTTCATCAACCAGATCCGCGAGAAGATCGGCGTGATGTTTGGTAGTCCCGAAACCACGCCTGGTGGCCGTGCCCTTAAGTTCTATTCCTCCGTGAGACTCGACATTCGCCGCCTGAACTCCATCAAAAAGGGCGAGGCTGTGATTGGGAGCCGCACCAGGGTCAAGGTGGTCAAGAACAAAATGGCGGCCCCCTTCAAGATGGCCGAGTTCGACATCATCTACAACCAGGGAATCAATTACCTCGGTGAGATCATCGATGCAGCTACCGAGCTGAGCCTGATCGACAAGAGCGGAAGCTGGTACATGATGGGTTCCACCAAGCTTGGCCAAGGCCGCGAACAGGCCATGGAGTCGCTGGCCCAGAATCCCACTTTGGTCGAGGAGCTTCGCCGGAAGATTTTCGAGCAGCGCAGTGGAGCTTCGATTGCCGAATCCGGTTCCGATGATGGGTCAGAGCAACAAGCCGAGGCTGCAGCCTAAGTTTCCGCCTTCTTTCTCTCTTCTGCCATCCTCTCTCATGCCCGTTCCGGCGCTTCCGCAGGCCATAAGCCTGTGGAGGCGCTGGATATAATTCGATTCCCATGAAAACAGTTGACCAGATCCGCGAGGGGTTCCTCAGATTTTTCGAGGGCAAGGGGCATGTGCGCCTGCCTTCCGACAACCTTGTGCCCCAGAACGACCCGACGTTGCTGTTCACGGGTGCCGGTATGAACCAGTTCAAGGCGCAGTTCGGTGGCGTGGGCATCACGCACCGCCGCGTGACCACCTGCCAGAAGTGTCTTCGCACGGGTGACATTGAACGCGTGGGCCAGACTCCGCGGCATCACACCTTCTTCGAGATGCTGGGCATTTTTTCATTTGGCGACTACTTCAAGAGGGAAGCCATTCCCTGGGTGTGGGAATTCCTGACCCAAGAGGTGCGTTTGCCCAAGGACAGGCTGTGGATCACGGTCTACAAGAAGGACCCCAATAAGGATAGTAAAGAGGATGACACTGAGGCCCGAGATATCTGGAGCCACATTGTCCCCCGGGAGCGCATTGTGGGATTGGGTGAGGCCGACAATTTCTGGCCTGCCAGTGCCCCCAGCCAGGGTCCCAACGGTCCTTGCGGACCTTGCACGGAGATCCATTTCGATCGTTGCGAGGGGGCTCGGGTGTATGGATGCAAAAAGGAAGGCCGGGAGTGCAAACCGGGTTGCTCCTGTGACCGATACATGGAGGTCTGCAACATCGTCTTCACCCAGTTCAACCGGCAGGAGGGGGGTGCCCTGGTGCCCCTCCCACAAAAGAACATCGACTTCGGGATGGGTCTCGAGCGCCTGGCCGCCGTGGTGCAGGGTTGCGAGAGCAATTTCGAGATCGATTCCTTGAAGGAACTTGTCCACGCTGTGGCGACAGTCGTTGGCACAGATCAAAGCCATGAAAAGCTGCCTAAATTGCGTCGCATTGCCGATCACATGCGATCGGTGGTGTTGTGCATCGCCGAGGGCGTAACCCCGGGACCCAATGCCCAAGGATATGTTGTGCGACGTCTTTTGCGACGGGCCTTGCTGGATGCCCATGAGATGGGTGCTTCACAAGCCTTGTTGTTCAAGCTTGTCGAGGTTGTTGTGAATGTGATGAGGGGGGGATACCCCGAACTGTCGAATGAAACGGATCGGATCCGCTCGGCTGTGAGGAGCGAGGAAGACAGCTTTTTGCGCACCCTCAAATCTGGAAGTGCGCTGTTCAACCGTTATCGCCAAGAATTGGAACAGGCTGGCATCAAGGTTTTGGATGGGGCCAAGGCTTTTGACCTGTACAGCACATATGGGTTCCCCATCGAACTGACACGCGATTTGCTCGCCGAATCCGGAATGTCTGTGGATGAAAGGGGCTATGAACAGGCGGCTGAAAAGGCCCGCAAGATCTCCAGTGCGGATACAGGCATGGAGTCCGCCGTGTTCGTGGAAAGCCCGGCCCACAAGGCCCGCAAGCTTGGAACCACCGACACACGATTCACCGGGTACGGCTCCTTGAATGAAAAAGCCACTGTGAAGGCCCTGTTCAATGCCAAGGGTGAGTCCATGCAGAGGCTGGGTGCCGGCGACCAAGGACTATTGGTGACGGACCTCACTCCTTTTTATGCTGAAGGCGGAGGTCAGTTGGGAGACAGCGGAAAGGCCCTCTGGCAGGAAGGGCAGGCACGCATTGCCGACTCACAAAAGGAAGCCGGGATCTTCATCCATGTCGTCACCGTCGAAAAGGGAGAGCTGAGGACGGGTCAGGCCGTCGAGTTGTCTGTCGATGAATCCGCCCGCCGGGCCACGGAGGCCCATCACAGTGCCACTCACCTTTTGCACTGGGCGCTCAAGGAGGTGCTGGGCCCTAAGGTCGGGCAAGCCGGATCCCAGGTGGGGCCTGAGACCTTGCGCTTCGATTTTTCCCACAGCTCTGCGCTCTCGGCCGACGAACTCCGTCGCATCGAGGATCTGGTGAATGCCGAAATCTGGAAATCAGCCGTGACCGATTGCCGCGAGATGGATCTGGATGCCGCCAAGCAATCTGGTGCTGTGGCCATGTTTGGTGAAAAGTACACGGGCAAGGTCAGAGTGCTTTCCATCGGACCCTCCAAGGAGCTCTGTGGCGGCACCCATGTCAGGGGCACCGGTGAGATCGGCTTTTTACGCATCCTTTCCCAAGAGGCTGTGGGTAGTGGGGTGCGCCGCATCACAGCTGTGGCCCGGGGTGCCGCCCTGAATCTGACCCGACATCACGAACGGATACTCCAGGAATCCTCGGCCATCCTCAAGGCGCCCCCGGGGGAATTGGCCCGCCGTGTGGAGGCTCTGCAGGAGGATTTTTCCAAGGCCAGAAAACAGTTGCTGGCTCTGCAGTCTCAGTTGAGTGCCTCTTCCAGCAAGGATCTGGAGTCCAAGGCCCGCACCTGTGGACCTCTTAAAGTCCTCGGCGAACAGCTCTCTGAAGGTGCCGATCTCATGGCTGTGAACGATTCCCTTAAGGGGAAGGTTGATGTCCTGTTCCTGGCCGCGCCTGACAAGGGCAAGGTCCAGTTCCTCACATCCTGTTCAGACGCAGCCCAAAAGGCTGGATTCAAAGCGGACGTCCTCTTGAAGGCTGTTTCCGCTCCGTTGGGTGGACGGGGGGGGGGCCGGCCCCAGCTGGCAAGGGGCTCTGGAGACTCGCCCTCGGGCTTTGCCAAGGCCCTAGAGAGTTTTTCAGCCCTTGTGGTCACTCCTTGACGCCCGGTTAGAGCCCCTCCTATAATCACCCCCCGCAAACTCAGGAGTCAGCCATGGCCGTCCCCAAACGCAGACAATCCAACAGCCGGCGCAAGAAGCGCAGGACCCACGATGCCCTTCCCACCCTGCATCTGGGCACTTGTCCTCAATGCGGCTCGGCCAAGCGGTCCCACAGGGTCTGCGCCTCCTGTGGCTACTACAAGGGACGCCAGGTTCAGGCGGCCAAGAGTCTCTAAAGCGCCGATAGTGACGTGAAGATCGCCCTCGATGCGATGGGGGGAGATTCCGCTCCCGACGTGGCCGTCAAGGGCGGTATCCTTGCGGAACGTGATTTTCCCGAGATCGAACTGATCTACGTGGGAGACCAGAAGCGCATTCAGGAGCTTTACGCACTGCACCAAGGCCCCAAGTCCCAGCCTCACATTGTGCATGCTTCCCAGACCGTGGAAATGGGAGACACCCCTCTCGGGGCTCTCAGGGAAAAACCCGACAACTCGATTTCCAAGGCTCTCCAGCTTCACAAGGAAGGCAAGGCCCAGGCCTTTGTCTCCGCGGGCAACACAGGAGCCTGCGTGGCCGCGGCGACACTGACCCTTCGCATGCTCGAGGGCATTCAGCGCCCTGGCATCGCCTGTTCCTTTCCTTCGGCCAAGGGCACCTGCCTAGTGCTTGATTGCGGTGCCAATGTCAACGCCCGTCCCCGCCATCTCCTTGATTATGCCGTGCTGGGGAAAGCCTTCCGCAAGTATGTGCAGGGCAAGGATCAGGTTCGTGTGGGACTCCTCAACATCGGTGAGGAGGATGCCAAGGGCAACGATTTCACCAAGGAATGCTTTGAACTTCTGAACAAGCACCGCGATCGCCTCAATTTCATCGGCAATGTCGAAAGCCGCGACATCTTCAGGGGTGATGTGGATGTGGTGCTCTGTGAGGGCTTTGTCGGCAATTCCCTGTTGAAAGGTGCCGAAGGGCTGGCCAAGATGCTGATGGGTGGGATCAAAGGCGTGCTCACCAGCAACCTTAAGACCAAGATGGCAGCATTGCTCCTGCGCAAGGAACTGAAGGGTTTTGCCTCCGGCTTTGACCCCAATTTGGTGGGGGGTGCACCCCTCCTGGGGGTCAACGGCCATGTGGTGATCTCACACGGATCTTCCACTTATATAGGCATCCGCAACGCCGTCCGGACGGCCCGAGATATGATCAATGGCGATCTCAACGCCAATATCCAAAAGATGCTGTAAGGTGGATGGGCGATGAAGACCCGTCCGGCTTACATCCTTTCCACCGGTTCCTACCTTCCGGAGAAGGTCTTGGAAAATTCGTATTTTGAGAAGATTGTCGACACATCCGACGAGTGGA
The DNA here is from genome assembly GCA_050251015.1 of Planctomycetota bacterium. Classification (GTDB taxonomy): domain Bacteria; phylum Planctomycetota; class JBFWNO01; order JBFWNO01; family JBFWNO01; genus JBFWNO01. The sequence goes on from JBFWNO010000028.1 coordinate 6,024, forward strand.
TCCAGGAGCGTACCGGGATCCAAAGGCGCCATATGGTGGCCGACCACGAGAGCACGGCCACATTGGCGACTGAAGCCGCCCGCAAAGCCTTGGAACAGGCCCGCCTCACACCGAACGACATCGACCTCATCGTGGTGGGCACGGCCAGCCCTGAACGCAACTTCCCAAGCACCGCGTGCTTTGTGCAACAGATGCTGGGGGCCACGAAAGCCATGCCCTGCTTTGATTTGACGGCCGCCTGCAGCGGATTCCATTACGCCGCTTCGGTGGCCACCCAATTTGTCCGATCCGGCCAGTACCGCAATGTCCTGGCGATTGGGGCGGAAACATTGACCCGCATCATGAATTGGCAGGACCGAGGCAGTTGCATCCTCTTCGGGGATGGAGCTGGGGCTGCCGTGGTCTCAGCCGACTCTGGCCATGAGATCCTTTATTGCGACCTCTTCGCCGACGGATCGAAGGGTGAGCTCATCACCCGCCGACTCGGTAGCCGTTATCCCGCCACACCTGAAAATCTTGCGGCCGGGCACCAATTCATTTCACTCGAAGGTCGTGAAGTTTATAAGGTGGTGGTCAACAAACTGCCGGAAACCGTGCTCGACTGTCTCAAGAACAACGGGTACTCGCTTTCCGACTTGACCTGGATCCTGCCCCACCAGATGAATCAGCGCATCATCGAGGCCAGCGCCAAGCGCCTTGAGTTGCCCCTCGAGAAATTCCTGATGAATATCCAGGACACGGGGAATACCTCCAGTGCCTCTGTTCCCATCCTGATGGACCAGCGCAACCGGGACGGCACCCTAAAGAAAGGGGATCTGGTCTGCATTGTGGTGTTCGGAGGCGGTTTCACCTGGGGCAGCATGCTGGTGCGCTGGTGACGAGCCGCATCGCGCTGTTCCCTGGGCAAGGCGCACAACAGGTGGGCATGGCTGCCGATTTCATGTCGGCCTACCCCCAGGTAAGGGCCAAGTTTGACGAGGCTTCGCAGGTGCTGGGCCGCGACCTTGGCAAGATTTGCAGGGAGGGACCAGAAGAGGTACTCAATGCCACCGACATCTGTCAGGCAGCCCTCCTGGTGAGTTCCCTTGCCATGTTTGAGGTGCTTGAAAAGGAATTGGGTTGGAAGGAATGGGAGGGGATGGCGGGACTTTCCCTTGGCGAGATCACGGCGCTGGCGGCTGCAGGAGCGCTGAGTTTTTCCGATGCCGTTCGCTTGGTCAGTGCGAGGGGTCGCTACATGCAGGAGGCCTGCGACAAGGTTCCCTCCGGCATGCTCAGCCTGATCGGGATGACGCGTCCAGAGGCCGAGGCTTTGGCAAGTGAAGTGCGGGGCGCCGGAGTTCTGGTGGTGGCCAATATCAACTCGGAAACACAAATGGTGCTCAGTGGAGAACCGGCCTTGTTGCAAAAGGCGGCTGCCCGTGCCGGTGAGCTGGGCAAAAAGGCCATTCCACTCAAAGTGGCCGGGGCCTTTCATTCTCCGCTCATGAAGCCCGCCGATTCACAGCTTTCAGAGCTTCTTGCCACCCTGGATGTGAAGTCTCCGCGGTGCAAGGTGTGGAGCAACGTGGACGGTCAACCTCATACCACTCCGGCCGAGATCAAGAGGAAGCTTCCACTTCAGGTGGTCAGCCCCGTACTTTGGGTAGATTGCATGCTGGCAATGCCCGCGACTGCGACCTATTGTGAAATCGGGGTCGGTCGGGTGCTTTCGGGGTTGTTGAAGAAACACTCCCGGAATATCCTTGTGTCCGCCGTGAACACCATTGAAGACGTCAAGAAGCTTAAGGAAGCCCAGGCATGAGCGCCCGCGGGGTGATCATCACCGGGGGTTCCAGGGGGATTGGCCAAGCCATCGTGAAGCGATTCGCGCAGGGTGGAGACCATGTCGTGTTCTTTCACCAGCGTGAGGGTTCCGGGGCTCAAACTGTAGAGGCCTGTGCCGGACTCCCTGGCAAGGTTGAGCCCCTTCAGGTGGATGTGAGTCAATTTGACAACGTGTCGAAGGCCATTGAGAAATCCGTGGAGATACTCGGACGCTTGGATGTACTGGTGAACAACGCCGGTGTGACCCGCGACAATCTCCTGATGAGGATGGATGAGAAATCATGGGATGATGTCCTGGACACCAACCTCAAGGGAGCCTTTGCCGCCATCAAGTCGGCGGTGCGCCCCATGATGAAGGCCAAGGGGGGCGCGATCGTCAACGTGTCGAGCGTTGTCGGATTGATCGGCAACCCGGGTCAGGCCAATTACAGCTCCAGCAAGGCCGGCTTGCTCGGCCTGACAAAAAGCGTTGCCCGCGAGTTTGCCTCCCGCCAGATCCGGGCCAATGCCGTTTGTCCGGGATTCATCGACACCGACATGACATCCAAGCTCAACGATCAGCAACGCGCTGATCTGACCAAGGGCATTCCCCTGGAAAGACTTGGAAAACCCGAAGATATTGCTGAAACGATCCACTTTCTTTGCTCGCCGCAAGCTGCGTACATCACCGGACAGGTGATCTGTGTGGACGGCGGGATGGTAATGTAGACTCTAGTGAAAGGAAGATAACGATGGCCGACAAGAATGAGATTTTGAAGAAGGTTGTTGAAATCGTCGTCGAGCAACTCGGCGTGGAGAAGGAAAAGGTGCAATCCGCCACCTCCTTCATCAACGATCTGGGTGCCGACTCCCTCGACATTGTGGAGCTTGTGATGGCCCTCGAGGATGCCTTCGGTTTGAAGATCCCTGACGAGGAAGCCGAGAAGATTTCCACTGTGGGTGCTGCCGTGGACTACATCGCCAAGGTCGCTAAGTAAGACACCCGTGAAACGCGTGGTGGTGACGGGCCTTGGGTGCGTCAGCCCCTTTGGCAGGGGCGTGGCCCTTTTCTGGCAGGGACTTCTGGAAGGTCGCAGTGCTGCCGGTACCATCACGCGTTTTGATGCCAGCACGTTTGAGGCGCGCATCGCCTGCGAGGTTCCTGCCTTCAGCAGCGAGGACGCCTTGGACAAGCGAGAGGAGCGCCGCATGGACCCCTACTCGCGCTTTGCCATGGTGGCAGCCCACGATGCCATGAAAGACAGCGGTCTGATGGACAAGGCGGTTCCCGAAAGGGTCGGGTGCATTCTGGGCGTTGGGATTGGGGGCCTTGAAGAGCTCGAGACCCAAATTGAGCGCTTTTTGAAGGATGGCCACTCCAAAGTCTCTCCCTTCTATATACCCAAGCTCATGCCCAACGCCGCCTCGGGGAACATTTCCATCGGTTTTGGGCTCTTGGGCCCCAGCTACAGCGTGTCCAGTGCCTGCGCCAGTGCCTCCCATGCCATGGGTGATGCCTGGAGACTGGTGGCGTTGGGTGAGGCTGATGCGGTGGTGACAGGGGGGGCCGAGGCCACCATCCGACCCTCGGCCATTGCCGGATTCCAGAATATGAAGGCCTTGTCGAGGCGCAATGACGATCCCAAGGCTGCCAGTCGCCCCTTTGATGTGGCCCGCGATGGCTTCGTGATGGGTGAAGGCTCAGGCATCCTGATTTTTGAGGAACTAGAACACGCCAAAAAACGCGGGGCAAAGATTTATGCCGAGGTTCTGGGCGCGGGAGCCACTTCCGATGCCGTAAACATTTCGGCGCCCAGCCCGGATGGAAGCGGCCCCTCCAGGGCCATGCTCCAAACGCTGGCGCCATGGAAGGTTGACCCGTCGCGCGTGGGATACATCAACGCCCACGGTACATCCACACCGCTGGGGGATATCAGCGAAGTCAAATCAGTGAAGAGGGCTTTCGGAGAGCATGCCAAGAAAATCTGCATCAGCTCCACCAAGAGCATGATTGGCCATCTGCTTGGCGCGTCGGGAGCCGTGGAGCTTCTCGCCACGGTGATGACCGTGCACGAAGGGAAGGTGCATCCCACCATCAATGTGGTGACCCAGGATCCCGAGTGTGATTTGGATGTGGTGCCCAACAAAGCTCGCGAAAAAAAGATCGATGTGGCGCTTTCCAATTCCTTCGGCTTCGGTGGGCATAATGCCTGCATGGCCGTAGCGCGCTTCGCGTAAAACCCTTTAAGCACATTCGATCACTGTTTCGCTCTCGTATTGATAGGCCGTCAGGATGTCGCGCCAAGTTGAAGTTGTTTGGGAGGTAATTTAAAAAACATTTTTACAAATAGATTGAAACGATGCATCGACAACATTCCAGCTCAGAGCATGAAACATATAAAAAACAATATCAAACAAAGATCAAACAGATCCAAATAGGTGGGTCGACGTTGGAATTTTGGCGTCAAATCAACTTTTTTGGGATTTTTTTTATTGACGCCTCCCTCACACTCTTTCTAATATCTCCACATCCAAATCCGCACGAAGCGGCGTTTGGTGTTCAACTCACGAAGAAAAAACGAAGCAACGAAGAGGTAAGTCTCATGAAAACGATGAAGGGTTTCTGGATCGCTCTGGCATTTTTCGCCGTAGCTCTTTCCGCTCTGCAGCTGATGAATGCTGCTGGAGAGAACGCGTCGATCACCCATATCCGGGTGAGCAAGGAAACGTTGGACAGCTCGTCCAGCCCGAAGCTGGGTTATCCCTTCTCGTGGAGGCAGTACAACTTCGCACGCGTCAATAGCAGTTCTGGCACCATGGGTGCTCTGTCTGCTGACGTGGTTGACATTCATAGTGTCAATAACGGCAGGAAGGTCTTCACCGTTCTGACAGTGTCGGAAGACGCCGGTGTCAGCAAGAGCATGGGCTCTGCTGTCATGTTCGGTCGCTCTTATGACTTCGGCAGCACCTGGTCAGACCTCGTGACCATCGACCCCGTTGTCATGACGGGTGGTGCGCCCATGGGCGTGGTTACTGGAAACGCGATTTCCTTCGACGTGGCTTCGACGGCAAGGATTGCTCGCGCCGGTGACAATATCTTCGTGGCTTGGTTGAGCACAGCAAATCAAATTGGTGGCAAGGATCGTGGTGCGCCAACGGGCCATGTGTCGCTTGACAACGCGGCTCGCAACTACACAGGTGCTATGCGTGCTCATGCTTTCAAAAACCCCAATCGTGGGACTAGTATTTCAAATCCTGAAACTGGCATTTCGCACGGTTTGGATGCTCAGTACAGAGTTTGGATCACTGCCAGCACTGACGATGGTGCTAGCTGGCAAACACCGCGCATGATTCCGACTCAATACGACAAGTATGTCGGTTCTGGTCGTGGCATAGCGTCGGAATATAGTGCTGGAGGTGCAGTTCCAGCCAATCAACGAACTGCCTCAGTCACATATGAAAGTGCGCTGCCAGGATCGCTTCAGTTAGTCGCCCTTGGTGATGGCACATCGATTGACCGTGTGTATGTGGCGTGGCTCGATAGCGCTAGCTATGACTCCGCATCGAACGGATTGGGTGGTGTGAAAAACAGGATTGGTAACTTCGACCTATCTGGTGGCGTTCTGAGCCCTCACTTCATGGCAACTACGCGGCCTTACTTTGCAGTGTTGACCTTTGACAACACTCGCGCCGATGCGGGTGCTGTCAATGCCATCAACTATGTTGTGTCAGGCCCTGCTTTCAATCGCGTAGGCACAATTGCTACTGGTGGTGGTACGCCAGGTGCGTATGGCTTTTCGAGCTCTTGGCTCGGGGGCACGGGTACAGCCAGCCCCTGGGTGACCTGGGACAAGATCAAGCTCCATGGCGTGGGCCCTTCGGTGAACCTTGGTGCCGGCGACGTGACGCTTGACAAGGTCTGGGTTGTCGGACACTACCTCAGCCGTGGCTTGGCCGCTGCTGAAGCAGACGGCGCCAGGGCCATTGCCGTTGCCAGCTTCGATGACGTAGCTGCTTGGGCAACACGTGGTGGTGCAAACGGTAGTCTCTTCCCCAGGTTCTGGGGTGCTGTCACCGTTGACCACACCGGTTTTCACCGAGGTGTCAACACGGCCGGCAACGCTGAAGAGTTCGATTTCGACTCTTACCTTGATGGTAACTTCGACACAGCCCAGCTGTTCGTGTTCCTCACGAGCAATGGCGCTGCTAAGTTCGACCAAAACGGTGCCGTCAGCACCACGATGCACACCGACACGACCCCCACGGGGATGTATCTGGTGAACATGATGGACAGTGCCTGGACAGCTTCCTCCGGCATCAGCTATCAGCTGGTGTCGCGTGTGAGCTACGACACAGCGCTGAGGGCCGAATCGTCGACCGTGACCTACAGCGTTCCCAAGGTGACAGTCCTTGGTGACGGTTTGACCAACACCGGTGCCGTTAGCAACGACATGGTGGTCATGGCTTTCGAAGCCAGCGGGATCACACGTGACGACATCGCCGGTTGGGCATCCAACGTCAGGCGTGGGTTCAACTCGACTGCCGTTCTCAATGCTGGTCCGAACAGCGGTTACGGCTACCTCTCGCTTGACAACGTGTATGTGATCTCGAACCTTCGCTCGGGTCGTAGCCATATCAGCGGCTACACCAACGGTGGTTTCAACTTCACACGCGCAAGCCGTGTGGACGCCTATAGCCGTGGGCAGACCTACGGTGGTAATACGTCGAACGTTGCAGGTGTCAACGGGGAGCAGACCACAAGCTCCAACAAGGGCGCCACAACGACCCACGACTCGGTGTCCACCGACTCGATCCTGAAGAGCATTCACGTGGCCCGCAACGCCAATATCAATGGCGATACGGAAACCGTGATTGCGGTGACCTTCCTGGATAACACTCCGGGTGGCAACAAGGGACGCGTCACGTATGACCGTTGCTATGGCGACGTCAACCGTGCCGGTGTGGCCATTGTCACCAGGAACCGTAATGTGGCGAACGGTTACTACGACCTGTTCCTTGGTAGCACGGTCATCCAGCCAGGCAAGAACCCCTTCGACCAATATCAGTTCAGTGGTCTGAGGGTTTCTTCTGAAAGCGTCACTCAGGATGACGTGTCTCGCTACAAGGTGGCTGCTGTCTCATGGGACAGGGTGAACACTCACCTTGTCAGCAAGAAGTCGCTCAATGAGAGCTACTTTGACATGAGCTTCAACTACCTGAGCAACATCAGGACCATCACCTACAACGGTAAGACGACGGCTTTGGCCGGTCGTGATACTGGACCTCAAGGTGCGGCTGCGATGTTCAACGCGAACTACGATGCCTTCGCCAAGCTCGTCAAGCTCGGTGCCCTGTTCGATCCACTGCGTGACAGCAGTGACAACGGGGTCTGCTTGATCGGCAGGGGTATCCAGGCCGACAGGTTCCGCAGGTAAAACAAGCGGAAACCACAAAGGGGAGGCCGTAAGGCCTCCCCTTTTTTTTTCAACATTTTCAGGGGTTGCTATAACAATGAAATTCCAATGGTCAGGAACTCATCAGGAGCTTGACGACCTGCTTCGAAATTCTGGTTATAAGCGTGTTGGCGATATTCCCACAACGGGTTCTATCGATGAACATTGGCTTTCAGGATCCTATTGGTCGCTCCATCCTGAGGCTGTTCCTCACAAGCTTCATATCCATTCCAATGATCTATCATTGCATGTCGAGTTTCCGCATCGATTGTTACTTTCTAGAAGAGATGCCTCCATCCTTTCTATGCGGTTTTCATCAATCAACCAAAAGAAGCTGACTGCTGTAACAGATGGGAATCCATCCACTGCGTCGGGTTTGTTTTTCCATGCTTTTTACGATCTTTCTGCATTGTTTCTTGGCATGTTTGGGACCTTACTTGTTCTCTGGTTGCTGAATGCTAGTTTCATTGAGCAGGCTCGCATGGAATCCATTCCCCGTGCACTCTGTTATCAGGCCCTTGCCTTCGTCAACGTTGGTGTGGCTCCCTATCCTGACATGGCTTGGTATCAAGGAACTTGCCCTGACAATGCTGGAGCCCTCTTGTTGGCATTCACACAGACATTCTGTGTGGCCTTTCTCCCATTAGCCGGGTTGTGGTTGTCGACAAGGTTTCGAGTGTTATCTATAGCATCGGTTTTAGGTGCCGTGATTGGTATCATCACGCTAGCCTGTGTTTCCATCAACGAGGGAACAAGATTGTTTCCCGACATTCTTTTGTGGTTTCTTGGTCCATTGGCTGCCGTACCGGGTTATCTTCTGGTTGCTGGATGGCGCAGAGCCCATCAATCACATCCCATTGCCCTGCCGTTGATGATGAGTCAGGTCACGGCTGTTCTGGGAATTCTGTTAATGCTGTTCCTTTCCTTGGGACCTGCATTGCCCCGTTCAACCTCGGGATTTCCTCAGCTCAACAATGAAGCCGTGCTTATGATTCGAGATGAAATCCTGAAATCCAACCCCATTCTTTCATCCATCAGCAACTTTTATTACCACAATACTGTCTCTGCGATGCTCCCTCTCCGGCCACCTTTGGGTGCGAAGTACCATGACCGAACAGTGCTGTATTTTGGAAATCGAGAGGAAATCAGGACTTTCTTCAGCTATGAGAGAACTATTCCTTTCATCAGGCCCGAAGACGTCGATTGGGATCTTGTCCATCGTGGAGTCCCCCTGATTCTTGATACATCAAAGGGAGGTCCTCCCATTGCCATCCAATCTGAGGCCCGTACGGGTCCCCAGGGATTTGAATTGCTCCTGGTGGATGCCGACAAGGCTGGTGCGGGATTCTGGGAAAGGCTGTCTACCGAGAACCCGTGGCTCCTAGAGCGCACGGCCATTCTTCATCATGACAAAATTGAAATGGCGCCATCCATGCGTCCAACGTTGGATATGGTGATGGCTCTCCAACAGGTCGAGTCACCAGGGATCTATGAGCTTATCGGAAGAGCTATCCTGGCAGTCCAGTTCAAATTTGACCACAACGCATCACGTCGCTGGATCAAGGAGTCGGGATTTACCCTGTTGATCAATGTGGGTTTGCCCATGCTCATGTTGTGGTCGGTGAACGGCTTGTTGGCCCTTATCACGTTGTGGCCCCGTGGCGGCATGGCTCGCATCACCTCGGTGCTGGTTGTGGTGGGATTGTTGATCTATATGGCACCCTCGTATATTGGTTTTTACTCACGAGGCCCACTCTCGGTGGAGCTTTCACGATGGAATGGCCTGCGTTCTGAGATTGCCGGTGTGCACTTCAGGTTGTCACAGCTCTTTGACCAGCGAGGTGAGGGGTTGCAACCTGCGATGCTGAGCGCCCTTCAGGCTGAGATTGCCTCCTGCCACGAGCGTGTTGTTGTGCGACACTGGAATGAGGCCTTCTTTGTCGAACTCAATCGGGCGGTTTCCGAAGCCAATCCGAAAGTGAGGGCCAGGGCAATGGCCACCCTCCAGCGTCTCCTGGGCTCGATCCATTTGCTGGATTTGCGTGTCTTGATGGCTTACAAGATGGAGCGGTTAAGGGATGACCGTACCTTGGAGGCTTGGACAAAATTCCAGCATGAAAGACTCCCCGGTCTTGTCAAAGATCCTGACCCCATTGTGTCCTATTGGGCCCTCCTATGCGCTGAGTTTGCCGACAAGGAGAACGGTGATGTGACCCAAAGCATCCTAGATGCCCTGGACAGTTCCGACCTCAATGTCAGGGACAAGGCTGTGGATGCCATCAGGCACCGGATGACACCGGAAGCGATGAACAAGCTTGCCGGAATGGTTTCGGAAAGGCCGGGAGGCAAGCCCCCGGAGCCTTGCGACTACGTTCGTCTTGATGCCTATTCGGCCATTCTGTTCAACCACGAGAAGTTTCCACCCTCAAAGCCGATGCTGGTTCCAGCTTCAGGACAGTAACTGCAGCACAGCCTGGGGTGAAAGGTTGGCCTGAGCCAGGACGGACACTCCCGCTTGAACCAGGATTTGCATCCTTGTGTATTCGGATGTCTCCGATGCAAAGTCCGTCTCTCGAATCCTGCTTTCGCTGGACGTCAGGTTCAAGATGGCATCACCCAGGCTGTTGATGTTGGATTCCAGGGTGTTACTTTCGAAGGCCCCTAGCCTTGCCCTAGAGCGTGACACGTCATCGATGGCTTTTTCCACGATCTGGGCGGCATGCAGGGGATCGGTGGTGAGGGTGTATCGTCCGCCAGTGACGATGTCATTGAGGAAACCCACGGAACGGTCACCCAGGTTGTCGGAAGTCATCCGCTGGATCCCCAGGAAACCCTTCTCCCGGTCTGTGGAACCGTTGCCCAGCTGGAAGCCAAAGCCACCCTCCGTGACCGTGAATCTCGTGATGGCACTGACCGCACCCGAGGACAGGGCTGTGAAGAAGTTGGCACTCAGGGTCAGTTCGGCGTCGAGGGAGAGAGTCTTGGCCCGGATGGTGAGACCCAGCGCATCGACAGACTGTCCGTTGATCGTGGCACTCAGATCCGATCCCTTGTCACGAACATTGAGATACTGGGTGGTACTGGACATGTTCCTAAGATCCGAGATCTGCGCGTATTGGTCGCTGCCATAGAACTCTGACTTGAAAAAGGTCGTGCCCCCGCTCAGGATCGCCAAGACCCCCGTGCTGTCGGCGACAGAGTTCACGGCAGCCCTGATGGCTGAATTGGCGGCGGACCGGGCGAAGGTCAGCACCTGGGTGCCCTTGTTGCCGGATACCAAGAGGAGCGCCCCACTGAGCCCGACACCAGCCTGTGTGGCTGTGATCACGGCCTGTGAAGCATTTTTGGTCACCTTGACGGTCACAGAAAGGCTGCTTTGGGCTCCGCCAATCTGGGTGGCATGAAGCTTGACCTCACTAAAGTTTCCTCTGCGGAGGCCGCTGGTGACATAGTCCATGGAGCCATCCAGAAGGCGAATATCCCCGAATGAAGAGGTGTTCGCAATGCGGTTGATGGTTTCGACGGCGCTGTCCACCTGGGCTTGATTGGCCAGAATCTCCTCGGGCGAGACCGCACCATCATTGCCTGCTTCCAGGATGAGATCCTGGATGCTCACCAAAAGTCGGGCGACTTCCACCATGGAGGCTTCCGCGGTGTGAAGGATATTGGCGGAGCGCTCGGAGTTTTCCACGGCCTGCTTGAGACCGGCAACCTGACTGCGCAATCGTTCGCTGATCACCAAGGCAGCCGGCCCATCACTGGCCCGGTTGATCTTGTAGCCTGTGGAGAGTCTCTCCAGGGTCCGGTTCAAACCCTTGTTCGAACCCTGGAGGTTTCTCACGGCCTGGTTCGCTGCGATGTTTGTGTTGATGCGTGTCATGGGTATCGGCTCACGTCAGTTGGGATTTGGATACTTCAGGCGGCCAGTCCGAGCTTCTTGCGTGCCCCAACAATGGTATAGCCTTCATTCTTGAGCATTTTTTTGATTTCATTGATCCTCCGGACGTCGGCGGCAAAATAGGTCCGTCGACCACCTTCACTGCGGGGGGGCATGAGGAATTCCGAAAAGATCTTTTCCCAATAACGAAGGGTGCTTTTGGGAGTCTGGGTGATCATGGCCACCTGTGTGATGGTTAAGGGGATGCCGTCCATGAGATTGAGCTCGTCCATTGCTTTCTCCTTGTGAGATGTTTGCTTGGCGACCCGTTCAGGGTTGCTTGAACTGTTGTGAACTGTGATTCGACAGGGGTGGCACAAAGTCTTGAAGCACAGTTGAACCTGGACTCGAATTGTGGAGTACTATTGGTTCATTCGGGTTGTCATTGAGCGGCTTAGAATCGACGCAAATCGTTTAATAGCAACAATTTACAGCTTTGCTAAAAAACGCAGTTCTGTGGCAAAAGAAATTGTTCGTGGAATGATTCTGATCAGTCCAAAGCTCAAAACATGCGCAATCTTTTGCATAAATTTCTTCAGCTGGCGTGAGTCTTGTTTGCAAGCGCGGTCACTCTTGATGTGAATCAACTTCAAGTAGTTTGGGAACGCTCTTAACCCAGTCCCCTGCGGCGAAGCAGGGAGCCCAGTGAGAGCCCCAACAGATAAAGAGCCGCCACCGGAACCCATAGTGATGTTGTTTGCAATGAGCCCTTGATGACCGAGGGTTGGATAAGGGTCAACAGGGGGTAGTAGAGCACGGCAATGGGCAGTAGGGCGGCCACAAAGGATCCGGCCCTGTTGTTGAATGGAAGTAGGGGGCCGATCAGGAGACCCAGCCATGCCAGAAGGGGGAGCAATGCAAACATGCTGAAACGCATGTGCCATTCCACTCGTTCGGCAGGCTGAGAGCCCAGCTTCCAACTGGGGATGACAGATTCCCTGTCGATGTCGCGCAGCTTCTTCTCTCGGGTTTCAAGTGGAATCGTGGTGGAATCCATGTCCACCCTGCGTGTACGATCTCCCTCGAGAGAGTCGATGCTGACCTGCTGGCATTCCAATTGGAATGTGTGTTCCTTGTCGATGATCCGTCCACGGGCGGCTTTCAGGACTGTTGCCTGACCTGGACCTGTTCTTGTGAATGTCAGATCCCTCAGCTCCTCGCCTTCGACACCTTGGCTGAAGAGCCTGTCATGGGTGTTGAGCACAAGGGGGACACCCGTACGAGCCCTTGAGAGCAGGAGTGACCGGATCAAGCGGTTGCCTTCTTCCAACAGGCTCAGTCTCGTTCTGGGTATCAAATCGTGAACAAACGGCGCAAACACCAGGGCTAAAGCGGCAAAAAGGTGGATCACGGGCTGAAAGAGGGTTCTGGACGGCAGTCCACCCGAAGCGACAGTCTGCAGGGTGCCCTCTTCACGCCACCGGTTGGAAAGCTGGGTTGTCGAGATGATGGCAGCCAGCGGGAAAGAGAATTGCAAGGAACTGACCAGAATAGGTCCCAGAATCATGCCCAGTTCCGAGATGCCAATGTCTTCCCTGAGAAAGCGCAGTGAGATGTTGAGGCCGGCGAGCAAAGACACCAGAAGAAGGTTGGTCAAAAACAGTTCCAAGGCCTCCCGACAGGCCATTACGGTGATCACGCGCATGTCTTATTCTACTGGTAAAATCGCACGCCATGTCCCCACGGCGCCCCATCCAACTCCTCGATGATGCGCTCATCGACCAAATAGCCGCCGGCGAGGTGATCGAAAGGCCAGCCAGCGCTGTGAAGGAGCTGGTGGAAAATGCGCTGGATGCCAGAGCCAGGCACATCGAGGTCGCGCTGGAACAAGGTGGGTTGGATCTGCTCGAGGTTAGCGACGACGGCGAGGGCATTTCCCGGGATGACCTGCCCCTGGCCATCGTGGCGCATGCGACATCCAAGATCAGCACTCTTGAGGACCTTCATGCCGTGTCATCTCGCGGCTTCAGGGGGGAGGCCTTGGCTTCCATGGGCGCCGTTGGGGACCTGGAGATCGTCACCAGGGCTGCCGGTTCCCCTGAAGCATGGTTGTTGGAGGTGGGAGGAGGCAAACCCGGAGTTCCCAAGCCGACAGCCCGGGCCCAAGGGACTACCGTCAGATTGCGGCATCTGTTCCGGCACGTTCCCGCCCGAAGGAAGTTCCTGAAATCCCCCAGGGCTGAATGCCTCCGGTGCGAGGAGTGGCTCGACAGGTTGGCGCTCAGTGTTCCCGGTGTCGAGCTGACCCTGCGACTGGATGGGAGAGTCAAGAGACAATGGAGGGCGGGAGGGATGGAGGCCAGGATTGAAGATGTGACCCGGGCATCGGGTTTCCGGAAGGGGGAAGCCTCCGGTTCCGGCTTTGAGGTCATGGCTTGGGTGGCGGAACCCGCCTGTGCCAAGGTCAACCGGAATGGTCAGTTTTTTTATTACAACTCGCGGCCGATCCGCGACAGGATGCTTTCCCAGGTTCTTCTGCAGTCCACCCGCGAGTTCATCCCTGACAGACGTCATGCCGTGGCAGTGATCCACATCAGCTCCGACCCGACCCATGCTGATGTCAATGTCCATCCCACCAAGGAAGAGGTGCGATTCGACAGGCCTCGTGATGTGGCTTCCCTGGTCACCCGGGCCGTCAGGTCCGCCCTGGCTGGTGGGGGCTATGCTCCAGAACTGATCTCCATGCCCAGGCCCCAGGTCCAGGAGCCTTCCCCCTCCCCGAACTTGCCAAGGGCCCAGCGGCCTGTAGCCGAGAATTGGAATGCCCCGGGGCTGTTGGGTGAGGCCCATGCGTCCCCTGCGCCAAGCCGGCGGTTCATGCAGGTGCACGGATCCTTTGTGGTGGTCGAGACTGATGAGGGGCTGAGCATCCTGGATCAGCACGCTCTGCATGAACGGATCCTGCTGGAAACTATGAGGCGAGAGCTGTTGGCTGGGGGGGTGGAGCGTCAAAATCTCCTGATCCCCCAAAGCCTGCAATTTCAGCCGGGGGAGGCGGCGGCTCTCCAGGACCTGGGGCCCCATCTTGAGAAAGCCGGTTTCGCCATCGAGGTCCATGGGTCCTCAGACGTCTTGGTGAGTGCCTTGCCAGTGTCGTTGTCTCCAGGGTCCCTGCAAGGGCTACTGAGGGACATCGTGGAACGTGCCGACGGCATTTCCAATCCTGACGACATCCGACTGCTGGCCACCCGACTGTGCGCCTGCCGTTCCGCGGTGAAAGCCGGCGACACCCTGGAACCCGGTGAAATCGAGGCCCTGATCCGAGGCCTTTCCGAGGAGGACTATTCCTTTGCCTGTGAACATGGGCGACCCACCCATGTGAGAATCCCCTTGGCCAGGCTGTCCCGTGGTTTCGCCCGCCATTGATTTTGTCATAATGAGAGGCATGTTCAGGCAACTTATTGGCATTCCATTCGGAGCCCTTCTTCTGGCCTTTGTTCTTATAGGTTTGGGAGCCGAGGAACGACCCAGGGTGGTCTATGTGCAGGTTGAAAGCGCCGTCCTGAGGGAAAAGCCCGGTTACCTGTCGAAATTGGTGGGTGAAGATGGCCGGCCTTCCGTTTTCGGTTACGGCACCCAACTTCCAGTCTCCGAGGTCCAGGGTTCATGGATCAAGGTGGTTCGTGGGTCCGTGAAGGGCTGGATTCACGAAAGCGCTGTGAACACCAAACGCATTGAATTGGCCTCGGGTCCCTCTCAACGCACGGGTGTCTCTGATGAGGAGGTGCTGATTGCCGGTAAGGGTTTCAGCAAGGAGGTGGAGGACGAGTACCGAAAAGGCCACGCCTCACTCCGGTATGACGCCGTGGATGCCATGGAAAAGAGAGTCTTCTCGCTGGGCGCGCTGGCCAAGTTTCTTGAGGATGGGAGCGTGACCCCAGGGACAGGCCCATGAAATTGCACACGACCATGGCCATGGCCGCCTTGTTGCTGGCTTCTTGCGAAGGCCTCAAGATCGGCGACTACCAGATCACGGCGGATGACATCCGGAGTGCCGTCCGGGTGGGTCAGGCTGTGGTGAAATCCTCCGAAGATATCACCCCCGAGCAGCAGTATTACCTGGGGCGCACCGTGGCCGCAGGGCTCCTGGCCAACCATCCACCCTTGCCCTCCGGGGAACTGGGCACCTATGTGTCCCAGCTTGGAGAGTGTCTGGTGCTGTTCTCGGAAAAACCCGAGCTGTTCAAGGGGTACAGTTTTCAGGTGCTTGATACCGAGGAAGTCAACGCCTTTGCTACACCCGGAGGTCATGTCCTGGTCACGAAGGGTCTGTTGCGTTGTTGCGAGGCGGAGGATGATCTGGCTGCCGTTTTGGCCCATGAGATCGCCCACGTACAACACAACCATGGCATCAAAGCTATCAAGGGATCTCGGTGGACCCAGGTCGGGACCCTCTTGGCCAGGGAGGCGGCGGCTCGATACACCCAGGAAGAGCTCTCCCAGTTGGTGACGGCGTTTGACGGTGCCGTGGAAGATGTGATGGCGTCTTTGGTCAACGGCGGTTATTCCAGATCCTGTGAGACAGAGGCGGATGCTTCAGCTATCGCAATCTTGAAGCGTGCCGGTTACAACCCACGGGCCCTTCACCGCGTGTTGGAAGCGATGAAAACGCGATGCCGCAAGGACTCGGGTTTTGGCAAGACCCACCCAGACCCCGAAGACAGGCAGGAAGACATTCGTCCCATGATCAGCACCTGTCCGGAGTTTGACCCTCCCCTCAGGAGCAAGGCCCGCTTCCAGCTCGCGGTCAAGGGGCTTTGACCGATGCAGCTCCCCTCGGGGGGGTTCATGCGGAAACCCTCAGCCGGTTTTATCCTCGCAACCCTGCTGGGTTTGTTGGCGGCCCTCTATGCGTGGCCGGCTCCCGTTCTTCGAAGCTTGGAAGCCACCACATGGGCGGCCAGGGTGCGCTGGGCGGCCAAACCTTCTCCTGTCTCAAATCGCATCAAACTGATTGTGGTCGACGACAAGAGCCTTCAGTGGGTGACAAGACAATACCCCGACATCACCTGGCCCTGGCCCCGGAGCTACTTCGCCGCCATCCTGGACTTCTGCAGGAAGGGTGGGGCGAAAGGGGTGGGGTTCGATATCCTGTTCACCGAACCCAGCGCCCATGGTGTGGATGACGATGAAAGATTCAGGGAAGCCCTCGAGGGCATGCAGGGTCGCGCTTACCTAGCCGCCCGGGTCGAGGGGGGTCGCTTTGGGTCTCTTGCGCCTCGCCTTGACGCGGCTGCAAGCAAGGGCCATGTCGAAGCGGTCTTTGACGCCGACGAGGGGATGATCCTGAGGGTCAAACCTTGCATCGAGGGAGAGGGTCAACGGCTCTGGCTCCTGGGATTCCTGGGTGATGCCGGAAAGGGTGATTTCCCCCCGACCAATGACAAGGGAGAGATGCTTCTGAAGTATCCGGGATCTTTCGGGGCACACGAAGTCTTCGCCGCCTGCGACATCATCGGCTCGGCTCTCAGCCTGGAGGAGGGTTCCAAGCCCTTGGTGGATCCCGCCCTATTCAAGGATGCCTATGTCCTGGTGGGATACAGGGCCGGAGGGCTCCACGATTTGCGGCCCACTCCCTTTGATGATGTCACGCCCGGTGTGGAGATCCATGCCGTGGCCCTCGACAACTTTCTGGAAGGCCAGGGGTATTGGACGTCGAGTGCCCATGAAGGTGGGGAAACGATAAGGCTCTTCTTGTGCACGATCGCAGCCATGGTCGGTGCGTTGGCGGTGTTTGCCAAAAGAACGATGCATGAGTTTGTCATTCTGGGATTGGCTGTATTGCTCCCCCTGGCCTTGGCGGCCGGCGGAGCAGTGGCCAAGGTGATGTGGTGGATACCATTGGTGGCACCCATCAGTGCCGCCCTTGTGTCGGGAGGGGCCGCCCTTTCCTGGAACTACATCCGCGAGGGACGGCAGCGCCGATTCCTCAAGACAGCCTTTTCGCAGTATCTCAGCCCTGAGATCGTCAGGCGTCTCACGGAAAACCCTGGAGCCCTGAAATTGGGCGGAGAAATGCGCGAACTGACCATGTTTTTCTCGGATCTCAAGGGCTTTTCCACCTTTTCCGAGAAAATGGATCCCCAGACACTGACGCGTTTCCTGAATGGATTTCTCACGGAGATGACAGGGATCATCCTCGAGGAGGGTGGAACACTCGACAAGTATGTCGGCGACGCCATCATTGCATTCTGGAATGCCCCCATGACCCAGGAGAACCATGCGGAAAGGGCGGTACGTGCCGCCCTTCGTTGCCAGGCCAGGATTCGTGAACTCAACCCCGGCTACAAAAAAGAATTTGGGGTGGAGTTGTTTTTGCGGGTGGGCCTGAACACAGCTCAGGTGGTGGTCGGCAACATGGGATCGGCCCAGCGTTTCAGCTACACCATGTTTGGCGATGGGGCCAATCTCGCCAGCCGCTTGGAAGGAGCCAACAAGGGTTTCGGTACACTCCTGATGATCTCGGAAGCCACCGGCCAGGCCCTGAGAGGGGCCTATGTCCTGCGTGAGCTGGGCCTCATTCGAGTGCCTGGGCGTTCACAGGCCGTGAGGGTGTTTGAGCCCCAATCCGCAAAAGAGCCTTCTCCCGAGATCCAACGTTACCACCAGGCCCTCTCCAACTTGAGGGCGGGAAAAGTTGCCGAAGCTCGTGAGGCCTTTGCGCAATGGCTAGACGATCCCCCCTCCAGGGTCTATCGTGAACGCTGCGAAGACATCCTGTCGGGAGTCATGGCCTCATGGGATGGAGTCTGGGACTTGAAGGAAAAATGATGGGAGACGACTCACATTGCTGTTCCACCAACCTTGGGGTGGTGCTGTGGCCCTTGCTGACCCTCTATTCCGTGGTCTATTGGGTGCTCACCATTCTTCTGCTGGCCCTCTTTGCCGCTCTCTACCAGGTTGTGTGGCTTGTGGGTGGGCGGGGTCATGGGATAGCCCGGGTGCAGGCGGTCTGGGGTCGTTTGCAGGTGGCCATGGCTCTTTCCACAGTCCATGTCGAGGGACGTGAGAACCTTCCGAAAGAGGGTGGGTGTGTGTTGGTGGCGAACCACCGTTCCTACGTCGACATCTTCGCGATCAATGCCGTGGTGGGCCGGCCGGTGCGATGGGTGCTCAAGGAGTCCCTGCTGCACTATCCCGTGCTGGGTCTCCACCTGCGCACAGCGGGAGGAGCCGTGGCCTTGGATCGCGGGAATCCCCGGGCCGCAGCCCGTGTGCTCCTTGAAGCGGCCAAGGATCTGGGGAAAGGGGATGTGTTTGTGGTGTTCCCAGAGGGGACGCGTTCGTCGGAGGGCATGTTGCCGTTCAAAAGCGGCGCCTTCGCCCTGGTCCAACGATCGGGTGTGCCCCTGGTTCCCGTGGCCATCCGGGGAACCGGCCGAATACTCCCGGCCCGCAGTCTGCTGATCCATCCTTTCAAGCGGGTGTCGATGACGTTCTTGCCGCCGATGACAGGCCAAGCGCTGGACATCGACCGAGAGGCCCTCTCCAACGAGGTGCGTTCGAGATTGATCTCAGAGCTTCGGGAATCACCTGTAGAATGTGCCCCAGTGGAGGTTTCCCATGGCCAAGGTGCTGGTTCTTCTTAGCGGAGCTGGAAAGCTTGATGGCAGCGAGATCCATGAGTCGGTCTTGGCTCTGCTGGCCCTCGACCAAGGCGGCGCCACCTACGACATTTGTGCCCCCGATGCCGACCAGGCCGATGTGGTCAACCACCACACGGGCGAGGTGACCAAGGGGGAAAGGCGCAACATGAGGGTGGAAGCGGGTCGCATTGCCCGGGGTGCTGTGCTGGATGTCGCGCACGTGGAGCCCAAGCATTATGACGCACTTGTGATGCCCGGTGGATTTGGGGCCGCCAAAAACCTCTGTTCATTTGCTGCCAAGGGCGCCGATTGCACGGTCTTGGGATCCGTGGAGAGGTTGATCCAGGGATTTCACAAGTTGGGCAAGCCTATTGGCGCCATCTGCATTGCGCCCGCCCTGCTGGCACGGGTCTTGGGCAAAGGTCAACTCACGATCGGGAATGACAAGGGTACCGCCTCGTCCATCGAACAGACCGGGGCCTGCCATGTGGATTGTGCCGTGGGTGACATTGTGGTCGATGAGTCCCTCAACCTAGTGAGCACACCCGCCTATATGCTGGCCACCCGGATCTCCGAGGTTCACACGGGCATTGCCAAGTTGGTGAAGGAAGTGTTGCGGAGAGTACACAAGTCCACACGTATGGCATAATCAGGTCCGAGGAAATCGCGCATGGCACTCTTGAACGGCAAAGTCGGCATCGTTGGAGCCACCGGGGCGGTGGGGGAGGAGCTCATCCGCCTTTTCGAGGAGGAGGGGCTCCGACCCAAGGAACTCCGTCTGATGGCCAGCGCTCGTTCCGTTGGCAAGAGCCTGAAGGTCCATGGCAAGGACCACCCGCTCCTTGAGGCGAATCATGAGAACATGAAGGGGCTTGATGTGGCTCTGTTCATGGCCACCAGTGACATTGCCAAGGAACTCGCCCTTCCTGCGGCGAAGGCCGGCACGGTGTGCATCGACAATTCCAGTGCCTTTCGCATGGACCCGGGTGTTCCCTTGGTGATCCCTGAGATCAATCCCCAGCATCTTGAGGGGCACGGGAACATCATTGCCAACCCCAATTGTTCCACCATCATCCTGCTCATGCCCTTGGCCCCCCTGCACCGCACATGGAAGGTCCGGCGCGTGGTGGTGAGCACCTATCAGGCTGCCAGCGGCGCTGGACTCCCGGCCATGGAAGAACTCAAGGCCCAGGCCCGTGATGTGCTGGATGGCAAGCCAGCCGTGGCCAAGGTCTTCAAGCATCCCCTTGCGTTCAATCTTTTCAGCCATGATTCCGACATGGCCGACAACGGTTTCAATGGAGAAGAGAATAAGGTGGTGGCTGAAAGCCGGAAAATCCTTGGCGAGCCCACGCTGGATATTGTGCCGACCTGTGTGAGGGTGCCTGTCCTGAGGGCCCATACTGAATCCGTGGTCGCGACCTTCGAGAAGGCTCCGAATGTGGAGGAAGCCCGGCGGATTCTCTCCAAGTCTCCAGGCGTTGAGGTCAT
>JBFWNO010000029.1:0-24682 GCA_050251015.1 Planctomycetota bacterium
CGTGGGAGCCCCCACACCCGTTCTGATCTGATAGGGCTTGTAACGGGTGTTGAAATCCGTTTCGGTGCGGGCACCTTCAGGCGACACCGTGGCCACCACCACATTCGAAGCATTGCGGACGCTCACCGTTTGGGCTGTTTGAAAGGCGTTCAAAGGCTCTGTAACGGTAACAGGTGAATTGAGGCTGTTATAGGCCGTGAACACGCTGTGGAACACCGGGGTACCAGAGGTGTTGGTCTGTTCCTTGCGCTCGATCAGGTTGTCTTCATTGTCATAGATGTTGATGTGCTGGAACCCCAAAGCCGTGATCGATACCGTGGGTTTCCTGCGGGGGTTGTACTGCGTTGTCCTTGTGATGTTGCGCCTATCGACATAAGTGATCACATCACCGGCAAGGTTGTAGTGAAAATCCTCGACCAGCGACAGATTCTGCTGGGTCCTGAAGGTCATCCGGCCAAAATCATCAGTGCCGGCCACCGTGCCATAGGTGTTCACCATCACGGATTGCACCCCTGCCGACGTGGGATCGGTTTCTGTGAGCACCTGCCCGAAACTGTTGTAGGTCCACCCCCAGGTCAGCCCCGTAGACTCACCCGGCATGGCCCCCGATGAGACATTCGGAAGCGTCTTGAAGAGCACGTTGCCGTTGGCAGAATCAAGAGTGTAGGTGGTCACATGGCCACGTGGGCTGGTATAGGTGCCAATCCTGTCGAAGACCCCGGCACCCGCCGCATTGGTGGCAAAAACCCAGGATTCGCTGATGGTGGAATAGCTCGTGCCAGGCCTGCCATCACTGGTCTGCACCCGGCTCGTGACATTGAACTCCGCGCGCCTGTCTGCCAAGGGGTTGCGGCCCAGATCCGTGAAGGCGATCTGCCACTGGGTGATCCCCCCCATCGGCTGGGTATGCTTTTTCAGGAGCCCTGGGCTTCTGGAGCCACCTGAATAGTGTTTCTTGTCAGTATAAACCTGGCCCGCTTCCAAGGGCGCCACCGTGACCGTAGCCCAGTTGGAAGAAGGCGTGCTGGGGGCATCGGCATTGGCCGCCTTCGATCCATACACACTGGATTCAATGCAGTTGCCGATGGAGTTGAGCCAATAATCGGAAATAAAGCCCATGCGGTCATTGCAGGTGGTGCGCATCACGGCCAGCTGATTGTCATCCTTCAACGTGCTCACCGTGGTGTAGGCGAAGTTGAAGGCCCCCGCACCACAGACCTGCCTCACCACCCGGCGCTGGGCGTCGTAGGTGTTCACCAGCCATGTCTGATAGTTCCTATTGGTGATGGAGGTCAGATCCGCACCTGTGTAGAGGAACCGGGTTGCAGGCTCGACAGCGGAAGGGACCAAAGGCATCGAAATGGACCGGAGCTGACTGCCCGTATGATCCATGGAGACGTAACGAGCTTGCGTAACCCCGCCGCCAAAGACCCTCACCTCTTCCACCCTCACCAGCATCCCCCCTGAATAGATGAGATTGGTGACAATGCCAAGAGTGTCAGTAATGGAAGTCAACTGGGAACCCGTGTAGCTACAGGTGATGGTGTTGCCGTTGCGGTCCACCACCGAGGTCAGGCGACCGTTGTTGCCGGAATCAAAGTTGTAGGTGGTGCCCGATGGGGTCTTGAGACTCAAGGGCGAGGTGATCAGCTTATAGGGAAGCTGGTACGAAATGTACTCGGAACCCACCAGGCGGAACTTCTCCACCCTACCATTGCCAGCATGAAAGAGATAATCACTGCCACTTTGCACCAGCTTCATGAAGTAATTGAGATCCCAGCCGTCACCCAAAGCCGAAAGCGGCCCCGCCTGATTGCGGTAGGTGGCAATGAGCTCAAAATCAAGCCCTCTTCCGGAGCGGCTGAGAATGGACTGCGCGTGCGTGAACTGACCGCTGAAGGCATTCACCCCCTGGCCCAGGGTTTCCTGAGCGCCGATGCCGTTGCTGGCACTATCAGCACCACCGGGGATGTTCGGCGGGGAAAGCGCGGGGAGAGGGCCACTGCCCGTGGCGGGATTCTCAGGATCGGATTGGAACTGAATGGTGAAGCTTCCGGGATGGGTGTTGGGGTTGCCCACCGCATCTGTAGCAGTGACCACATAGGTATGGGGCCCGATGGCGGTCACAGCATATTCATAAAGCCCCCCACCCACGGATGTCATGGGTTGGGCCGGTTGCCCATCCACACTGATCTGGGCCGAGGCCACACCGGCAGTATCTGTGATCGACCACCGGAGCGGCGTGGATGTGAACACTGTGCCGCCGTTGGTGAAGTTGGAGGGGGCGATCACGGGGCCTACGGAATCATAGGTAAAGGTGGAACTTCTATCCGCCGTGACGCCAGAAACAGCCCGCAGAGAAACGATGGCTGTATGGGAGCCCTGAGTCTCGAAGGCGGGCCCAGGATCGAACGAGAAGCCCTGCTGGGTCAGATTGGCCGCTGTGGAGCCGAAATGCACGCCGTCCACCGTTACAGTGCACTGCGCCAGCGCCAGGGGCACAGACTGGAAAACTCCCGAGATTGTCAACGGAGTATCGTTTGTCACGGTTCCATGGGCCGGAGTCAAAGACACAATGTCGATCATCGCTGTCACTGTGAACGTGCCCGGATGCACGGTTGTCCTTCCGACGGCATCAGTGGCCCTGACCTCATAGGTGTGGCCACCCTGGCTGAGACCCGCATGGGAATACAGATTGCCACCCTGGGCCGTGAGAGCCGTGAAGGCCCCCGCGTCAAACCGGACAGCGGCATCGGTGACATTGGTGGCCAAGTCCGTGATCGTCCAGACCAGGGTGTCGTTCAGGAAAACCTGACCCCCGTCCACAAAGCTTTGGGGCGCCACGGAAGGCGGAGTAAGGTCGCGCGTGAAACTGCTGGTGCCCGGCACCTTCTGACCGTAGATATCCTCGATCCAGATGATCATGGTGTGAGGGCCTTCACCCTGATGGGCGGGACCAGGCTGGAAGCCCATCCCCGAATTGGAGAATGAGACACCGGATTGCAGAGTGTTATCCATCGTCAGGGTGCAACGGGCCAAGTTTAGAGGCGCATAAGTGGCCCCTGTCGCAAAATCCGCCGATACCGTCATAGGATTGCTCAGGTCATAGCCACCATTGGAGGGAATGATCTGAGTTATCTGGGGAGCCACAGCCACTGTGAATGACCCGGGGTGATAGCTGACATGCCCCAAGGCGTCGATCCCCCGCACCGTATAGCTGTGGGGTCCTGTGCTTTGGGCCGCCAGTTCATAAAACCCTCCCCCAAAGATGGTGAGGTTCTGGTATGAACCACCGTCCACCAAAACCATGGCAGACGTGACAGTGCCCGTGTCTGTAATGCTCCAACGCAAGGCCAAACCCGGCTCCACGAGGGATCCATCCGTGAAATTGCCCGTCGTGATCACAGGCCCGTTGGCATCCTGGGTGAAGGAGCTGGTGGCCGTGGCACTTTGGCCATAGATGTCCTCAATCCTGACCACCATGGCATGCGGCCCGTCGATGTTGAAGGGCGAACCGGGGCTGAAGGTGAAGTCGGCGCTGGTGAACGTCACCCCTGACTGGGTCACACCATCCAAAGTCACCTGACAGCGAGACAGGTTCAAGGGCGCATAGGTCGGTCCCGTGGCAAAGGTGCCGGAGACAACCAGAGGCGCCGTGGTGTTCGTAATGCCGTTGGAAGGCACAAGCCCTGTGATCTGCGGAAGCACCGCCACCGTAAAAGTGGTCTGCCCATAGCCCCAGTTGCCAGCGGCATCGCGCACCGAGGCCACAACCGAATAGGTCTGCCCTGGCACCAGCTGGCTTGACGTCAGACCCGTATGGAGCCAGTTTGCGGGTGTGATCGATAAGTCCGGATGATTCGTGATGTCGTAAAAATACGTGCCGGGGTAATCCACCGTGATGATCCGGCTGCCCGGGATCAGGGGGTCAAAATTGAAGTCTCCGATGGAAGACCCGAAATCTCCCATCACATTCAGGTAGCCATTCGAGGGGAAGAAATCCGACAGGTTCGGTGCCACCGTGTCTACGAAGAAAGTAACCTCAAAGGGCGACGCAGAGTTTGAGTTGCCGTTGAAGTCGGCGGCCCTAAGGCGCACAATATGTGAAAATTGGTCAGAAAGACCTGTCAGCGTGACGTGAACCCTGTTGCCCACCACGGCTACTCCGGCTGTGCTGTAGGGCTCCCCATCAACCGACTTTTCCACCGAGATTGGATTGAGCCCTGATCCAGCATCCTCGCATTTCACACTGAAGGTGGGCCCCGTGCTCCGGAAGTAACTCCCGTTGACCAGCTGATCATCCGTGAAGATGGGGGCATGGCCGTCCACAGAGAAGTTTGTGTTCGCTGTGAACACATTCCCCAAAACATCCGCAACCTGGCAGACCACATTCACCGGACTGCCATCTTCATAGGAAGCAAGCGTCACCGTGCGGGGTGCCGTGGCCACTTGAATGTTCAGGGTGTCGTGATACGTGACGCCATCCACCGTGACAAAGATCCTGCTCACGTCATAGGCCACACCCAGATCATTGAGCGTAGCCACAATGGGCGGAACACTGGTGTTAAAGCTGCCGGAAGATGGGGTCAGTGAGGCAAAAGCCACCACAGGGGCTTGTGAGCTAGAGTTCACAGGATTGGCCTGAATGGCGGCAATCTCTGTGTCATCCAAGACCCGTGACCACAGCCCCACCTCATCAGCCTGCATGCTCGTCCCGCCACCCACATGGAGCCGGGCCATGGACGTCAGAGGCGCCAATGCAAAGGGCGTAGAAAGGGAATACACATTGGAGCCGATATTGAGGTCAAAACGCTCGGTGTCGGCATCGATTCTGAGATCTACCTGACGCCAAGAGCCCGAAGGCACTGTTTCCGTGGAGATCACCCTATCGGATGTCGCCACTGTGCCTGCCACCAATTTGCCTGTGCGGTGCCACTGGAGGAAGGCGAGGTTGCGCCCGGAAGCGTCGGTAAGATTCGTGAGGTCGGAGGCCCACTTGAGGAGTTCGACACTCTTCATTTGGTTGTTCACACCTGGAACCCAGCAAAGAACGCTGTTGGCCGATCCGTTTTCCGTACGAATCATCCGCGTGAATCCTTTCACATCAGGACCCCAATCTGCTGTGACTGTACCGCCTGCTACCAAGCTGGCCAAATGCACACCAGAGCGGCTGAGGATGGCATACTGATCTTTCGGGGGGCCTGCAGGATTATTCTCATCGTACAGGAAGCTCGTGATGACGTCATCCAATCCATCCCCATCAAAGTCACCGGCATTGCCCACGTGCCAGCCGAAACGAGATTCGGAATACGTCACCGAGGCCGAGTCTTTACTCACAGCAATAATAGAACCCGAACGAAGATCAATCTGGTGGTAATACTCTTCGGTTGACCAACGCCCACTGATGAGGTGAGATGCACCTCGCTGATCCCATAGCACTTCTGTGGTTCGACCAGAACCATGCGTCGGGTAATTAGCCTTAAGGGTTACAACAAAACTTGGTGATATTTCAAAAATCCTTGTGAAATCAAAACCACCAGAAACTGAGAATTCAATTAGACCATCATTATCGGTATCACCGAGGCGGCGCATGATGTACCCATAACGGAAGAGATCAGAAGATTCTGTATAGACAGGGTTGCCACCATTTTTGAGCCCAGTAGAAGAAAGTGCATATAGCTTCCTACCATTGTTCGCGGTTGTATGGTATGCCGCAATAATGTCATGAAGGCCATCGCCATCTATATCACCCAGATCACAAAGCGCATAGCCAAACCCAGGTGTCGACGGACCATCTAACGTGACCTGGCTCATGACGCTGAAGTTGCCTGCTGTGTGAGCCCCGCTGTAAAACGTCACCCAACTGTTGGAAATCCCACCATTAGCAACATGGCCATAGCATCCGATGGCAAAGTCGGCCACGCCGTCCTTCGAAGCCACACCCGGCCCGCTCGAACCCGCATCCCCCACCGATGTGGCCACAGACGGTTGGACACTGCTATAACTGTTTTCCCTCAATCCAGAGCCGATTAGCCCGAGGTTTTTGCCGCCATAGACATAAACATTCTGGCGCTCGGGTGCATTGGCTCCAGCAATAACCAGCACTTCCTCGATGCCATCAAAGTCCAGATCTCCCACCGTGCAGGATGATTGGGGAAACTCTCCAGGCACACCATTGGGCAGGTGTTGCGTCGGGCGCCTGAAACTCGCCGGATCGATGGGCTTCACCCAGGCCCCCAGCGTGAATTTCTGCCCCAAGTTTCTACTTTCGGTGACAAGACCCTTCTCGCCTTGATCCAGGCTCACCGCATTCACTGATCCAGAGAGGGCCCCGGCAACCAAGCTACCGCCATTCACGGCCATCGCACTCATCAGACTGTTTTCGCAGGGCGTCGTTTCGCTACCGGAAGCGCCGTTGAGCGTTTCCATCCTGTAAAGTGCTTCCAATTGGTTTCCCTGCCCTGAGGTCAGTACACGGAAGGGAGTTCGCGTAACCGTTGTGAGCCCCGTGGCATCACTGGTCACCACAATTTTCAACAAGCTCGCACCGGAGGGGATCGATGACGGAGTCCAGTTGAAATTGCCCGGAGCCGCATTCAAGGCGATGGTGGCACTCGTCTGCCCCGATGGCGAGACGAGAATGGCATACACGTCCATCGTTTCGTTGGCCACAATGTCGCTGAAGACACTCCATGTCGCCAGGGGGTTGACCGAAGCCAACACATCCGACTGCGCCACAGGCAATGTGACATCCACAATGGGCGCCCTGGGCGCAAGTGTGCGAATACGCAGGTAATCGGGGTTGTAGGGCTCTCCAACCGAGTAATTTTCCTGTTTGTCAGTGATGTATTGGCTGGTTCCAAAATGGTGGCGGTTGAGATAGGCCACCATGTCGCTTTGCGTTCCCTCAAGATCAACCCAAACAAGGAGATTCACGCCAGTGGGAGATTGGTCGAGCTCAGACACAGGGATGGGATAGCGCCACATCCTCTCGCCTGTCTGCACATCGACTTCAGCAGGAGCCTTGGAAAGCTTGTAGGCCCTGACACCGGGTGCCCCCGTTGTTTCCGTGGTGGCTGTCCACACATCCTGCCATTGCGCCACCTGTGTGGATCCGGTGGGGATGCGGTGAATCAAATACAAGGCCGCCGCCCCGTCTGCCGTGGTGTTGGGTTGGCTACGGAATTCGCTGGACACGCCATCGGTGTTCCAACCCCCCACCCAACCACCAGGGGGACTACGCGGATGATTGAGAAGGTTGTCATATTGAAGATAGGCCACCTCGGCCCAGGCCGGAATTGCGCTAACCACCGCTTGATCCATGGTGACCCAGGTGCGGTACTGCGTGGCCGCCACGTAATACTGGGTGGAGCCGTTGGGAAGTTCCACGGCGCCGTTCAGACCGGCGATTTCGCTGTTTTGGCTGTTGATGGAAAGGTTGGTGAAGGAGCCCATCTGCCCGGCCACCGTACTGATCAGGTTTTGCAGGATGGGATAGGGTGAACCCTCACCCCCACCCTGGGCAAAGCCAAAGCTGTAGTTCACACCCCCCTTGCGATCACCGGGTTGTGAAAACACTGGGACATCACGATTGGCATACAGCGAGGCCCCGTAGCGGAAATCGTCAATAAGAGCCCGGCCATTGATGAGTCCATTGAAGGTCAGGTAATCGGGGAACGCCGAAACGCCGCCTTCATACTGTTCTTCCCACTTCTGGTGAACGCCACCAGGACCAGGAATATATGGCTCGCCTGTCGGGAAGGTACGGTTTTCGTTGCCGCCGGGCATCACCACGTTCTGCTGGAGGACATCATTGAGGAAATCTAGATTCGAAAGTACCTGCGCCTTGCCACTGGTTCTAAGGAGAATGAAGTTCTTTTCAGTGGCTCCATAACGGAAAGCCGACACGGGGATGTCGAACACGTGCTTTTGACCCAACTGATCACTGAAATCCTCGACTTCGTTGAAGGTACTGAGGGCCACGGGGCGCACGCCTGTAAGGCTGCGGGTATTGATCTCATTTTCAAGCCAATCATAGAGGGCCTTGGCGCTGGCGGTGTTGGGCGTGAGGGTGTTGTCGCCGGAGATCACATAGACGCGGAAATCCGTCGTGGGACGGATGTTCCAAAAACTGGCACCAAAACGATCGGTGATCTGGTAGCGAATGCTGGACAGACCATGGCGGTTGAGAAACGGCGTGATCCGCGCCTGGTCGAGTTCCATCACCCCCCAGCTTGTCTGCACTGTGGCATTGAAGGGATTTGCGGCAGCGGTTTCGTTCAGATCGATAACGCCGCGAGCCGTATGCAGGCCACTGCCCGTGATCATGGAATAGTTTGAGGAGACGGCATAAGCTGCATCCACCGAAGTGCGCAGGGTGGGGTAGTCGATGGCGTTGGCCACATCCAGGGTCACGTTCACCTGGGCGTTGAGCCCCCCTGATTTGATGAAGGTGGGGGTTGCCCCGCCCACAATCCCGCTATAGAAAGCTCCATTGGTGCCCACCGGGTCTTCCATGGGGCCGTTGCCGGCCATCAATGGCAGGGGTTCATCTGTGCCACGGAAAAATGATTCCCAGACACGGGTGTTGCCCACATTGTCGGCCACAGTGATCTTGAGCGTGTGCAGGTTGGCGTTGAAGGTGCCAGACGGGAGAGTGAAATTGGAGCCGTTGAGAACCACGCCCTGACCCACGGTATAAGGGACGTCATCAACAGCCACCACCAGGGTACTGGCTTTGACGCCTGCCCAAGGGTCCACCACTGTGCCTGAAATGCTCTGGCCCGGTAGCAACCATTCAGGATTGGAAGGCACAATTTGGCTCAAGACAGGGGCTGTACCGTCCACGTAATAGGGATCCACTCTCGGAATTGACTTATAAGTTCCAGGAGGTGACGTGGTGATCGCCTTGTACGTTACCGTCAGGGTGTAAGCCCCTTCAGCCGCAGGCAGACCCGTGGAATCCACCGTGCCGTTCCAATAAAACTTGACGGTATGACTCTTGGCAGGAGGTGTGAACGTGTCTGGCTTGACCTCCGTATGGATCACAGTAGCCCCGAGGCGCACCACCATCGTCACACTACGTGGTTCAAAGACCGTGGAATCAGTCGCTCGAAGGATATAGCCAAAAGACTGGCTTTGGGTGTTTCCAAGAGCTCTCGCTGTGGGAAGTCCTTGGGGCTCAGCAATGAACTGAGGAGCGGCGTTCAAGTGTGAGAGCAAACAAACAGCAACAATTACAATCAATCCACGAAACTTCATCATTATCCCCCCCCGTCGTATCAGCACTATACAGAATCTTTACGGATTTGATCAACTGATGAAGACTGAAAGAAAGAGATATGGCAATGGAGTTAAATAAATTGTGACGTTGAAAACATTTCGAAGCGTTAGTCTATTTGTAAAAATAATATTGACTATCTAAAAACTAACTCTCACTCTCCGCCCTCCTCGATAATTCGACCAGCGTATGGTAAATCCTATCTTGGCTCTGGGGCTTGTGCAGGGCCGTGCCGCAGGAAGGTGTGAGCACCAGGTTCCCCCACCGTGTCTGTTTGGTGACGGAATCGTTGGTGAGCGCAAGCAGGCACTTCCTCAGGTAGGTGAAGAGCTCGTCCGTGGTGAAGGGCGCATCATGCGGGAAGGTGGGCACAATGCCGAGTGCCAGCCAGCCACCTTCGTTGACATGCACGCTGAAGGCGTCGCGGTAATCGATGAGGTGATCCAGGTGCGTGAAGGCGTCGAAGTTGACGTAATCCAAACCCAGGGCCACGATCTGATCCCAGCGCGCCGGGCCACAGCAGTGGATGCCCACGCGCGCGTGTTTCTGAAGTTCCGCCACGAAGCCTCGGAGCCTCTGCCAGATGAAGGGGTCGGCATGGCTGAGGATGGGTTCGTCGATAACAATGAGCGGCCGCCCGCCCGCTTCGTTGAGCCCCCGGGCCATCTCCACACTCACCTCGATGAGGTACTCGCAAAAAAGATCCAATAAGGCGTCGGAAAAACCCACTTCGAAACCCTCGTTGTCGCGCAGCATCGACAGGAGCGTGACGGGTCCGAAGATCTGCCCTTTGAAGAACTGCCCCTCCATCCGGGGCATCTCGGACACGAAGGTGGTGAAATTGCTGTAGCCCTGTTCTGTCACCAGAGGGCGGGGCCTGAAGCGGGAATCAAAATGGGCACGAAGACCTGCGAGCAGGTTGTGGCGGGTCCAGGGAAGCCTCAGGGTGTTGCCCTCGCCGCGGGCTCCGGGAATGCGCCCAAACCATGTGGTGATCAGAGGGGCAATGGCTGGAAGCTGGGGCCAGAAGGGCAGGGACTCAAAATGCCTGAACACATAGCGCACGGCCTCATCGGGATCCGAGAAATTGAGGGAGCCCACCCCCGTGGGCGCGCCCCGGGGCTTCCACATCAGCGACCCGAACCGGAACGTTCAGTGATGACCACGCAGGCCCCACGGGCCACCTGGGCGGCATCGTGATCGTATCCCTGCACATAGGTCTGCAAAAGGGGGATGTCGTCGATGGATCCGATGTGTCCCATGAGTTCAAGGGCATCCAGGATGTCGGGGGCATCCGGTTTGGCCAGAAAGGTCCGGAGGTCGGGAAGCAGAGAAACCGGAGACATCATCTTCAGGGCCTCCCAGGCACTGATGCGCACCACCTCATCGGCATCCTCTTGGGTCATCGCCCAGAGTGCCGTGGCGCTGGCCTCGTCTTTCCAGGCTCCCAGGCACAGGGCCGCCGCCCTGCGGTGGTCCGCATCCTTGTGCAAGAGGGCCTCACGCAGGAGGGGCACATACCTTTCCTGTGGACCATGGAACTCGAGCCAGGTGTAGACCTGCGGAGGCAGGGGTTCCGCCGAGCGCATCAAACCCTCAAGATGGCGCTCGATGCAGGCATCCAGTGTGAGACATTTGGATTGGGTGATTTGGATCGCGCGGGTGATCTCTTCATGGCGAGCCGCCCAGAGGGGGTCGTTGGGTGAGGCCCCGGGCATCAACTCGTGGCGCCGGAGCTGGAGCATCCTCTCCTCCCGCTTGTCGGCCATCCTTAGAGCCAGGTGCAGGACCTCGCGGGCCATCTCTCCCCCCACCTTCATGGCCGAATCAAGGATGGCCGGTTCGAGGAAGTAGGGCAGGGCCATGGCCCTCACCACCAGGTCGGGGTCCGATGTCCAGGCCCGGTCGGCCTGGCCGAAATGCACCAGGGAGATCTCCACCGCCGCCCTCCGGACCACGGGATTGGCATCCTGCAGTCGGTTCGTCACGCTGGAACGGGAATCGGGACTGCTGTTCTTGGCAATGAGCCCGATGAAGAACTCGCGGCTGGATTCATGATCGGCCAGTTCCTTCCAGAACCTGTCGAGAGCCGTGCCTCCCATCTCGAGGAAAAGATCCCTCACCATGCCACCTTCGGGTTTGAGATAGGGCATCAACACATCGGCCGACACCGCTCCCCCGTTCTTGAGCCAGCCTCTGGCCGGCGATTCTTGGCTCCAACCCTGGAAGGCCCAGATTCTGATCAACATGCGATAGCGCATTGATGGCACAAGGAGAGAGGCCACCACCAAAAGGAATAGCGCTCCCCACGTCAGAAGGGCGAGGCGTGCAGCGAAGGAACGCCGCGGCGCGGGGCGGCGCTCAGCGCCGGGGGAGAGCCGTGGCCTGTCGTTCGGCATGGTAACTGCTCCTGACAAGGGGGCCGGATTCGACGTGGTCGAAACCCATGGCCAACCCTTCCTCACGCAAGGCGGCAAATTCATCGGGATGCACGAAACGGGCCACCGGCAGGTTCTCACGCGTGGGCTGAAGGTATTGGCCCAGGGTGAGGATCTGGCAGCCATGGGCCTGGAGATCGCGCATCACGGCCCGGACCTCATCGGCTGTCTCACCCAAGCCGAGCATCACACCCGATTTGCTGACCAGTCCGTACCCGTGGATGCGCCGGATGACATCCAGGGTTTGTTCATAGTTGGCCTGGGGTCGTGCCGTGGCATAAAGACGGGGCACGGTTTCGGTGTTGTGGGCGAGGATGTCGGGTTTTTCACGCATCACGATCTCCAGCGCCTCCACACTGCCCTTGAAATCGGGCACCAGAAGCTCCACGGCGCACTCCGGATTCAAACGACGGATCTCGCGGATGGTTTGGGCAAAAATCTCGGCCCCCCCGTTCAGGAGTTCGTCGCGGTTGACCGACGTGATCACGGCATGCTTGAGACCCAGGGTGCGGACGCTTTCAGCCACCCGGAGGGGCTCCTCGGGGTCCACCCATTCACTGCGGCCTGTCTTCACATTGCAGAAACCGCAGGAGCGGGTGCAGGTGTCGCCCAGGATCATGAAGGTGGCCGTGCCCGCGTTCCAGCATTCGTAGATGTTGGGGCAGGCCGCCTCAACGCAGACCGTGTTGAGCTTCTTGTCGCGAACAAGTTTCTGCAGGCCCGAGAATTTCTCGGAGGTGTTCAACCGGACCTTGAGCCACTCGGGCTTGCGTTCCATCTATGGGGTCTGCGTGGTGTCGAACTGGGCGATGAGCTCGCAGACGCGGTGCAGGTACTGGCCGGCCAGCATGCCGTCGACGATCCTGTGGTCATACGACAGCGAGATGTACATCATGCTGCGCACGGCGATGGCATCCCCCTCCACCACCACGGGTCGTTTGGCGATGGCCCCCATGCCCAGGATGGCCACCTGGGGTTGGTTGATGATGGGGAAGCCCACAACAGTGCCAAAGACGCCCGGGTTGGTGACGGTGAAGGTGCCGCCCTGCACATCATCGGGGGTGAGCTTCTTGGAGCGGGCGCGCTGGGCGAGGTCGTTCACGGCGCGGCACATTCCGAGGAAGTTCTTTTCGTCGGCTCCCTTGATGACCGGCACTATCAATCCGCCTGTGGGCAGGGCCACGGCCATGCCAAGGTTCACGCGGCGGTGCTCCACCACATTGGTGCCGTCCACCGAGGCGTTGACCCAAGGGAATTCCTTCAGGGCCTGCACAACCGCCATAAATATCATGGGTGTGTATGTCAATTTGAAGCCATACTTCTGCTGGAAGCCCTCCTGGGTGCGGTCGCGGTACTTCACCAAGTGGGTCACGTCGCATTCGTGCACACTCAGCACGTGGGCGCTGGTGCGCTTCGAGCGGATCATGTGCTCGGCAATGTTCTTGCGCATGGAGTCCATGCTCACAATGTTCACATCGGGGCCAGCCTGGATATTCAGGCGCGGTGCTTCATCAAACATCGGAGCCGAGGCCGTTTTAGCCTGTGCGCCCCCTTGGCCCCTGCTGGCCATGTAGGCCTCGAGGTCCTTGCGGGAAACGCGGCCGCCCTCGCCGGTACCCGGGATGGTCTCGAGCTCTTGGATGCCGATGCCATGCTCCTGACTCATCTTCATGACCACGGGGCTGTAGAAACGGCCGCCCGTGGCACGGCTGGGAGCCGACGGGGCCGGGGCTGTGGCCACAGGCGCCGGAGCCGGTGCCGGAGCGGCGGCCGGTTTGGCCGCTGCGGGTGCCGGAGCGGCGGGAGCCACCTGAGGCTTGGAAGCGGTGGCCGATCCGAGGCTGGTGGCCTCGATGCGGGCGATCACGGTGCGCACAGGGACGGTGTCACCTTCCTTGAACAGGAGCTCCTTGATCACGCCGGGGCAGGGCGCCGGGATCTCGCTGTCGACCTTGTCGGTGGAGATCTCCAGGATCATCTCATCGGCCTGCACGGTGTCTCCGGGCTTCTTCAGCCACTTCAGAATGGTTCCCTCGGCAACGGACTCCCCGAGTTGAGGCATGATCATGTCGGCCAGTGGCATAGTCTCGTCCCTTCTTCTTAGTAAGCCGCGAGCGAACGCACGGCAGTCCTTATTTTATCCGCAGTCGGCAGGAAGGCGTCTTCCAGAGTGGCGGCAAAGGGGATGGGCGTGTCGAGGCTCGCGAGGCGCCGAACCGGCGCATCCAGGTGCTCGAAGTCCCCCTCCGCAATCCGTGCCGCCACCTCACCCCCGAAACCCCCGGTGAGGGTGTCCTCGTGGAGCACCAGAGCCTTGCCCGTCTTGCGGACACTGGCGCTGACAGTCTCCATGTCGAGGGGAATGAGGGTCCGGAGGTCGACGATCTCCACACTCACCTCGTTTTCAAGCTCCTTGGCCACCTGGCGCGCCAGGCGCACGGTGCCCCCGTAGGTGATGATGGAGAGGTCTGTGCCTTCGCGCTCGAGGCGGGCCTTCCCGAGAGGGATGGAGGCTCCCTTGGTGCCCAATTCCTGCTTCTCGTGGCGGTAGAGCCCCTTGTGCTCGAAATACAGCACCGGATTGGGATCCCTGATGGAGGCCAACAGCAGCCCGTAGGCGTCGGCGGGGGTCGAGGGACAGACCACCTTGAGTCCGGGCACCCGGGTGAACCAGGCTTCCGGGTTCTGGCTGTGGAAGGGACCTGCCCTCACCGTGCCCCCCGAAGGGCAGCGGATCACCATGGGCACGGGAGCGCCCCAGCGGTAGTGGTTCTTGGCCGCCATGTTGACGATCTGGTTGAACCCGTTGGCGATGAAGTCGGCGAACTGCATCTCAGCCACGGGTTTGAGCCCCACCAGGGCGGCGCCGATGGCGGCCCCCACGATGGCACTTTCGGCGATGGGCGTGTCGATCACACGTTCGGGTCCGAACTCCTCGAGAAATCCGGCGGTGACCTTGAAGGCCCCCCCGTAGCGGGCGATGTCCTCGTCCAGGAGGAACACGTCCTTGTCTGCGCGCATTTCATCGCGCAGGGCCGAGGAGATGGCTTCCAGGTAGGTGGTGGTCATGAGGCCTCCGCAAAAACGCCCTTGGCAACTTCCGATCCCTCGGGAGCGGGTTCCTGGAGGGCCTGTTCAAAGGCCGCCTTCACCTCGCGATCCCAATGCTGTTTCACTTCCTCGAGCTTCCGGGCTTCGACTCCGTCCTTCAGGAGCCAGGCCTCGGCCTTGCGGATGGGGTCGTTCTTTTCTCCCTCCGCCAAAAAACCCTCGGGAAGGTACTCGGAGCGGTCCGCCAGGGAATGCCCGGACATCCTCCAGGTGACCCCCTCGATCAGGCAGGGCCCCTTGCCGGAGCGCACATGGGCATAGGCCTTGGCAAAGGCCGGGTGGAGAACCGCCATGTCGGTGCCATCCAAGGTTTCTGAAGGAATCCCGAAGATGGAACCGTGGTCCGACAACTGCTCCTTGCGGGTCTGCAGGGAGAGGGGTGTGCTGTAGGCAAATTGGTTGTTCTCGATCACCACCACCACCGGCAACTTGAGAGACGCCATGAAGGCCAGGCTTTCATGGAAGTCCCCGAGCGAGGTGGCGCCATCGCCGATGAAGGTGAGGGCGCAGACCTGTTCTTTCCTGATCCGCCCCACCAACGTGGCCCCGGCTGCCAACGACAGCATGGTGGCCAGCGGGGAGATGATGCCAAACACGCGGTTTTCACTGTCGCCAAGGTGGGCGGCGTTGTCGCGGCCATGGGTGCCCCCGGTGCCGCGGGCCAGCCACTGGCGGGCCATCTCCAGGAGGCTGATCCCCTTGGAGAAATGAGAACCCATGTCGCGGTGCGTTGGAGCGAGGATGTCACCTTTGCTGAGGAAGGATGAGGCCACACAACAGAGGGCCTCGTTGCCCTTGCCTGTGAACACGCCCCCGGAAATCTGGCCCTGCTTGTAGACCAATCCTAGCCTGTCTTCAAAGGCTCTCATGCGGCACATGGCACTGTGGTGGGCCAGGGCATCTTTGCGTGTCAGACGCATGTCAGATGCCCCTTCTCCTCGCACTCGAACACTTCAAGGAAGCGGGATTTGACAGCTTCAGCGGCGAGCTCCACGGTGACAGTACGGCCCAGGATGTTCGACAGGGAAATCTGGCGGCAGCCAAGACCACAGGCGTTGATCAAACTGAAGCCAAGGGGATCATTGCAGACATTCATGGCAAACCCATGGCGGGTGATCCAGCGGCTCACATGCACCCCGATGGAGGCGATCTTGGCTTCACCATCCGGGGTATCGATCCAGACCCCCGTGCGGCCTTCCGCACGACGTGAAGCCACGCCGAAATCCGAGAGGGCCCGGATCAGTGTTTCTTCCAGCATCCGCAGGTACCAATGAACATCCATCTTGAAGTGTCTGAGATCCAGGATGGGATACCCCACCAGCTGACCGGGACCATGCCAGGTCACATCGCCACCACGGTCGATGGCCACCAGCGAAATGCCCTGGCGTTCGAGTTCTTCACGACTGGCCAGCACATGGCCTTCCTTGCTGCTGCGCCCGAGGGTGATTGTGGAAGGATGCTCCCCGAGCCACAGACGGCCTTCCTGGCCATTCAACACATCCTGATACGACTTGATTTGCCAAGCCAACATCTCGTCATAGCCTTGACGCGAGCTGATCCAGACATCCAGGATGGGGGCAGGCATGGCCCTCATATTAAGACAGGGAAGGGGACTCTTCCATCAAAATGATTGAAGTTTGAACCACTTGCGTTGGTTCAAGCATGAACCATACAATGCGATCATGACCCATAAGAAAAGCCCCACCAAGGAACTGCACATGGCCATCATGGGTTTGGCCCGTGAATTGGACACCGCCACCACGAAATTCCTCAAGGTGAACGGCTTGACCCCCACCCGCTATGAAATCATGGAAGAGCTGTTGACCCACCATCCCGAAGGCCGCAGCCAGGCCACCCTGGCCCGCGACCTTCACATGCAACCGGCCAACATCCTGATGGCCCTCAGGCCGCTGATCAAGATGGGCTGGGTCACCCATACCAGCCTCGAACACAACCGCAAGGAAAAACCCATCGTGATGACACCGAAAGGGCTGGAGGAATTTTCCCTGGCCCTCGACCGATATTACAGGGCCATGGACAAGGTCTACTCCGACCCCCCTCCCGAATCCCTGATGGAGTGGATCCGGCGCCTTCGCATCCGCGTCAACTCCTGACAAGCTCCCAGAGCTTGAAGTACCCCGTGTCGTGCAAGAGCATGATGCGTGGCGGGAGTTCGCCAAAACCGACACACATTCGGGCCATGATGTTGGCCCCCTCTTCATGCCGACTGATCACAAGGATTTGACCAGCCATCCTGACTTGTTCCAACAGATGGGGGTATTGTTCGAGCTTTCGGTAGTACACCACGGCTGCATGGGAAGGGACACCCAGCTGGAATCGGAAGGCGTAATTGAGGGCCCAAAGGTCGGAATCATCAATCAGGATGACACATTGGTCTTGTGATTCCTGGAGTGCCAGGGCGGCAATGTCGTAGGGCTTGAATTGGTGGTGATGATACAAGTCGAGCAGGTTTTCCGGCTTGTCACCCAGTTTGTGACGCTCAAAATACCCTCCCCCCCTCATTTCATTCCACAGGGATGCGCCCGCCATCAAGATCATGATGGCAACCGGGAGACGGCCGGTAAGCCAGGAGGCCAACGGAGTTGCAATGAACACGGCCAACAAAGGCAACAGGGGAAGGAAATTGCGTGCATAGGGTGTATGGGGCATCACCATGGCCAAACCCAAGGGAAGGGCCATGGCAAAGAAAAGGGGCCAAAGAATTCTTGATGGACTTCCACCCTTGCGTTTCGACCAACCCATCGCCAAGAGCGAGACAAGAAGCCCTCCCCCACATCCCCAGAGCGAAAGGTAGGCATCCTTGGAGTCGATCAGGAGAGCCATCCTGGTCATGTTCACATCCAGGGTTTGAGCCACCTGCAGGAATTGTTTCGGATTGAGAGCATAAATCCCAAGGCCCATCACAGGAGCCGCAGCCCCCAAGACCAGGCGGAATGGATGACGCCAGGGTTTATCCAAGGCCACAAGAACCAAGGGTGCCGCAAAGATGGCCTGCGTTGGAAGGACAGCCGCCCCCATCCATTGGGCAAGCAAGAACAGTGCGCCGTGGTAACGATGTGGCGCCTGCCTGTAAGCCACTGCGGAATCCAGCGCCCAGGCCAAGAAGGCCGTGGCCATGATGTAACCCCTGAGCTGGCATGAATAGTTCACCAAGGCATGAGTTGAACAAAGAAGCAAACCGGCCAGGAAGCCGCAACGCACCCCCCCGATCCTGAAGGCTGCGCGGGTGGTCAATGCCAATGTTGCCAACCAGCAGAAGAAGGGGAGGAGCCTGAGCAGGATCACGCTGTTGCCAAAGGCCATTTGCCACAGGGAAAGGACGAAACTGAAAAGCGGTTGATTGTTGGGCAGATGGAAATCTGTGAGGGCCTTGCGGGGCGAGGAGGCAAAGAATTCTAGAGTGTAGGCCTCGTCATACCAGAGACCATCCACCAGATGCCTGCAGGCGATGGCCGTGCCCATGACCATCAGTAGAATGAGGTCCCTTAGACGCATGCGCTTATTTCTGAGGGTAGGCTTCGGGTGGAAGCTTGTAGTCAAACTGGAGTTTCACACCCCTCACAGTGCCGGCATCTCTGACTTGGCCCAACCATTCCAGGGCCTTGACTCTCAGGTAGCCACGGCGCCCTATCAACAAGACAGTTTCACCCTCATCAGAGGGTCGGATGGTTTGGTTGAGCGAACTGCCATCGCGAAGGATGATCTGGAATCCCGTGGCGCTGTCACCACGGTCGATGGAGACCACCTCGCAAAACACCTGCTCAGGGAGGCCTTCCACAGCCTGATGCAGATCGGGAGCCTCAAACACGCCCTCATGGAATGTGACATAGGTGTCGCTGTTGAAACGGACACCATCCCGCTTGAACCGTGCGGCCAGCACGAGGACCACGCAGAGGACGATAACAACTGAAGCCGCAAGCTGAATCTGCTTGCGGCCCATCAACTCAGTTCTTTCCCAAATGCCTGGCCACAAGGTCGGCCACACCAAAGGGTGTGTCGCTCATCGACACGCCCGCTGTTTGGAGGGCCTCGATCTTGCTCTCGGCAGTTCCTTTGCCACCCGAAATGATGGCCCCGGCATGACCCATGCGCTTGCCCTTGGGGGCGCTGGCACCGGCGATGAAACCGAAGACCGGCTTCTTGACCTTTTTGCGGATGAACTCGGCAGCGGCTTCCTCGTCCGTGCCGCCGATCTCGCCGATCATGCAGATCAGGTCGGTGTCGGGATCCTTGTTGAACAGATCGAGGGCATCAATGAAACGCGTGCCGATCACCGGGTCGCCACCAATGCCGAGGCAGGTGCTCTGGCCGATGTTCTTGGCCGTTAGGGCATTCACCACCTCATAGGTGAGGGTGCCGCTGCGTGACACCACGCCCACCCTCCCCGGCTTGCAGATGCTGCCAGGCATGATGCCCACCTTGCTCAGGCCAGGGCTGATGAGTCCAGGACAATTGGGGCCCACAAGTCGTGTGCGGCTGTCCCGGGTGAGGGCCCTGACCCGCATCATGTCATTGGTGGGGATCCCCTCAGTGATACAGATCACGAGCTTGAGACCTGCCTCGAACGATTCAAGGATGGCATCCGCGGCGAAAGCCGGTGGCACATAGATGACCGAAGTGTTGGCCTTGGTGGCTTTCTTGGCCTCACGGACACTGTTGAACACGGGAATTCCGTTGAAATCGGTGCCACCCTTGCCTGGAGTGACTCCCGCCACAACTTGGGTTCCATAGTCGCGCATTTGCAGGGCATGAAATCCGCCATCGCGGCCGGTGATCCCCTGGACGATGAGGCGCGTGTCTTTGTCGATGAGAATTGCCATGATGGGCTCCTTGAATGGGTGGAAATCAGGCCTTCGCGACCATGGCGGCAGAGACGACCTTCTTGATCGCTTCTTCCATGGTGGCGGCCGTGATCAGGGATGTTTTCGAAAGGATCTCGCGGGCCTTCTGCTCATTGGTGCCGGTAAGGCGGATCACGATCGGAATGTTGATCTTGATCTGCTTCAAGGCCTCGATGAGACCATTGGCCACGTCATCACAACGTGTGATGCCCCCGAAAATGTTGAAGAGGATGGCCTTGACCTTGGGATTGGACATGATGATCTCGAGGGCGGCAACCACCTTCTTGGGATTGGAGCTTCCTCCGATATCAAGGAAGTTGGCAGGCTGGCCGCCATACTTCTTGACCACATCCAGCGTGGCCATGGCCAAACCGGCTCCGTTGACCAGACAACCGATGTCACCATCCAGGGACACGTAGGCCAGGTTTGCCTCCTTGGCCTTGATTTCATTGGCATCCTCCATCGACTTGTCCTGAAGGGCCGGGTAGTCGCTGTGCCGGTCAATGGCGTTGTCGTCGAGGGAGATTTTCCCGTCGAGGGCCTCCAGCGTGTTCTTGGAATTGATGATGAAGGGATTGATCTCCACCAGGGAGAGATCACCTTCCACCGACATCGTGTACAGCTTCTTGAAGATGGACGAAGCCTCACGGATATGCGCCGCATCCGTGAACAGGTGCGATGCGACTTCGCGCGCCTTGTAGTCGCTCAGACCCTCGAGGGGGTCGACACCCACCATCTTGATTTTCTT
The DNA here is from genome assembly GCA_050251015.1 of Planctomycetota bacterium. GTDB lineage: Bacteria > Planctomycetota > JBFWNO01 > JBFWNO01 > JBFWNO01 > JBFWNO01. The sequence goes on from JBFWNO010000029.1 coordinate 20,440, forward strand.
GGGCTTGGTGGCGGCCACTTCTTCGATGTCCATGCCACCTTCCTTGGAGACAACAAACATCAGTCGTTGGGCGGCCCTATCAAGGGTCACGCTGACGTAGAACTCCTTCTTGATGTCGGCGGCTTTGACGACGAGCACCTTGGCCACCTTGTAGCCCTTGATGGTCATGCCGATGATGGCCTTGGCATGGGCTTCCAGCTCGGCACGGTTCTTGGCCAGCTTCACGCCACCGGCCTTGCCGCGACCACCCACATGGACCTGGGCCTTGACCACCACGGGATATCCCAGGGCCTCACCGGCCTGAACGGCCTCAGAAACCCCCGAAACAACCCGACCATCCTGGCAGGGGATGCCTGCTGAACGGAAAAAATCACGGGCCTGGTACTCATGGATGTTCATCGTCGGGTCCTTTCATGCTGGAAACATAGGTTTTCCAGACCTTGACATACTTCTCGGACAGGTGAAGGATAAGGGCGGATTCCTCCGGAGTCAAAGGGCGCTTGACCCTGGCCGGGGACCCCATCACCAGGGTGCCTGAAGGCACCACCATCCCCTCGGGAACCAGGGATCCGGCGGCCACCATGGCCCCCCTTTGGATCACCGAGCCGTTGAGAAGCTTGGACCCGATGCCAATGAGGCAATCGTCCTCGACATGCGTCCCATGCAGGACAACCTGATGGCCCACCACCACCCGGTTTCCCACCAGACAGGGAAAAGTGTCGTCCACATGGAGGATGGAGCCATCCTGGATGTTGCTGGCCTCGCCGATTTCAATGCGGTTGATATCACCCCTTGCCACGGTTCCATACCAAACACTGGAAAGCCGGCCCACCTTGACTTGTCCTGTCAGGACAACTCCCCTTGCCACGAAGGATTCGGGGTGGATGTCGGGTCGGTGGCCTGCGTAAGGGATGAGTGGCATGATGAAAGTTTAGGGGATTCAGGCCTTGTTGCGGAGCCAGAGACAGCACATGTAACCCCCCAACCACTCCACAATCCTCAAAACAGGGGCCGGCATGGAGGCCATCCGACCCAACACCCGGTAAGGGAAGATCCTCTTTTCAGCCCTCATCACGGTGAAATCATGCCTCAATCGTCGTATCCAACCCTCGCGGGTGTCGGCAATGCCGATCGGATTCTCATCTCCGTCGTAGATCCGCACAAACTCCTCGGGGGTCCTGGCCTTGCTGAAGTCCCTCCCCGGGAGCTTGAATCCTGTGAGCTGAAGGGCCCAGCGCGTCAGGGGGAACATGATGGGGTGCAGCAAAATATTCCGGAGATACAGACCCATCCTGAACTCAGCCCCGGACTTAAGGCAACGTGACACCTCCCTGAAAGCGGCATCAGGGTCCGGAACATGATGGATGACGCCCATGGACATGCCGAAATCAAAGGCCTTGTCCTTGAACGGTAGCCGTTGGACATCGGCACAGACGTGATAAAGACGGGCCTTGGACTGCCCCTGACTGAAGGTTCTAGCCAGGATCAGGGTCTTGAGTGAGACATCGGCATTCACGAGATGGCAATCCTGATGCTGGAGCTGGCGCTGGTTGTGACCCGGACCACCCCCGGCGATCAATCCCCAATGTGAAGGAAGAATGGCCTCGAAGTGGTAGAAATGGCCGGAAAAGCGCTCATCCTGGGCCCGCAGGCCGTCAAACCATTCCTGGAACTCGCGTGTCATGCGCGGATCGCCACTGTCGTCCAGCCAACGGCAGGAATCGGGTCTGTGGTGCAGACGCACAAATTCCTCGCTCATGACAATCCAGTCAGACCAATAGGTCCTGGAGTCCCGACTTTTCTTGACGTTCATGGCTGAATTCTATTCTCAACAGGGCTTATGATGGGAGGATGTCTGAAACACGCCCACCCGTGAAGGATGGTTCCCTGCGCTACGCCTCTCTGGGGATGTCGGTCAACAGCATCCTGGTTGTCTGGCAGATGGCCTCGGGACTCGCCTATGGTTCCAGCGCCCTGATGGCCGACTCCCTGCACACCTTGGCAGATTTGGTGGCCGATATTGTCACCGCTGTGGGCATCAAGCTCAGTCTGGCCCCCCCCGACTCTTCCCACCCCTACGGGCACGGGAAATTCCAAACCATGAGCCAACTGTTGATGGCCATCCTGCTCTGCCTCACCGGCCTCGGGTTTATGGTGATGACCTATGAACGCCTTCTGCAACCCCCCCAGGACACCGGCCCGGCCCTGTGGGTAGCCCTGGCCACCCTGTTGGCCAAGGAAACTCTGTATCAGGTTGTTTCGAGGGCCGGCAAGCGCCTGAACAACCCCCTCCTGCTCGCCAGTGCCTGGCACCACCGAAGTGATGCCCTGAGCTCTTTGGGCGTGTTTATGGCCCTGTTGGGCTCGAAGTGGGGTTACGGGTTCCTGGACCCCCTGAGCGCAATGGTCCTGGGCGGGTTGATCCTGTCCATGGGCGTGAAGTTTGCCAAGCGTTCCGCCAACGAGCTGCTGGAAGGCAGTGTGGAGCAGCCCCTGGTGGCCAAGCTGGTGCAGGAGGCGACCGGGCTTCCAGGAGTGGTCCGGGTCCTGGAAACGAAAGCCCGGCGTATTGGACAGCAGATCGTGGTGGACGTCCATGTGCAGGTCAAGCCCCAGATCACCGTGTCGGACGGCCATCAGGTGGCCCTGCGTGTCCGCAAGACCCTGATGGCCAGCCATCCCTACATCTCCGACGTCATGGTGCATATCGACCCCGAGGATGACGAGGCCATCCCCACCATCCTCATGCGCAGTGGCCCTGAGGTCGAGAAGGAAGTCACCGCCGCGGCCATGGCCGTGGAGGGCGTCCAGCGAGTCAGCCACGTGGCTCTGCACTACCTTGACGGGACCCTCAGGACCAAGATGGAGATCGTGGTGCCCGAGACCCTGAACATCAAGGACGCTGCGGGCATCGCCAAGGCGGTGCGCCGCAACGTTGAATCGGTCCGTGGGGTCAGCGAGGCGGACATCCACCTCGAGGTCGACGACTCTTAGTCTTCGTACCTCGGCCTGCGACGGCCGCCTTCACGATCACCGCGAGGACCACGGGGACCGCGATCGCGTGAACCGCCGCCTTCGGCGCCGTGCGAACGGCTTCCTTCGGCGGGTTCCACGTACCCTTCGGGTTTCTCAAGGAGGGCCTTCACGCTCAGGCGGGCGCGCTTCTGCGCATCGATCCCGAGGCACTTGACCTTCACCTTGTCACCCTTCCGGTAGAGGCTCTCGACATTGTCGACGTAGTCATAGCTAAGCTCGGTGACATGCACCAGACCTTCCTGGCCCGGCAGGCACTCGACAAACATCCCGAAGTTCTTGACCGAGGTGACCGTGGCGTCGTAGATCTCGCCCTCACGCAGTTCCTGCGTGAGGTTGAGGATCATGCCCTTGGCCGTGTCCAACCCCTTGCGGTCGAGGCTGGTGATCACAATCTTCCCGTCGTCGTTGATGTCGAGCTTGGCCTTCGCCGTGGCTTCGATCTCGCGGATCACCGACCCACCCGGCCCGATCACCGCGCCGATCTTCATCGGGTTGATCATCAGGGTTTCCATTTGCGGGGCGTTCTCGCTGATCTGGGTTCGAGGACTGGACAGTTCCTTGGCCATCTCCTCGAGAATCCCCAGGCGGGCCTTGCGGGCGGCTTCCATGGCTCCCGTGATGATCTCCTGGGAGATCCCCAGGACTTTCATGTCGCACTGGATGCCCGTGATGCCCTTGGTGGTGCCGGCAACCTTGAAATCCATGTCGCCGGTGAAATCCTCCTCGTCGTAGATGTCGGTCAGGAGCTTGTAGTCCCTGACATCACCGTCACGTGTGATCAGACCGATGCTGATGCCGGCCACAGGGGCCTTCATCGGTACGCCTGCGTCGAACAACGACAGGGATCCGGCGCATACCGAGGCCATCGATGTGGACCCGGCGCTTTCCATGATGTCGGCCACCACACGGATGGTGTAGGGGAATTCCTCTTCCGAGGGCAGCATCGGGCGCAGGGAACGCTCGGCGAGCTCCCCGTGGCCGATTTCACGACGTCCGGCACCACGGTTCGGACCGCACTCCCCCACGCTGAAATGTGGGAAGTTGTAGTGCAGCAGGAAACGCTCGGTGCGCATGTCGTTGAGTCCCTCGATGCGCTGCTGGTCGGCGGGTGAGCCCAGGGTCACCACCGACAGACACTGTGTCTGGCCGCGGCTGAAAATGGCCGATCCGTGAACACGGGGCAGATAGGACGTCTGCACCCAGATGT
>JBFWNO010000030.1:0-24608 GCA_050251015.1 Planctomycetota bacterium
TCGAGGTTCTCGAGGATGTTCCAGCCGCCGCGCACCGTGTAGAGGTTGTACCCGGGCGTCCCTCCAGGAGGGACGCGCTCGGTGTCCCGGCTGTCTCCGTAAGAGAGCCGCTTCTGCGGCCGGGTGATGGTGCCGAAGCCCTCGGCCCACCATGAACCCTCCTGCTCCCAGCGCAGACCCAGCGAGCCATTCTTGGGGGCGATCCGGCTCATATGCCCGCGGTCAAGGCTTTGGGGGTTGTGGGACGTGTATTCCTCAAGACGCCCGCGCATCCATTGGAAGGATCCGAAGGTGGAAAGCCTTTCGGTCAGGGGCACCTTCGATTTCAGCTCGACACCTTCCACAAATCCCTCGCCGGAATTGTCCGCCTGAACCTCGTTGGACCCCGAGACAATGATCCCGGTGGGGCGGCGGATGACCATGTCGTTGATCCACGTGTGAAAATACACCGCTTCCACCTCCCCCAGGTCACCATGACCCCGGAAACCTCCCTCGGCCGTCAGGAATTCCTCCGGATCCAGGCGAGGCGTGGGAGTCTGGATTTCGTTCGTCCTGGCCACATCAAAACGGGTCAGGTCGGAGAGGTTGGGGGCCCTGAAGGCCTGGGACAGCCCTGTCCATGCGCTCCACGAAGGGCTCATCGCATAGAGGGCCTTCAGGCTGCCGTCCCCATGTTCCCAGGTCCGCGAGACCCGGCCATAAGGTGTGGCATCAAAGGTGTTTTCATCCACCTTTGAGGAAGCCGCGTGAGCCTTGGTGTAGCGCGCACCGGCGACGACCCGCAGGTCGCCCCGGGTCCACTCATCCTGCACATAGACGCCCGACAGCACAGAGGTGGCATTGTCGGCCACGGGGCCCCGCGGGCGGATGAGGCTGACACCCGGCCTTTTGGTGGAGTGAGCTCCGGTGTCCCATTGCACAAAGTGAGAATCCACATCATCACGGAACTGGTCAAACCCCCATGTCAGCACGTGGGAGCCCATTTCGTGGGACATCATCCCCTGGATGCCCCAGGTGTTGACAAAGGTGTCGGTGTATTCCAAGCGTCCGTTGGACCGGAACCTGTTCTGTGTTTCATCCTGATTTTGGTAGGAGACTGTGAGGCTGGCTTCCTTCACGGCCTGGGTCGGCTCAAACACCGTGAGGCGGGCATAGGTCAGATCGCGCTTCTGGTCGAGGATGCGGTACAGGTCGGAACCCACGGTGCTCCCGTGGAAACGCTCGCCATACAGGGTGGTATGGGTGCGCCAGACGTCCTTCTGGTACACACTTTGGTGGGCCAGGGTCAGCTCGGCATGTTCCCCAAGACCCGACACCAGCTTCACATCATGATCGTAGGGTTCCGTATAGCCGGTGGCCCTTTGCCGGCCGGCACCCTCCCCTCCTCTCACATCACCATAATGTTTCGATGAGTAACCGGCGACCACGGCATGGTTCCCCATCCGGCCGGAGGCTTCGACCCTCTCGATGTGGGACCGCTCGGCGGTGGATCCCCGGACATAGAGCCTCCCCCCGAAGTCGCCAGGATAGGGATCGAGGGTGAGGGCGTTCACGGCCCCCCCCACGGCATCGGAACCATGCATCACCGAGGCGGGTCCCTTGACCAGTTCCAGGCGCTCGATTGAAAGAGGATCCACAGTGGACCAGTACTGGTTCGGACCCTCTCGGAAGGTAGAGTTGTTCAGGCGGATCCCGTCAACCATCAGCAAGGTGCGGAAACCCGTGAATCCCCGGATGTAGGGGGAACCCTGGCCGTTGGACGTCTTCTGGATCATGACCCCTTCCTCCTTGAGGGCTTCCGGAAGATTCCGGGCCATGCGGCGACTCTTGAGGTCATGACCCCCGATGGTGCGCGTGTCGAAGGGGATCTGCATGGGGTCGCGGCTTGTCCGGGTGGCTGTGACCACCACCGTCTCACCAAGGGGGATGGCCGAGGTCTTCTCCTGTCCCGACAGAGGCATGGTTCCGGCAAAGCACGAAAGGCTGAAGGCCCATGCAAGGTGTAGGGTGTTTTTCATGTGAACTTGAACGCCAGGTCCCCGTTAAAAGTTCGCATAATGCCCCCACCATGGTGACCCCCCCTTCCGATGAAATCCTGATGCAACGGGTCCGGCAAGGCGATGCAAGGGCCTTTGACGCCCTTGTCTTGCGCCATCAGGGCCGGGTGGCGAACCTTTTCCACAAATGGGGCGGTCAATACTATGAGATCGAGGATCTGATGCAGGAAACCTTTCTGAGACTGCTCCATGCCGCGCCGCGCTACAAGCCCACGGCGCGTTTCACCACCTTCCTGCACATCCTTGCCCGCCACAGCTTCCTGGACCATCTCAGGACGAAGCGGAGGAAGCCGCTGGCCCCCCTGGCGGAGGGCACCGACATCGAGGCACCGGCCGATACGTCCGACACGCGATTGGACATTGCCGCCTGCCTTGACCGACTGCCCTGGCACTGCCGGGAAACGTTGGTGCTCCGGGTCTATTCGGGATTGGACTATGCCGAAATTGCTGAAGTTCTGGACATCCCCCTTGGAACGGTGAAAAGCCGCCTGCATGAGGCCATGACCCTCCTCCGGGAGATTGCCCGGGATCTGGACATGGCACCATGACCACCCCCTCTCCAGCCGACCGGGAGCTTGTGACGCGTTACCTCCTGGGGGAACTGGGCCCCGACGAGGATCTGGCGCTGGAAGCGAAGGCGGAATCCTCACCCGGGCTGTCGGAAGACCTGGCCGAAGGTCGGGCCCTGTTGACAGCCATCAGAGCGGATCACCCCTGCCTGAACAACCTGGATGTCCGCGGCAGACTCCGCCCCCTTGTGCAGACTGCTTCTCCTGCCCCTCTTCGCCTTGTCCCTCAGCTCATCTCGCTTCTTCTGCTGACCGCCATCCTCACGCTGGCCACTTCCCCAAGCCAGGGACCGGTGTTGCCGTCATCAACCCCAACCCATCTGCCCGTCTCCCCCCTACGACCATCACCGGAATCCTCCAGGACCTGGCTGGCCGCCACCCAGGATCTCAACGGCCAGTGGAACCCGGGGCAATGGGGAGGACAGGAGCGGTTCAAGGTGGCTGTCACGGCCCTGGCCGTGATGGCCCTGCAACAACCATCTCCTGACCGTCCCATCGAACCCGGCATCGAAGATCGCATCCGCAAAGCCTCCCAATGGCTGTGGGGCTCTGCGGACGGCGACGGGTATTTTGGCGGTCAAGGACCGGGCACGGCGTTCAACCATGCCCTGGCCACCCTGGCCCTGCTCGAGCGGCGCGACGGGACCTACAACAGCGGACTCGTCAGAGCCCTGGAACTGATCCGCACCTCCCAAAACCGCGACGGAGGCTGGGGCCGCTATGGCGAGGGGGGTGGCGCCTCGGTGGGTGCCGTGACCGCCTGGCAGGTCAAGACCCTCGAAACCGCCGTGGCGCTGGGTCGATCCTCTCCCGAATTGGACAGGGCCCTCCGGAAGGGCCGCTCCTGGATGGAACGCTCCGGCCATCACACCATCACCGCCCCATGGGGTGAGGTCGGAGGCCCGGCCCACAAGGCCGGGGGCCGCGTGCTGGCCGCTGCCACAGAAAGCCTCTCCCGCTCCTCCCCGGCCCGCCAACGCGCCATCAGTGCATTGCTGGCTTCACGGGGTTCCTAAAGGAAACACTCCCTCAAATCCACATCACTGGCGATGAGCTCCAGGCTCAGGGCTACTTCCGCAGCCGACTGCGGGCGGGCGCCGGGATCCTTGGCCAGGAGGCGGGACACCATGGCCGCGACCTCGGGAGGTGTCTCGCGGGCCAGCGTTCGCACATCGGGCACGGGAGCGTTGAGGTGTTGGAGCACGATCTCCAGTCCGGATTCCCCCAGGTAGGGCGGCCGGCCCGTGAGCAACGCGAAGAAGGTGGCCCCCAGGGAATAGAGGTCGCTTCGCGCATCCGCCGATTGCGAGGCCCGGGCCTGCTCGGGAGCCACGTAGCTGGCCGTACCCACCAACCTCGCAGCGTGGGCCGTTTGGGCTGTGGCGTCTCCATCGGAACGGGCGATGCCGAAGTCCATCAGTTTCACCACACCATCGCGGGTCAGGAAAATGTTGCCCGGTTTCACATCGCGGTGCACGGCCTTCTTCGCATGGAGGACATGCAGGGCCCGCGACACATCGCGCACCATGGCCACAGCGAGCTGGAAAGGCAGGGGACCCTTGCGCTTCACAACCCCCGCCAGGGTCTCCCCCTCCAGGAATTCCATCACCATGAAGGGCCTCTCGGCCTTCTTCCCGCAGCGGAAGACTTTCACGATGTGGGGGTGCTGGAAGGAATGCAGGATCTGGGCCTCATGGAGGAACCGCTCCACCATCGAGGCGCTCGAAAGATAGCGGTTGCGCAGGGTCTTCAGGGCGAAGGGCTTGCCGTCCTCCACCCGCTCGGCGCGGAACACCCGGCCCATGCCCCCCACACCCACGACCCCGATGAGTCGCAGGTCGCCATAGCGATTCGGATCATCATCAGGTAGCTCCTCATCGTTGGCCGTCAACGTAAGGCTCTTGGTAAGGCCCCCATACTCGCACAGAAGTTCATACACACCAGCCACAACAGCCTGCACGGAACCCGTGCGCGGCGAGCCGATGAGGCCCCGAGGCACCGTCCAACGCGCGAGGTGTGTGACCTCAGTCTCGCGGCCGTCGGAGGAAAGGGCAAAGGCCCTCACCACCGAACGTTCATCCGGCTTCACCACCAGGGACGGGGGATCAAACTTCAGCCTCACGATCCTCGGCCCCACCACCGTGATGACCCTCTCGATGTGCAGGGGTCCGTGCTCCACCCGCACTTTCGCTGGCCCTGGGGCCAGGGCCACCACCTCGGCTCCCCGGCAGGATAGAAGGGTCGGTGTGAGCGAGGTCAAAAGAATCTCGGATTCCGGGACCTCATTCTGCGACCCGTCGTGCAGGATCCCGGTCGCCACGATGCGAGTCGACAGGCCCACCGGTAGCTGCTCGTCAAGTCCGTGAGCCAGGAGCTCGCGGTACACACTGACATCGGCCTTGCGAGGACTGCGGGTGACCTTCACCGATTTGGTGAAAGGAACCTCGTTGTAACGGGCCGTGACTGTGGCCATGCCCTCGACCAGGGCCTCGATGGCACCGTCGGGTAGTACCCGAAGGACCTTGGGATTGTCGGATTCGAGGGTGGAAAGTGTCGTGACATCCCACGTGTGCCCGTCAACCGTGAGAACACGTGTCACCGGCCGCGAGCGGGCCTGCGGTGCCATTTCATCGGGCAGGACAAGCCCCCCCTCCTTGAAGGAACCCACTCGCACCTCCACCTCGAGGGGGTCACTGGAAAGAAACGCCGTGACGGCCCGCAGGGTGCATGGGCCGGGTTCCAACGCTTCCAGGAAGCCCTGCTTCACCGCCACCACCGACGGCGAGCTGATCTGCCAGGTCACCTCCTCTGCGTAGGGTTCCCTCCGGCCGTGGCTCCAAACCCCTTCCACCAAAAGAGGTACGCGGGTGCCAGCCTCGATCACCCACGACGGCAGCGTCAAGGCCAGGGCCTTGAGCACGGGCGGTTCGATGCGCCGTTTCACCGACGGGCTCTCCACGCCCGCCAGCATCGCCTGGAGGGTGAAAGCCCCGGCCCTCAGGGCCCTCAGGCGACCGGCATGCTCCAGGCTTTCGAGAGCTGACTCCGGTTCGGCCTTGAACTGGCAAAGATGGGTCACCGCCATCTCGGCCCGTTTACCCTGAGCATCGGTGTGCAGGCCCATCACCTGTACGGAAAACTCCTCGCCTTCCGAAACGGGTTCGGGCGGCACCAGGAGCACCAGGGAATCAAGAACCGGATCCTCCACCACCACCTCGGCCACATCGAACCAGGGGCCCATCCGCACAGCCACACGGGCCGGGCCCGTCTTCATCGGGACAAGCTCACGGTCAGCATTCACAATGAGGCTGCCCGGTGGCGTGATCTCGAAGTGGAAGCCTTCCGTAAGCTCCGTCTTCTCACCCTTGGCCAACAGGGCCTCGACGCGCGTCGCCACCCGCTCATAGACGATCAACTTGTTGCGGGGCAAGCGGAGCTTGATCTGGGTGTACGGAGGATGCCCCCGCTCGGGCGAGCCCCGCGTCGAAGGCGCAGGTTCAGAGGGTTCCTCATGGGATTCAGGCAGGTAAAAAACGATCTCATGGTTCCCGATCCTGATGGAGTCGCCATTCTTCAGAAGGGCGGCCAGCTTGTTTTGACCCTTGTAGGAAAACGGCTCCTTCCCCACGGATTCCATGCGGCACTGGGATCCTTGAAATTCCACGCGCAGGTGACGCCGGGCCACATGCTTGTCGTCAACCACAAGATCGCAAAACCGGGAGCGACCCAGCACCTGGGGTCTCCCCGGGGGAAGGCTAGACACCCGCTCGGCTCCCGTCAGGGAGCGGATCACCAATCGGCCCTCATTCATGTGAAATTCATTCTAGAACGGCCCAACTTGACAACCCTATTTTCGAGTGACATACTGAAAGTAACAAAAAAAGAGGAGTGTCTGGGTTTCCCAACCCTGTCAGAGTTCATCCCAACCCAACCCAGGCAAACCAACAAAATCTTTCCCGCCTTCCCCAAGGCGGGTTTTTTTTGGCCCATTTTTCACTTATTTCAGCACATCACGGTAAAAATCGAGGTATTTCTTCACCGAGGATTGCAGGCTGAAGGATTGGGACCGCTTGAGGGAGGCCTCTTGATAGGCTCCCGGTGAACGAAGAATCCTGAGACCCTGAATGGCCATGGCCTCCACATGACCCGGAGGAGCCAACTCTCCCTCCACCCCTGACGTGATGAATTCCTCCATGCCACTGCCTGACGAGGCCACCACCGGGCACCCGCAGGCCATGGCCTCCAGGGCGCTCAGCCCGAAACTTTCATGCTCACTCGGAAGAAGAAAGAGGTCGCTGGCGGCATAGGCCACCTCCACGGCCTCCTGGGTTCCAAGGAAATGCACCCACTTGTCAACACCCAACTGGGCCGATAATTCCCTCGCCGCCGCAAGGTCCGGACCGTCACCCACCATCAACAGCTGGCAGGGCACCTGGCGATTGATCAGTTCAAAGATTCTCACCACATCTGCCACGCGCTTGACCGGCCTGAAATTACTGACGTGGGTCAGCACCTTGCGGGAGGGATCGAAGCGGGCACGGAACCGCATGGCCCTCTCTGAAAGTCCGGGCTTGAAACGCTGGAGGTCGACGCCGTTGGGGATCACATGCACGGGTTTCACAACGGGGAAGGTTTCCAGTGTCCGCCTTTTGAGGTAATGGCTGACCGCTGTCACCCCATCGGATCGCTCAATGGCCAATCGTGTCAGCGGGTAATAACTGCGGGCCCTCCCCACCAGGGTGATGTCGGTGCCGTGCAGTGTGGTCACCACTTTCATCGGATGGTCCTTCATCATCTCGCGGGCGAGAAACGCACTCACGGCATGGGGAATGGCGTAGTGGACATGGAGGATCTCGAGTTCCCGGCTGGCGATCACCTCGGCCATGGTGGACGCCAAGGCCAGCGAATAGGGATGGAAGTGGAAGAGGGGATAGGGTTCGTTGAGCACTTCGTGGAACCAGACGTTCTCAGCCCAGTCCGGAAGCCGCGAGGGTTTTTCATAGCTGATGAAATGCACCTCATGGCCCTGCTGGGCCAGCGTCAGGCCCAGCTCGGAGGCCACCACCCCGCTTCCTCCCACGGTGGGACTGCAGACCATGCCGATGCGCATCAGCGACGGCCCTCGCCAAAGAGCTGGAACAGGTCGTCCACCGCGGGCACCCCGAACATCGAGAAGGCCTCGCCCAGCTCACAACCAGCCAGTCGACCCACCACCCGGGCCCGGGCCTCGATCCAGGGGAGGAAATCGGGGCTGGAGATCAGGGTCTTGGCGCCCTGGCCGGACATGAACTGGCTGGCAAAACACTCCAGCGCCTTCCTTTTGGTGTCCCAATGGGTCGAGATGTCCACGACGAAGGCAGGCTCCACGTCCTCGTGCAGACTGTAGAACAGCACGCGCTGGCACTTGTGGGCCTCTCCCGCGAGCCCGTACGCCACAAGACCCGCGATCCATGAGGCCTCGCGCGCCAGCACCCCCGCGGCCGCGTGGTCGGGATGACGCCGCTCTGATCCTGGCGCAAGGATGATGGAGGGGCGGGCGACGCGCAGGGCGCGTGCCAAGATTTCCCTGGAGGGGATATCGGGTTGCAGGCGACCATCGGGCAGGCCCAGGTTGGCCCGGAACCTGACACCCAACACCTGCGCCGACTTCAGGGCCTCGGCCTGGCGAACCTCGGGCGTGCCCCGGGAGCCCAGCTCGCCGCGTGTGAGGTCCAGCAGGCCCACCGACCGGCCCTGCGACACCAGCCTGGCCACCGTGCCGGAAGCGCCAATTTCCACATCATCGGGATGCGCCCCAATCGCGAGCACGTCCACCTTTTCCAATTCAGTGCGCATCGACGTCTCCTTGTTCGCATGTGGCCCACAGGGGCATCCTGACCGTGGGATCGGCCAGACGCCGGAGATCCTCCCAGTAAGGGCCCGTCAGGCCCGACAACACCTCCAGCGAGAGGGCCCTTTCCTGCGGTTCGCCCAGGGGGAAGAGCCAATCCTGAAGGGCCTTCCAAGCTTCAAGACCCTGAGCATCCTTCAGGGCGGCGGCCTCTTCGAAGGCCCCGGGCACCCAGGCCAGGATCTTCTCGAGTTCCCCGCGTCGCCGGGCCAGTCGACGGCCCAAGTCACCATGGTGAGAGACATCCTGTTCCAAGGCGGCCCAGAGGCGGCGGATGCCCTCCACCCTGTCACCCACGGCTTCCTTCAGGCGCGGATCACCGCCCCGGGGAGGAAGGGTGCCCACCTGCCAGGGCTCCAGGCCCAGTTTCTGGAGCCGCTTGGCTTCGCGCTCCCGGAGCACCACCACATGGGGCCGCGGGAGAAGCAGAGGGGCAACCAGTCCGGCCCGAGCATGCAGGGGCTGGAGCTGGAGATGGTAGGCCGTCTCGGAGGGGCCCAACACCTCGGCCACCACCGGCAGGAGCTGGCGCAGGCTGAGCACGCGGCTGACCACATTGCAGGAAAAATCCCGCGGCAGGGTTTTGAGGTCACTCAAGATGTCCGCCTCTCGGGCCCAAGACTTTGCCCCGGCCTCGAAGCGGCCTGACCCTGCGTCACGAACCCGGGTGCGTTTTCCCTGGTGGGCATGGCACAGGTGCAGGGCCTCGCTCTCCTCCAGCGGGACCGGCAGACCGGAAAGCTTCAGGGCCGATGTGGCCATCCTCAGATCCTGGCGGAAGCCGCTACGTTCCATGACCATCCGGGCCATGAAGGGGGAAAGCATCTCGCGGAACCAGGAGGGCTCTAGGATCACCAGGGGCTCATCCTTCAGATGGTCCCGGAGGTGCCGGGTGAAGGCCGTGCCGAAGGTGTCGCCCCCGGGGCCGGGGTAGGCCTTGTCGCACAGGTGGGCCCCGGGAACATCGGGCGGCACAGGTTGCTTCACCCACTGGTTCCCCTCGCGCAGGACCAGGGCATTGGCTTCGGCCCAGTCGTGGTCCTCGCTCATGTTGCAGAACACGGCCACCACGGGAGTTTGCCACTGCGCTTCCAGTCTCCTCGACCATCCCAGGGCCCCCCAGGCCTTGTAGAGCGAAAAGAGGGGCCCGCCTTTCAAGCCGGGTTGCTGGCCCGTGACCACCACCAGGGTTTCAGGCTTGGCCAGTTTCTCCAGCACGGCAGGTGCGGCCGCCTGGTGGCGGCGGAGGATCTCGATGAGGGCACTGCGTTCAATGCCGGTGCGCCGCCAGGGGGCTCGGTCGACCGGCAGGTCCTCGGGAGTGGCGTGGGTCACAAAGGGGTGGAGGGAGGCAGGATCCTCGAGCAGTCGGCGGTACGACTCGTTGAAGGCGAAGTGTTCGCCGGGGTGATGGCGGAGCTTCATGGTTTGCGCCCCAGGGCAATGAGGCGCCCCTCACCTAGGGCCTGAAGCTGCGGCCACTCCACCTTGAGTCCCGCCTCTCGGAAGAAACGGCCCCATTCATCCCGCGAGTAGAGCCTAACGCTTTCGAAGCGCCGCAGGATGCCGCCGCCCGTGGCGAACTCGACCTTTTTGGTGACTCGGCCTCTCGCGAGTTGCCTCACCTCATGAAGAACGCCGCCGGGAACACGCCGACGACTCTCGGAGACAAAGCGGGCCTTCAGCCAATCATGATCGATGACGTCTAATAGAAGAAAACCTCCCGGCCTCAGGATGCGCGCGGCCTCGCGCACGGGCAGGGCATTCTCCTTGTCGGTGTCGAAATAGCCCCACGAGGTGAACATGGCATACACCAGATCCACACTGCCCGCGCGCCAGGGCCAGCGGCGCACATCGGCCCTCACCACATCGCGCACACCCTGGCGACGGGCCTCGGCCAAGAGTGGAAGTGAAAGGTCAAAGCCAGCCGCCTTCACGCCCCTGGCCTGCAGGGATTTCAGGTGCCGGCCTGCGCCACAGCAGGCATCCACCACCCGCGCCAGCGGGCGGAGTTTCACCAGATTCAGAAGGGCCTCCGCCTCGCGGCGGGCCCCGGCTTCGTCGCGATGGACATACCGTTGGAGATAGTCCTCGCCAAAAGCCTCCACATACCAAGGGGTTGGGTTCGCGGATGGGGCCAGGGAGGGCATGTCACGGGTGGGTTTCATGGGGTCCCCGGGGGCCTGCTGACGCAAGCCCTAGGGGGGGCTGATTTTATCGCAATTGCCCCCCCCAGCCGTTATACTGTTCGCCACCAAAAAGGAGAGGTGGCAGAGTGGCTAATCGCACCGCCTTGCTAAGGCGGAGTGGGGTCAAACCCACCGGGGGTTCGAATCCCCCCCTCTCCGCCAATATTTAACATGCTCCCACTCATGTGGAGACAGGTCGCCTAAAACCCCTCATTCGGCCCCAATGACAGCGTTATGCGCGTCTCTGCAATTCCGGCCTTTCACCACTTCGGCCCAAATAGAAGCTCAAACCCCAAATCGTCTCTGGGGCCTAAATTAGCGGTGTGGATTTGGAAGAATATGCGCCTGAGTGAGGTGGTTTAAAGTGGACAGATTCAAAATTTTGACGGGATTGGCCACATCCAGCACGGAATTGCGGTTCACACCTTGTACAGCTTCGCTATTCTTCACGAAGATTCATAGCTCATTACGTAGGGGCGCTGTGACATCAATGGGAAAGGGCTCATCAAACCTCGGTAGAAGAGCCGATTCTAACGCCCTCACAAATTCAATT
This sequence comes from Planctomycetota bacterium, assembly GCA_050251015.1. Taxonomy (GTDB): domain Bacteria; phylum Planctomycetota; class JBFWNO01; order JBFWNO01; family JBFWNO01; genus JBFWNO01. Next base: position 11,259 of record JBFWNO010000030.1, read on the forward strand.
TATAGAACCACTTAATATTTTATAACTATCATAATGACGCTTTGCCATTTCAGTGTTGCCAACTTTATTGTAAATAACCGCCAAGTTGTAATGCACCACTGGCATATTTTGATTGATTATTAGCGCTCGTTCATATTGTTCGATTGCATCATTAGTTCGACCATGTTTAGCCAGTGACAGCGCGTAATTAGCACGAGCCTCGGCATCCATTGATCGTTTCGTCAACACAAATTCAAAATGAATACAGGCGTCTTTATCCCTACCTAATTTTGACAATATATTGCCAATATTATTATGGGCATCAATATAAGATGGCTCCAATCGCAATGCCTCTTCATAACATTGAAGAGCGTCATTTAGCCTGCCTTCCATTTCCCCAATTACAACGCCTAAACTGTAATGGGCCCTTGGATTATTTGGCGCCTTATCCACCGTATCTTTCCAAATAGACTCTTGAGTTCTATAGTCAAAATTTCTGCAAATTGTCAAATATGTAAATATTACGATTAAGGCTATAACAAATATTCTAGCGAACACAACTTGTTGGCCATGCGCATGACGAATGAAGTAACAAAACAATAAACATCCCCCAATTAGAAGGAGTGCCAATGGAAAATACATCCTATGCTCAAATGCAATATTTAACAGCGGATAAAAACTCGATGTGGGCGCTAATAAAATAAAGATCCCCGCTGGAATAAGACTTACTTTTGGATACCTATATATGGCCCACAGAGAACTCAACAGCAGCAACAAAACAAAAGATCCCTCCATCAACACATCATTTAGTTTTTCCACGACAGGCCATCGGTAATCAAGGCACAATTGGATAGGACAGGCGGCGAGCTTTAAATAATGTGGCAGTACCTCACATTGCGTTAACAAATAATGAAAGCTTGTTATTTTTTGTTGTCCATACTCCCCTTGCGTGAGATCAATAATTGAATACATATTTGCAGCCTTGCTATGTATCAATATGAGCGGAAAGATTGTTATAGATATTGATACATATAGCCAGAAATGATTTCTAACAGAGCGCACAAGTGAAAGTGAATAAAATGATCTATCAATTAACAATATCATTAATGGTGCAGTCACAAGTATTTCTTTTGTCATCACGCCAAAAAGACATGCGACCGTAGCGCCAGCAAACCAAATAAATGCTTTTCTCTTGCATTTCTTGGCTTCAAAATATCTAGTTGAAAAATAAATGCCCAATAAATAAAACAATGTTGCTAGAGATTCACATCTTTGCACAATATAGGTCACGGATTCGGAATTTAATGGGTGGACTGACCACAAGGCAACTGAAACGAAGGCTATGGACTTACTAGATGTCATAACCCATTCTGGAAATTTACTTGATTTGAATATCCGATTAATAACTACATACAATGTTGCTGCAACCAATATATGAATAATGATATTGAATAAATGGTATCCAAAGACGGAAAGCCCGCCTAATGCATGGTTAAAGGCAAATGTAAGAGTTGTTATAGGCCTCGTGGTTACTGTCGAATGGGTCGTTGGATTGAACGCATCATAAATTGGATGCACACCTAATACAGAGGGGTTATCCACAATCGAAGGGACGTCATCAAATACAAACTCACACTGAATCGAATTAATATAAGAGAAAAAAATTAACGACGCAAAAATAAGAATAGCTGGTTTATCACTGAATGATATAAAACCATGCCTTGCGTCACGGTTTTTAATTCGACTATTACGTACTTTGTTCAGAATATATACATTATAAAATTAATCAATTCGAATTAGATGCGATATTTAATCGTCATCAACTGAAATCTCGATTGGACTCTGTGTAATAAACAGCGAATTAATCAATGTTAATGAGGGCAAAAATTTATTTATGTGCCCACCACCAGGCCTAGTAATGATCAAAATATCTCCGGCTACGGGGACTTCATCTGATGCGGAAGTCAACACCAAAGTTCCATTAGAATTTGATTCCACTTCATATTTATGCATAGTCATTAATGAAATGGCTTCACATCCACTAAGTGAATTGTCGTCATCAATTTGATCAGTAGTTGCAGAATTCTCATTAGTACAAACTGCATAGGTAATTGCATTTACATACGCATCTTCACCAATGTAGAGTCGCTTTAAATTGGATCTTGATTCACATATATAAAAAGATCCCGCACAACCATCCTCTGATCCGAAACCACCTTGCACAGAAAATTCACCTTTAAATTTATTAACATTTTTACAATAAATTTCTATCCTGCCTCCACCACCACCACCAGATACCAAACGATCGCTTACAGAACAGCCACCTTGTCCGGCTCAGCCACAATAAACACTCCATGACTAGCCAAAGAACCCCAAAGCCCTCCCCCAAAGGCCGATCGACGACCTCGCGCTTCATCAAGCGCCTCCTGTTGAGCTCAACCCTGATAGGCCTCGGATTCATCGTTGCCGAGTTCCTGTGTCACCGCTTGATCCACAGCTCGTCCTATTCTGCGGGACCCTATGTGTACGACGCGGGATTTTTCGGGGGAAATCCCAGGTATCGATACGATCCTTTGGTGCTATGGAAGCCCCTACCCCGTCAAACGCGTTGGTTCAGGAATCCCGACACGATGGAGCGGCATTCCGTGTCCACGAACAGCCACGGATTCCGTGGTCCCGAGATCACCCAGAACAAACCGCCAGGCACCGTCAGGATCGCCCTGCTTGGTGACAGCTTTGTTGAAGGATTGGGACTTCCTGAAAACCTGCACATGCGCACCCTGCTTGAATCCGCACTACGCTCAAGATTGCCGCATCAGTCGATTGAGGTCATCAATGCCGGGGTTTCCGGATTTGACACCGCCCAAGAATGGGCCATGCTCAGGGACTCTATCCTCCCCTTGGATCCGGATTACGTCATTGCTTTTCACTGTTTCAACGACCTGGATGACCTGAGAAGAAGCCAGCTTGTCGACATGGACCAGCAAGACATCGTGAGTTGGCGGCTGGGCATCAAGGAGCGACCCCTCGCGCACCATTCCATGTTGCGATCCTTCCTCCTTGATAGGGCCATGGAGGAACCATCTGCATACTCGGTGTACGAGCACATCCGTCAACCCGATGCCGAAACCCAACGATTGCTCACCCTGTATGAGAAGATCATGGCCAACGCCTTGAAGGCCTGCCATGAACGGAACATCCACTTCCTGTCGGTCATCATTCCCGACAGCAAGGTCTATTACCCCGAACTGTGGAAGGAGAAAGCGGAACAGTCCATCGCCTATTCAAAGGCCATCCTTCAAATCCACAAGGCGCTGAACGTGCCTACTGTCAACCTGATCGACATCTGGAAGCCTGAAAAAATCCGCTCGATGATCACGAAAACCGACAAGGCACTCAGGGGCAACCCGCTCTATTTCAAGTTTGATGTCCATCTCTCCGCCATGGGTCATCACGCCCTCGTAGTCTGCCTGATGGAAACATTGAACATCATGATGAACCAGGGCTGGGAGAAGTGGGGCGGCACCGGCAGTGAAGCCTTTGTGTACACCCCCCCACCCTTCCCGATGTACCACCCTGACGACGCGGAGTCCAGGCTCAATGCGAAAGCCGACCTGCTGACAAAGTTGCCAGGGAGTCTCCGCGACCTGCTTGCCACCGACTCGATCGCCATCAAACGGATCACCCTGCTCCAAGACAACGCCTATTCCATGCAGTGGGCCTTGGATGTGCCCCCAGGCTCGACCCTCGAAATGTTTTTCCGCCAACTGGGATTCGAGGCGGAAGCCATCAGCCTCGATACCTTTGAGGATGGACCCTTCATGGACGATTTTGGCGCCACAAAGAAGCACTATGCCAGCCAAGGGTGGTTCTTCCAATCGCAGGCGATGACATGCACAGCGTTCCAGCCTGTCCACAACAACGAGCAGGGCCACTTTCAAGTGTTGGACGTCATTTGGAAAGAAATCGGCAGGTCCGAGTGAAGCCCCGTACCCTCCACCGTCTTCTGATGCTGGGCTGCTTGCTGGCCTGGCTGTCCTTGTGTGCCATGGAAATGCAGGCGCGGGCGTGGTGGGACACGCCCGACACAGCCGGTGACAGCTACCAATACGACAACCTAGCCTTCAACCTCCTGAAATACCACCGCTTTGGATTCGAAACCACCGATCCCCAGTGGCAGGCTCCCTACCTGAATCATGGCCTGACATTGGAAAGGCTTGGCGCAAGCCCGGCGGCCTTTTACCCCAGCGCCCGGCGCCCCCCTCTGTATCCCGTCGTGTTGTCATGGGTCTACAAACTCTTTGGCCGGGGATTTCTTGTCGCCCGCTGGACAAGTCAGGTGCTGGTCGCCCTGGCCATTCTCTGCATCGCTTTCGAGGTTGTCCGCCATTCAGGATGGCTGGGAGGCCTAGCGGTATGGATCTATGCCTGGCTTGACGGACGCCTCCTGGTTTATTCCAGCTCCATCCTTTCGGAAAGTTTGGCCCTGCTTGGAGTCACCCTCTTCGCCATCGCACTCTCCCGCTATCAGTCAAGCCGGTCCCTGCGTGCGGCCTGCGCGGCTGGTGTCATCCTGGGTCTTCTCTATCTGACTCGCACGTTCTATGTTTCATTTTTCCTGTGCCCCGTCCTGATCGCGCTCCTGAACCCCGAAAGGCAAACCATCAGGCACATGGCCTGCCTGTGCGCAATGGCAGCACTTGTGGCCCTTCCGTGGGTCGCAAGGAACGCCATCGTGATCGGCCCTGCCCATGCCATGGGCACGGAATCGGGGATGAGCCTGTGCGTCTCCTACTCCGAGGGGGCTGTCGTGGAGCGGGGCAATTGGTCTTCCTCGACTCTTCCAGCCATGTGGGACCAGCATCTGAAGGAACACCCCGAAGATGCCGGGATACCGCCCTCCACACGGATGGAAAAGGTCTACGACAATGCCGGGAGGAAGGCCGCTTGGGCCTGGCTTGTGGAAAACCCGCAGAGAGTCCCCTCTCTTGTGGTTGGTCGGGTCTGGAATCACTGGGCCCATTACTTGAGGCCGGATGCCTGGCATTTGCCTGTCATCCTTGCCTTGGCCGTGTTGTCGATGGCAAACCCGGGATGGCGCCATCAAGCCGGTCTATTCTGGCTCCTCTTGCTGTCCAGCACGCTGTTCGTAGCCCTGACCTACGAGGATCGCGGGCGCTTCCACGTGCCCAGCACTCTCTTGATCATCGGCATGGCTGGGGCCGGAACATCCTGGATGGGTCGGGCCCTGGCCTCAAGGTTTCATCCATTGCTTCACCCAGGGAAGGACATGTCAGAGAACACTCCGCAGAACAGGGCTCCCTAATCATGGACACACCTTCTTGGTACCAGGCTTTGGCGATACCCTCCTCACGGCCCTGCAACTGACGATCACTGTGATGAACCAGGGGGTGAACTGGACTTCCATCCCAGTCGCGGCCTTTCTATCTAAGCCAAAAGCGCGTGTAGGGCCTCCAGAAGTTTGCGGGGATTGATGGGCTTTTCCAGGAGGGTGATGCCGGGATCCAGCATGCCGTGATGCATGATGGTGTCGCCGGTGTAGCCCGACATGAAGATGATCTTGATGTCAGGCCTGATCTTCCTCAGCTCATCCGCCAGTTCCTTGCCGTTCATCTTGGGCATGATCATGTCGCTGAGCACGGCATCGATGATGCCCGGAGACTCGCGGAAGATCGCCAAGGCCGACTGGGGCCCCGGGGCCTCCTGCACTCTGTAGCCATTTTTGGTCAGCACCGACGATACGAAACGCCGCACCGCCTCCTCGTCCTCGACCACCAGGATGCGTCCGCCGCCCAGCTGCAGGGATTCTGGAGCAGGCGCTGACGCTTCCGGGGCCAGAGCAGGGGCCTCAAGGGATCGGGGCAGATAGATCTTGAAGACGGTGCCCTTGCCCAGCTCGCTGTAGACCCAGATGTTGCCACCGCTCTGCTTGATGATGCCGTACACTGTGGAGAGCCCCAGCCCGGTGCCCCGCCCCACCTCCTTGGTGGTGAAGAAGGGCTCGAAGATCCGCTTCTGCGTGGCCTCATCCATGCCGGTCCCCGTGTCCGCTACGGAACACATCACATGGGGTCCGGGTCGGGCATCAGGGTGAGTGCGCGCGTAGGCCTCATCCAGGTCGACATTGGAGGTCTCGATAACCAGTCGGCCCCCCTTGGGCATGGCATCGCGGGCGTTGACCACCAGGTTCATGAGGATCTGCTCGATCTGCCCGGGGTCACAGGTGACCGGGTGCAGGTGGGGGCGCAGGGTCATGGAAAGATCCACATCTTCACCCACTATCTTCTGCAACATGGTTTTCATCGACTCCAGGCTGGCGTTCAAGTCAATGACACGGGGCCTCATGACCTGCTTGCGGCTGAACGCCAGAAGCTGGCGCGTGAGATGCTCGGCTTGCTGGCCCGCTTTTAGCACTTCCTGCACCATCTCACGGTTTCTGTCATCGGCCCTCATCCCCGCAAGCAGCATCTCGCAGTATCCGGTGATGACCATCAGCATGTTGTTGAAATCGTGGGCCACCCCGCCCGCCAAGCGGCCCACAGCCTCCATCTTCTGAGCATGTAAGAACTGCTCCTCCGTCTTTCTCAGCTCCCGGGTCCGCTCTTCGACGCGCTGTTCCAGGGCGGTGTTCAGGCTTGAAAGCTCCGTGTTGAGGCGCAGCACCTGGCCGTGGGAGCGCATGAGGAGCACCAGCAGGCCCCCCGTGACCAGGGTGAGCAGCACCCCAGCTCCGCCGATCTGCAGACCGAGGGTCTTCAGGGGCGCGAACGCAAGATCCCGGGGTTGCTGCACCAGGATCCTCCACGTGTTGCCTGAGATGGTGCAAGACACCATGGTGGCCAGCATCCCTTGGTGGGTCAGGGGATCCTCATATTCAAATCCCCTGGAGGGGTCCTGTCCAGCCCTGGCCACATCGGCGTACTCGGCATATTCCCGTTCCTGTAAGTTCACCCAGGGATGGGCGGCCAGGCGACCCCTGGGGTCAATGAGCATGGCATAACCACCCTGCCCCACCTCCAGGTTCTTGAAGGTCTGGTTGATGCCTTCCAGGCCGATGCCCGCCACCACAATCCCCAGGATGGCTCCCTGCTTGTCAAAGATGGGGGCCGCCACGGCGACGGAGAGGAGATGGGGTTCGGCGGCACTGCGGAAGACTTCTGAGACATAGGGGCCCCATGTCCGGGTCACGCCCTTGTACCAATCCCTTTCGGTGAAGGTTTTCAGCATGGCTTCAGGGGCTGGCGGGTAGATGCACCAGGGATGGGCCCCCGGGTCCATCACAGAGCAGTTCGCCACCTCATGGCAGCCCTCCACCAAAAGCTTGAGGCGCTCCTGCATCGCCTCCCTGTTTTGCTTCTGCACAGCCCCCACCAAGCCTGGCATTTTTGAGTAGGTCTCCATGTAATCCATCCGATGCAGGAATTCCTGCTCAAGATGCTCCCGCACCAGCTGGGCCGCAACGGAGTTGTGGGCGATGGCCATGGTGTGGATGGATTCCGAAGCCACATGGTACGCGTAGGCTCCCAGGCTCAGGATGGGGATCAGACCTGCCAGGAACAGGAGAATGTAACGCCGGATGCCGGGCTTGCGTAGCGGAACCCTTGGAGGCGAAAATCCGCCCCCTTCCGTTGTCATTCCCGGCATCATCACCACCCACACCATCAAGTTATTTTATGCGTCCACCCAACATGAAAATTATGATTTTATTTCAGAATGATAACGAATTTAATGATATTTTTTCAGAAAGATAAAGACATTTCAATTGGTAAAAATATCAATGCGATTTGGTTTTTTGAATAGGATAAGCAACAGGGTTGTTCAAGGGTTCGTGGACGTAGGAGACCGCATGAACAAGGTTGTCCTAGTGGTGGATGATGAGGAGCTCATCCTGGAGCTCGTCCGGCGCATTCTGATGGAAGCTGGGCATCTGGCACTGACAGCCCGCAGTGCCGAGGAGGCCGCCGAACACCTCAAAAATGGCGGGATCGACCTGATCATCTGCGACCTCAACATGCCCCGGATCAACGGCATCAAGTTTGTCACCGCCATCCGCCACCGTCGCATCCCCGTGATCATCTTCTCGGCCCACGCCACTCCCCAGAATGTGGTGGAAAGCGTGAGAGCCGGGGCCATTGATTTCATGTCCAAGAGCGGCTTCAAGCCCGACACCCTGATGAAGAAGGTGGCCAAGCACCTCAAGATGCCTGGATCCTCGGCAACACAGCCTCACACGGCGGTTGCATCCGGCAATGTGCAGGCTGACACAGCGAGGCCCTCAGCCCCCAGAACCGCGGCGCAGGCAGCCACCTCGCATACCCTTGATGTGAATGCTGTCAGCTTCGAGAAGAAGCTGGCCGCCATCCAGGAGATCAAGGCCCTGCCCTTTGTGGCCGCTGAGATGCTCAAGCTGACCTCGAACACCGAGACCTCCCCCAAACAGCTGGTGGAGGTGATCATCCGTGACCAGGCCATCTCCTCCAAGGTGCTGCAGGTCTCGAACTCCACCGCCTTCAAAACGAAGAAGAGGGTCCTCAACCTGGAGCAGGCCATCATGAACATCGGCTTCAGCGGCATCCGCGACATCGCTCTGGGGGTGTCGATGGTCGAGGAATTCATGGGCGAGAAGGGCGGGCTCAACCGCCTGGATGCCTGGAAGCGGGGCCTGGCCACAGCCGTGCTGGCCCGGCGCCTGGCAGAAGCCGGCAAGTATGCCGAGCCTGACATGGCCTTCCTGGCCGGACTCCTCCATGACATCGGCCAGATCATCCTCGACGAGCACTTCATGGACGACTACAAGGCTGTACTTTCCCACTGCAAGACCACGAACATGCCGCTGGAGGAGGCCGAGCGCGTGATCCTGGGCATCGACCACTGCGGCATGGCCCAGAAGGTGATGGCGCACTGGAATCTCCCAGAAAAAATCCGGGATGTCACCGTCTTCCACCATCACAGCGTGGAGAAGCTCCAGAACCTCCAGAGCAAGGACCAGCAGCTGATCGCCCTGGTGAGCGTGGCCTCGGACCTTGCCGACGGCCTGCACCTGGGATCGCTTGACGCCGACCTCAGCCGCCTCCGGCGCATCGACGACAGGATGCTGGTTTTGGCGGGCCTGAGCGAGAAGGGCCTCTGCGCCAAGTCCACCGAGGGGCTCCTGGCGGATGTGCGGGACCTCGAATCCATCCTCCTCCTGCACTCGAATCCCGGGCAGGCCGCCAAGCCCCTGCCACTGAAAACGGGCAAGCGCCTGGGGCTCTTTGGTGTCCATGATGACTGGGATCCGCTGGCGCTGCGCTACATGGAGACCTTCACCACCCGCGCCTGGGTCCCGCCCGACGCGAAGGAACTCGATGCCCTGGTGATCGGTGTGGCCTCCGACAGCAGCCTGGATGTGGCCCAGCGCGTGTTCGAGGCCCCTCCCTGCCCCACCGTGGCCCTTGTCGCCGATGTCTATGCGCCCCGCCTGAAGGCCGCCCATGCCTCGGCGCGGATCCTCAGCGACACGGCGCCGCTGGGGATGCTGGATGAGGCCTTGGCCGAATTGCAGGTGCTGGCCTGAAATCCCCAACCGCGAGGCACCGACGCGCGTCGACCCTCAGGCCAGGAACTCCCGGATCTTCTGCAGGAGCGCCTGCGGCGCGACGGGCTTTTCGATGAAGGCGGTGCCGGTATCCAGCACCCCCTGGTGGGCGATGGCGCCGTCGGTGTAGCCGGACATGAATACCACCTTCAGGTCCGGGCGGACAGCCTTCAGCCTTTCCGCCAGCTCGCGGCCCCCCACCTTCGGCAGCACAACGTCGGTGAGCAGCATGTGGATCCTGCCCTCGTGCTTCCGGCAAATGTCCATGGCCTCGTCGATCTCGCCGGCGATCAGCACCTGGTAGTCGGCCGCCTTCAACACCGCCCTCAACAGCTCGCGCACGCCCTTCTCGTCGTCCACCACCAGGATGGTCTCGGTGCCCTTGTCGGCGGCAACCTTTTCTGCCGGGGGTTTGGAGGTGACCTGCCCCTCCCTGAAGCTGGGCAGGTAGACCTTGAAAATGGTGCCGTGCCCCACCTCGCTGTACACCCAGATGGTGCCCCCGGCCTGCTTGATGATGCCATAGACGGTGGCGAGCCCCAGCCCTGTCCCCTCGCCTTGGCCCTTGGTGGTGAAGAAGGGCTCAAAGATCTTCGTCAGGGTCTCGGCGTCCATACCGGAGCCCGTGTCCGCGACGGCAATCATGACATGGGGGCCGGGATTGGCGTCCAGGTGGGTCCTGGCGTAGGTGTCATCCAGCACCACATTGGCCGTCTCGATGGTCAGCTTGCCCCCCTTGGGCATGGCGTCGCGGGCGTTGATGGCCAGGTTCATGATGATCTGCTCGATCTGGCCGCGGTCGAAATTGACGGCGTCGAGGTGAGGGCGGAGCTCGGTGACAAAGTCGATGTCTTCGCCGATGAGGCGCCTGAGCATCTTGTCCATGTGCTCCACCACTGTGTTGAGGTCCAGCACCGTGGGCTGGAGCACCTGCTTCCGGCTGAAGGCCAACAGCTGGCGGGTCAGGGCGGTGGCCCTGTCGGCGGCCATGCCGATCTGCTCGAGTTGTTCCCGCAGCTTGGCGTCATCCTTGGCCCCGTCCACTGCCATGCTGCAGTACCCCGAGATGACCATCAGCATGTTGTTGAAGTCGTGGGCGATGCCACCGGCCAGCCGGCCGATGCTCTCCATCTTCTGCGAGTGCCTGAGCTGGTCCTCCAGCCGCTTGCGCTCGGTGATGTCCACGATGGCGGCCAGCACATAGGCGCCGTCGTCGGTGCGGGTGGGGTTGAGGCCTATCTCAATCGGCACGGTGCTGCCGTCCTTGCGCTGGCCGAAGAGCTCGCGGCCGATGCCCATGGCCCGTGTGCGGGGGTCGGCCATGAAGCTGTCGCGGTTGGACTTGTGCTGGCCGCGGAACTTCTGCGGCACAAGCATGTCGATGGACTTGTGGAGGAGCTCCTCGCGCGTGTACCCGAAAAGCTTCTCGGCCTGGGTGTTCACGAGCACGATCAGGCCCTGGCTGTCGGTCATGATGAGGGCATTCGGCGTGGCCTCGACCACCGCCTGGAAGATCTTGCCGCTGGTGACAACAGGATTCGGCATGACATCACCCTCAAATGAAAATGACTGACGAAAGTGCTTGGAGAGGATTATAAAGACAAAGACAAAGAAGGCGCCGTTTGAAGACGCGTATTCTGCTCTGAGTTCAGCTTCCGCATATGAATGGAAGACATTCGATGGTGACTTTGATCATATTCCGGAATAGCTCTCGCCGCGCTTCGACGCGCCTGGCTCGGTGGTGGTGTCTCAGGGGTGTGGTGAGTGGTGAGGAAGAATTGTGTCTGGGATACGTTGTGGAGCTTCGAGATCAAGGGGAAAGGGGCGCAGAATTTGTATCGGGTTGAGGGAATGCCTGGCGGGTGAGAGAATGAAACACCTATGAATATGTTCAAGAAAACAAAGGCCAAGACGGTGAGGGACTACCTGGACGCGGTGCCGGAAGGCCGGCAAGAGACCGTCCGCGCCCTGCATGCCTTCATCCAAAAGGCCGCTCCCAAGCTCAAGCCGCACTTTTCCTACAACATGATCGGCTATGGGGCCTTCAAGTACCGCAACTACAAGAACGAGATCATCGACTGGCCCGTGGTGGCCCTGGCGAATCAGAAGCAGTATGTGAGCGTGTATGTCTGCGCGATTGTGGATGGGAAGTATGTGGCGGAGAAGCACAAGAAGGAACTCGGGCCAAAGGTGAAGGTGGGCAAGAGTTGCATCAGCTTCAAGAAGCTGGAGGACATCAATCTGCCGGTGCTAGGGAAGGTACTGAAAAAGGCGGCGAAAAAACCGGGGCTTGCGCATGCAACCGCAAATCGATGAATGGGCTAAACTAGAAAGAGGGATAGAGTCGTGAAAGAAATATCAAAGTATTTCCTATATTTTATTTCGATTTTCGTCGCAGTGTGCGCACTCATGTATTTCTTCTACGACCATTTCTATCAATCAAATCCCAAAATGTCCCTCAGCGATTGGGGCGATGCCTACGGGATTTTGAACACATTTTTCACGGGCTGTGCTTTTGCCGGAATGATCGTAGCACTGATCATGCAAAGAAAGGAATTGGAACTTCAGCGTCGGGAATTAGAGGAAAACCGAGAAGAACTGAAGGGGCAAAAGGAAGCTACGCAAGCACTGAGAGACCTCCAGCAAGAAAGTTTTACTTTCAATCAAACCGAAGCATACTTGAGAATTCTCAAGGAAGCCGTCTACACATCGGATTTACCATCTAGAGCCGCCGGCCTTGCAAGGGCAGCTTCAGAAATCGAAAGATACAAATCACATCCTGAAATGTCTGCATTGCGCTATCGGATCAGGTGCCTCTTTTTATATCTACATGGAATTAAAAACATATCTGTCAAAAGGCAACTTTTTCAATACTGCGTTGCATCGCTTGACCCAATTTGCTTAGAACAGCTCATGAACCAATTGAAAAATTCAGGGATTAACTATGTTGATGCCTATTTTGAAATGCAAAAAACTCTTGGTGCATATGATGGCGATTCCAGACATCCGAACGAAGATACAAGTAAAAGATGGCCAGCCACTGCAGCTTCAAGCTAATATAAAATCAAATGTCCTGAAGTCAAAGATCGTTCATTAAGCGAGTCCCCAAATTTTTCTTAGTGGTTCAAAAAACATTAACTGCACATCGTCCCTTTCCGTCTCGCCAAGCGTGATGTTCTTTCCATTCCTCGATATCTTTGCACTCAATGAGATACTTTGACCCTCGATTGATATCGCTGAAAGCGTGAGACATTCTTCTTTATCTTGCAATTCATGCACCCTTACCTTTGAGCTTTTTTTGTTTGCTTTAGCCCGCCATGCTTCACCAATTGAAAGAACAATTGTCGCCTTATAACGCATGGCCTCTGCCGCCACTTGACGCCAGACAATATACTTATCTTCATACTCATCGATACGCAAATTAATAATGTTCTGGATTCCGTCATTGGCCAAAAAAATTGCCAAATGCGTGTGGAATCCATCCATTAGAAATACTTTTCGCGCATGATCGAAGTAGTATTCCGCAATTTCAATAAGCCCAGAAGGATAAGGCCTCATGCTTTCATTAGATAACTTATATCTATCAATTATTTCTGAACTGATGTCGGGTGCTCTCAAACGCTCCTCCATCTGCTCATACACTTGCTGCTTACCATCCGAGAGTCTTACCCAAAGCTTTCTTTTTTCATGTGGCAAAATCATTCCGCGCGGCTGACTGTTCAAATCAAGCGAAATACCAATGATCTGGCTTGCGCTATGAAGCAAATCCGTAA
>JBFWNO010000031.1:0-24570 GCA_050251015.1 Planctomycetota bacterium
GCCGCAGGGCCCAGCGCGTGGTGGTGGCCACCGACAGCGAGGAGATCAAGAGGGTGGTCGAGGCCGAAGGCTTTGAAGCCATGATGACGAATCCCGACCATCCCACCGGGACAGACCGGGTGGCCGAGGTGTCAGCGCGGCTGGGTGCCAAGCGCGTGGTCAATGTTCAGGGCGACGAGCCTTTCATTGATGCAGGTCTCATTGATGGGCTGTTCATGCTTCTCGAGAACAATCCCGACATCCCCATGGCCACGGCCGTCCATCCGCACTCCAGCGTGGCAGGGTTGGAGCGCAACTCCCAGGTGAAGGTGGTGGTCAACCGTGCCGGGGAGGCCCTGTATTTTTCCCGCAGTCTCATCCCCTGCGATCGCGATGGGGGGGGAGAGAAGTGGCTCAGGCATATCGGAATTTACGCCTACCAGGCCGCCTTCCTGCCCATTTTCTGCGGGTTGCCCCAAGGAGAGCTGGAACTCAGGGAAAAACTTGAGCAGCTCAGGGCCCTTGAGCACGGCCATCGCATCCGCGTGATCGAGACCCACTACGAGGGCTTCAGTGTCGACACTCCCGAGGATTATGCGGAATTCTTGTCCAGATTGAGTTCCTAACCTGCAAATTTGAGCGTTTTTCGGGCATAATAGGGCCCCATGAACGAGAACCGCCCATGACCCGCTATGTCTTTGTGACAGGGGGGGTGGTCTCGAGCATCGGCAAGGGCCTCACCGCCGCCAGCCTGGGGTGCCTGCTTGAACGCCGGGGTCTTTCGGTGCGCATGCAAAAACTGGATCCCTATGTGAATGTCGATCCGGGCACGATGAGCCCCTATCAACATGGTGAAGTCTACGTGACCCACGACGGAGCCGAGACCGATCTCGACCTGGGGCACTATGAGCGCTTCACGCGCATGAAGCTCTCGGCTGCCTCCTCGGTGACCACGGGCAAGGTGTACCAAAGCGTCATCCAGAAGGAACGCAAGGGCGATTACCTGGGGGGAACGGTTCAGGTCATCCCCCACATCACCCAGGAAATCAAGGACCGTATCCGCGCCCTGGGCGGCAAGGGTGTTGATGTGGTGATCAGCGAAGTGGGTGGCACAGTGGGTGACATCGAAAGCCAGCCCTTCCTAGAAGCGATCCGTCAGTTCCGCCGTGAGGAACCTTATGGCCATGTGGTCTACATCCATGTCGGCTTGATCCCCTATCTCCGGGCAGCGAAGGAACTCAAGACCAAACCCATGCAGCACTCGGTGCAGAAGCTCCGGGAATTGGGGATCTTCCCCGACTTCTTGATGTGCCGTTGCGAGCACCCCTTGGAACCCGGAATGCGAGAAAAGCTCGCCCTCTTCTGCAACACCCCGGCCGAGCACATTGTGGAACAGCTGGACGCCCGCGATTCCATCTACGAGATCCCCCTGACGCTGAATTCCCAACGCGTCGACCATCTGGTGTGCAAGCACCTGGGGCTCCAAACGCCGGAACCCGATCTCCGTGATTTCGAGCGCCTGATCGACACGATCCGGAATCCCGAGGGTACGGTGGAGATTGCCGTGGTGGGCAAATACATCGAGCACCAGGATGCCTACAAGAGCATCTATGAGTCCCTGCTGTTTGGCGGATTGGCCAACAAGCTCCGGGTGAACATCCGCAAGATTGATGCCACGCATGTGGAGCAGAAGGGCGCAGAAGCCTGCCTCAGTGGTGTGCAGGGTGTGCTGGTGCCGGGCGGGTTTGGCGAACGCGGCATCGAGGGCAAGATCCAGGCCAGCCGTTGGGCCCGCGAGACGCTCACACCCTATTTTGGGATATGCCTGGGGATGCAGGCCTGCTGTCTGGATATCGCCAGGAACAAGCTGGGACTGTCCGGGGCCCACTCCACCGAGTTCAACAAGAAGACCGAGCACCCTGTGATCTCGCTCCTCGAGGAGCAGAAGAACGTCACGGCCATGGGCGGCACCATGCGCCTTGGGGCCTATGCCTGCAAGCTTGAGGACGGCAGCCGGGCCCGAACAGCCTATGGTGTGGCCCAGGTCGAAGAACGCCATCGCCACCGCTACGAATTCAACAATGCCTACCGTGAAATCCTTGAAAAGGGGGGGGTGCTGTTTTCCGGGACAAGCCCCGATGGTAGCCTCGTCGAGATTGTCGAGCTGAAGGAGCATCCCTGGTTTGTGGGGGTGCAATTTCATCCCGAGTTCCAGTCGCGGGCCGTCGCCGCCCACCCCCTGTTCCGTGAGTTTGCGGCCGCAGCCCGGAAGAAAGGAAACTGAAATGAGTCAGGACAAGATCAGCTTCGGCCCCAATTTCATGTCGGATGACATCCCGATCTTCCAGAACCGTGATGAGAAGTACAAGGAAGACCTCAAGAGCGAAACCCTCAAGGCCGATTCGAAAGTGAAGGCCAACAAGGAAGAGAAGAAGAAAAATAACACCGACCAGAACTTCCTGCAGATCGTGTCGTTGGTCGCCAGCCAAGCCTACATCCTTCTGGGTGCCATGGAAAACCCGGCCACGGGAACGCCCACGCCCAACCTGGCCCAGGCTCGTGCGATGGTTGATTCCCTGTCGGCACTCTACAAGAAGACTGAGGGGAACCTGAGTGAAGAGGAGGACCGCATGATGCGCCAGCTCCTCTCTGAACTCCAGATGCTGTATGTCGAAGCTTCCCGAGGACCGGCCCCTCATCCTCAGCCCGGCCCGACAGCCAAGGGACCCGGGACCCCATGATCCGCCCGGGCCTGCCGGAGGTCACGGCGGCCCTCCCCAAGACGCTTCATCTGCCCTTGGTGGCGAGTCAGCTGCTGTCGCTCCTGCAGGATCCCAATTCAAGCATTGCCGATGTGCGTCGGGTGCTGACCCACGATCCCGAGCTGAGCAAGCAAGTGATGGCCCTTTCCCGGAACAACCTTGTTTCCCAAGGGAAGGACGTGCCCGACCTGAATGCCGCCGTCAGTTTCCTTGGTTTCGAGACCTTGAAGTCCGTGATTCTCAGTCTGAGCATCCTCCAGTCCTTTCCCAAGACCCAGGGCGCTCTGCATTTCAATGTCCAGGCCTTCAACAACCACAGCGTGGCAGCGGCGGTGGTGTACCGCAGGCTGGCCCGTGAGGAGGGCCTGCACCCCGACATCGGCTTCCTCTGCGGACTCCTGCACGATGTGGGGAAGATCCTCATGAACATGGCCTGCCCGCGGGAATTCGAGCAGGCCCTGATCATGGCCGACAGGGCCCAGGTCTATCTCCACAACGTCGAGGGCCTGGTCTTCGCCACCAACCATGCCCAGGTGGGGGCCTGGCTGGCGCGCTCCTGGAGCCTGCCGCCTGACCTGGTGTCCTTCATCGAGACCCACCACAAGCCGGATCCCCACAAGCCCTCCCTGATCCATGCCATTGCCGAACTGGCGGATTCTCTCCTCATCGAGAAGGGCCTGGAGTGCCCGGGAAGTTTTGGCGAAAGAGTCCCTCCCGATTCCATCTGGAGGGTGCTGCGCACGCCCCACACCCGCATCCCCGGCCTGCTAAGAGATCTCGACCGCGACCTGAAGCTGGCCACCGAGCTGTTCACCACTCTCGAAGAAGGCGATTAGGCCCGGCGAAACCGCCGGAGCATCAGGGGCGGCAACACCACCAGGGTCAGCAGCGTGCTGACGGCAAGGCCGCCGATCACCACGGTCGCGAGGGGCCGCTGGACCTCGGCGCCGACCCCGGTGCTCAGAGCCATCGGCAGGAACCCGAGGGTGGCCACCATGGCTGTCATCATCACGGGCCGGAGGCGCGAACGGGCGCTTTCCATCACGGCTTCCGTGGGGGAGGCCCCCGAGCGGAACCTGTTGCGGATGGCCGAGACGAGGACCAGGCCGTTGAGCATGGCCACCCCCGACACGGCCACGAATCCCACGCCGGCCGAGATGGTGAAGTCCATGCCTCTGGCATGCAGGGCCGCCACACCGCCAAGGGCGGCAAAGGGGGCCGCCGTGAAAATGGAGAGGGTGTCGCCGAGCGAACCCGTGCTGGCATGCAGAAGGAGCAGGACAAGGGCCAGGGCCATCGGCACCACAAGCTGAAGCCGCGCGCGGGCCCGTTCCATGTGCTCGAACTGCCCCCCCAGGGTGAAGTGCATGCCGGGTGGGAGACCCAGTTTTTCGGTCAATTGTTCGCGGGCTTCCTCGACAAAGGAGCCGATGTCGCGTCTCCGGATATTGCATTGCACATTCACGGTGCGCTTCTGCCACTCGTGCTTGATCGACGACGGGCCTTCCGTTTCGGTGAGCGTGGTGAGTTCGGAAAGGGGGAGCCTCTCGCCTTGAGGAGTTGTGATCACCAAGCGGCTGAAGGCCTGGCTGTCGCGCGAGAATTCATAGGGCAGGCGCACAGTCACGGGATGCCGCAGGGTTCCACGGCGCACCTCGCCTGCCGGAAGTCCCGCATTGGCCCCCGCATAGGCCAGGATGGAGGCCGGGCTGATCCCGAAGCGGGAGGCGGCATCCAGGTCCACGTTGACCTGCAGGACGGGCTGGCGCGTCTGGCTCTCGGCCACCACATCCGCCGCCCCTTGGATGTCCACCAGGATTTCCGACGCCAGGTGGGCTTTTTCCTCGAGCAGGGCCAGATCATCGCCGAATAGCTTGACCGCCAGATCAGCCCTCACACCCGTGACCATTTCGTTCATCCTTAGCTCGATCGGCTGGGTGTACACCTTGCGCATTCCGGGGAAGGGCTCGAGTTCACGGCGCATGAGATCGGTGAGTTCGGCTTGGCTCTTGGCCCGCTTCCATTGATCCATCGGACGGAGCATGATGAAGACATCGCTAAGTTCGACACCCATGGGGTCATTGGCGACCTCGGCGGTGCCCGTGCGGCTCCACACATCGCGGATCTCGTCGGGATAGAGCTCAAGGAGACGCTTTTCAAGGTCGGTGGTGGTTCGGATGGATTCGGGCAGGGAGATGCTTGCCAGGCGCACGGCATTGATGACAATGCCCATCTCGGAAAGTCGGGGAACAAATTCGTGGCCCAGCCTCATGGCGCCGATGCTGCCGAGTCCCAGGAGGGACAGCGCCATGACAAGGATCCGGCCCGGATGACGGCAAGCCGCACCCAACACGGGGTTGTACAGCCGCGACAGCAGTTGCATCACTCTCGTGGGTTTGGCCTGGCGTCCAGGCCTGAGGAAGGAGGTGAGGGCGGGCATCAGCGTGACCGACATCACGAGGGATACTGCGAGGGCGCTGATCAGGGTCAGGGCCATGGGGCGGAAGAGCCGGCCCTCGATGCCCTGGAGGGTGAGAACGGGCAGGAAGACGATCATGATGATGAGTTCGCCAAAGAGCGTGGGCTTTCTGACCTCGATGGCGGCGTCGGCCACGATCTTTCGGGCGTCGGCACCCCGGTCATGTTCAGACAGCCTGTGCATCACGTTTTCCACCATGATCACGCTGGAATCCACAATCAGGCCGAAGTCGATGGCTCCCAGGCTCATCAGGCTGCCCGCGATACCCATGACCTGCATCAGGCTACCTGCACCCAGCATGGAGAGGGGGATCACGGCTGCCACCATGAGTCCGCATCTGAGGTGCCCGAGGAACAGAAGGAGGACGGCGACCACAAGGAGGGCGCCCTCCATCAGGCTGTGCTCCACCGTGTTCATGACATTCAGCACCAGCTCGGACCGCTCATAGAGGGGCCTCAAGGTGACTCCTTCAGGGAGTGAAGGGGCAATGTCCTTGAGACGTTGTTCCAGGCGGCGCGAGACGACAAGGCTGTTTTCTCCCGTGAGCATGTAGGCCAAACCCAGGACCTTTTCCCCTTCGCCGTTGGCTGTCACCGCGCCGTGCCTCAGCTCGGCACCTTCTGTCACCTCGGCCACATCCCTCACGCGCACGGCCACGCCCTCGTGTGAGGTGAGCACCACGGCCCCCAAGTCCTTCGTGGACGATGGCAGGCTTTGGGCCTGCACGATGGTCCTCTCGCCACCTCGTTCGAGATAGCCCGCGCCCACGGAAAGATTGTGCGAATGCAGGGCCGCCACCACATCCTCGAGGGTCAGGCCGTACGAGGCCAGCAAATCGGGTTTGGCCCTGACCTGGAATTCCAGGTGTTCGCCGCCCCAGGTGTTCACCTCGGCCACTCCGGGCACGGAAAGGATTTGCGGTTTCACCACGGATTCATGCAGGCTGGTCAGTTCGCTCAGGCGTAGGCTGGGGCCTTCTATCACGTAATGAAATATCTCCCCAAGGCCCGTGGCCACACTGCCGAGGGCTGGGCGGGGCAGGCCTTCCGGGAGTTCCACATTCTGGAGGCGTTCCGATGTCAATTGGCGCGCCAGGTACAGATCGGTGCCATCCTCGAAGACCAGGGTCAGCTGGGAAAAGCCGAATTTGGAAAGACTGCGCAGTTCCCTCAGCGCCGGCAACCCCGCCAAGGCCCTTTCGATGGGCAAGGTGACCTGCTGTTCGATCTCCAGGGGGGAAAGGGCGGCGGCCATGGTGTTCACCTGGACCTGCACGGGCGTGGTGTCGGGAAAAGCATCGAGGGGAAGGGTCTTGAGGGCCATGGCTCCGCCGACGGAGGCCACGGCAAACACGATGATGACAACCCAGCGGTGTCGGAGGCTTAGGTGGATGAGTTTGGAGAGCATGTCAGTGCTCGCAGCAACCGGCGCCGATTTTTGATGCCAGAAGCTGGGTCTTCAGCAGATGGCTTCCCTCCACGGCTACAATCTCACCTCCATTGAGACCTTCCAGTACCACCACGGTGTCATCAAGGTCGGCTCCGAGTCGCACCTTTTGGACGCGCCAGACCTCAGGACTCTCCTGCACAAAGACGACATTGCAGCACCCATCCCATTGCACGGACTCCTTGGGAATAACAGCCTTGATCTCCCTCTCCTTCACCTCCACGTAGCCCGAGCCGAATTGGTGGGCTTTGTGCCGCGTTCCCGGATTGGCCAGTTCCAGACGGGCCCTGAGTGTGCGGGTGGTTTCATCCACTGAGGGGCTGATCCATTGGAGAGTGCCCGACAGGGGCTGCCCTTCCAACCCACCAAGGGTGAAACGGACATTCTGGCCCACAGCCAGGGACCCGAAGGATCTCGGGTCGCTCACATCCAGCACAGCCCATATGGTGGAAAGATCCACCAAGGTGAAGAGAGTATCGCCAACCTGCGCCATCTCCCCGACCACGGCATGGCGATCCACCAGCGTGCCCTTGAAGGGTGCCCTCAAAGTGAGAAGGTTGCCGTTGTCTTTCTTGTCGCTCATGGAGGCCAGGACGTCCTCGGTCAGGCCCATGTTCAACAGTCTTTGTCTGGATTCCGCCAGCTGGATGCGGGCCTCCGCCAAACGGGTCTGGGTTTCCAGAGCCTCCTTTTCGGTGGACACACCTCCCTTGAGCAGGTCCTGTTCACGCCGGTGGTTGCGTTCCCACAGATCCACCAGGGCCATGGATTGCAGATATCCGGCCTTGGCTGTGCCCAGTTCCGGTGATTCGAGGATGAGTAGCGCTGCCCCCTCCTCCACCTCGCGTCCGACATCGGAAAGCACCTCGCGAACCACGCCGTTCACACGGGGGGTCAGGTGCGCGAGCCTGTTGCCGTTGTATTCCAGCCTTACCGTGCAGGGGACCCGGTACGCCACCGTGTTGCGCAATACCGGGACAGCCCGGATGCGCGAAGCCGATGTTGCCTCGATGGTGATGGTGCGGCCGTTGAGTTCGCAATCCATCTCCGGCGACCTCGAAGCCCTCAAATCCATAGAACTGAGGGCCTCGATGGGTTCGTAGGACATGTTCTCGTCTTCGGGATCCTTATGGCTGCCGTGATCATGGCCGCTATGGTCGTGCCCTGCGTGTGCATCGCCATGCCCGCACAGAGTGCATTGGGATTCAGGCACTCCGTGCTCAGCACACCAGTCGCCTGAAGCCTTGAAGGAGGCATAGGGATCCACCGGCTCGCTGGGTTGCCGCCAATAGAGGAATGCGGCCCCCGTGAGAGCCAGAAAGAGAAGGAGTGCGGTCGTGATGCGTCCCGATCGGGACACGCGGGATGCGGGGAGGTGTTGGAACATGGGGTCTCCTAGCGCTGGAGAGGATGCGATGGGTCAAGATCAAGCGGCCGAAAGGCCGCTCAACAGCGCAGGATGAGGGGGAAGAGGTTCCGTAAGTGGGGAGGTGTGGACGGAAAGACGGTCGGGAACGATTGTCCTCGAGGTGAGAACCTCATCCCGGCATCCGGGCGATCGTGCAGGGCGGAGGGCGCCAGGGGTCTTTCTGCCGTGGCTTCGATCAACCGAAGGGGGGCGGAACATTGGCAGGGGGATGTGGGGTGGGTTGTTTCGCAGGGACAGGTCATGGCACTCGGCTCATGACACGCGCTCTCGTGGCAAAGGCACCTCTCGGCCAGCAGGCTGGAAAGGCAGAGGATGATCCACAACACCCCGAATATTCTGCGAAAGCCCATGGGTCCATTATAGCCCTTCACGGAGTGACAAACTGACAAGGTGGCGGGGTCGTCATTAGGGTGTACCCTGAGGGGTGATGGTCCCCCCGGAAGTCAAAAAGCTGTTTGATGATGAAGAAGGTCAAAAGGACCTCGTCCTTGAAATGGACTCCCTGCGCAAGGGTGCCCAGAAAGAGGAGGTCAAGCGGCGCTGGGTGATCAGCCGGGAATTGCTCGAGGAATTGGCCGACAAGTGGCAGATCCCCCTCCTCCTGTTTTTCATTTTCAGTTTCCTCTTCATCGTCTGGGCCCTGCGCAAGTCGATCAGTCCCCGGACGGTGGTGGGAGTGCGGATGGACACCCGGGAGGCCCGCAAGGAACGATCCAGCACGTCCCACATCCTTTTTGAAAAAGCTCGGCGTGAAGCGATGAAGGTCGAGTTGACGGTGGCCCAGATGGAAAACCCCGCGGGGGTGGATGCCTCGGATGCCTACCTGGCATTTCTCGACAATTTCGACACGGCCGCCATGAAAGGTGACGACCGGTTCCTGCTCAACCGGCTTGGGGATGCCTATGTCCGTTCGGTCATCGATCGCAACAAGGTGGATGACGGCCGGCATGTGGCCTCCATCGAAATCGC
Organism: Planctomycetota bacterium; assembly: GCA_050251015.1. GTDB lineage: Bacteria > Planctomycetota > JBFWNO01 > JBFWNO01 > JBFWNO01 > JBFWNO01. The sequence continues at coordinate 9,065 of JBFWNO010000031.1, forward strand.
CCAGGCCCTGAGGTGGGTGGGGGGGTCCCTGGAGGAAGGCGGCGCCTTGCGCTCCAAGGTGGAGCTGTTGACCGACAGGCTGAAATTGCATGAGGAATATTCCGACAGGCTTGGCTCCCGCACCGACTACGAAAAGGGCCTGGAGTATCTCGATGACCTCGTCGCCGAGGATCCGGGATCCCCGAGGCATTACGACAGGGCCCGGCTGCACTTCAAGGCAGGGGACGACGAACATTTCAGGGCAGCCAGGGAATTCATTGAGGCCTCACTGGCTTCGCGCGACCCTTTCGAGGTGGAGAACCGCTTCCATGTGAGAACGCTCAAGGGCAAGATCCTCGCAGCGGAAGGGCAGGTGGAGGAGGCTGAAAGAATCTTCGAATCCATTCTGAATGATGCCTCCGGAGACATCTTCAGGGCCGACACCCTGTATCACCTCGGTCAGATGCGTTCGATCCTTGCCCGGCGGTCGGAGGAAGACGGTTCGGATCCCCTGCCCTGGTACCACAAGGCCGGCGAATCCTATGAGCAGGCCTGGAAGCTATACAAGGAGGTCCACAATCCGACAGATGCGGTCGCCCAGCGTCGGGAGGAAGCATCCTTCCATATCGGAACCCTGCGCATGCGTGAAGCCTTGCGTGCCAATCCTACCGAGAGACAGCCGATGTTGATGTCGGCCCGGGATCTCTTCAACAGGCTCAGCCAAAGGGTGCGCATGGATGCCCCGATGCTGCATGCGGTGAACATCCGTCGCGCCCAGGTGAACACCGAGCTTGGTAAGGGGGCCGAGGCGGAACGGTTGGTCGACGAAATCATGGAGGATTACGAGGAGAGATACTGGGACCGGACCAAGCTGATCACCTCGGCCGAGGTCGAGGAGCTGATCGGGCGGCTGGCGGATGTCCATGAGCGCAACAAGGATTACCTGAGGCAAATCGCCGTGCTGAGTCACCTTGAGAAATTCCTGGACAAGGGTGACAAGCAGGGCCGGATCCGTTCGGCCGTGGCCATCGCCAGGGCCTATGAGAATCAGGCCCTGGCCAACCCCGGCCCGGGTGCTCGCGAGAGCCGGAGGAAGTCCGCCGAGGAATACATTCGGATCACAGAAGGTAGCGTGCTCAAATTCAACCGCTCGGAGAAGGGCGACTTGCTATGGTCGGCCTACCTCCAGTACAAGGCCTGCTTTGACCCGGCCAACATCCAGCTCTGGTCCGTCAGGCTTGAGGAGAGGGATATCGACAGTGCCATTGCCGTGTTGGACAAGGTGGTGGAGCTGGGCGACTCTCCACGGACCAATGCCAGGTTGAATGAGGCTCTATACCTGAAGGGGTTGCACCAGGAGGACCTCCGACGCCTGCCGGAAGCCATTTTCAGCCACGAGCAGAATATCGGGACACAGGCCCAGGGCGGAGACAACATCTTCCTTTACCAGTCTTACCTGAGACGGGCCATTGTTCGGGCCATGCTGGGAGGCACCGACAACATTGCCAAGGCTATTGTCGATTGCGATGAGCTCCTGAAAAAGCGGGAGATTTCCCCGGATGCCGCACCCTGGGAGGAGGCCCTTTTCCTGCATGGAGACCTGAACATCCATATGGGGATGCGCTCGAAGGACCAGTCGCAGGCCCAAAAGAGCTATCTGGAGGCCGGTGTCAGGAGTCTTGATGAGGCCCTGGCCCGCTACCCCACCTCCCCGCACCAGATGCGTTCGAGGGTGAACAACGGCCTGGCCAAGTTCAAGCTCGGCAAGCTGGATCCCCTCAACTCCATGGCCCGCATCAAAGGGGCCATCGATGACCTTTCTGCCGCGGAAAGACAGGCCCATGGAAAGGTCCTGACCCCGGAACAGCGCAATCTCAAGAAGAGGGCGATGATGAACCTTGGACTTGCCTATCTGGAACTTGAGGGGAACAATTATCTTGAAGCCGCCCTCACCTTTGACAGACTGGCCCGGGCTTTCAGGAGGGACAAGGTCGAACCTTGGGCCCTGATCCAGCTCCATAGGGCTTACCGGAATTTGGCTCAGATCACCGCCAATTCCGGCAGTGGGCAGGGATGGAAGGCCGGGGAATACCTCCAGGAGAGCCGCCGGGCCGCGGACAAGGCGCTGGCAAGCTGGGAGCAGGTCAGCAAACTCACGCAGGAAAAGTTCCCGCGGGACTTCCCGCTGTCATACTGGGAGGAGGCCGATCGCTGGCTCCTGACATTGGAGTCGGAAATCGACAATCTGAGACGTGAATTGGGGAGGACCTGATATGGAAGACGTCACACGCCAGCGACTCCGTGACATCCTGCAGGCCCAGCTGGAGGTCTACAAGCGCATGAGGAGCCTGATGCGTTCCCAGAGGGAGGCGCTCACCCTGAACGACAGTGCCCGCCTGATCGGTCTGATGGAAGAGGCGGCCGACATGAAGATCGAGGCGGAATCCTTGCAGGTGCGGGCCGATCCCCTCAGGCTGGAGTGGGAGCAGGCCCGAGACGAAATCCCTGAGCTGGAGCGGACCGCCCTGCGGTCGCTGATGGAGGAGATCCGCTCCACCCTGGGAGAGGTGCTGTCCGACATGAATGACCTCCAGGACGACGTGGGGCGCCGGCGGGATGAGACGTCTGAAAAACTCCGGGACCTTGGGCGATCCGTGGCCGGGCGCAGGGGATACGGATTGCCCACGGGGCAGGGTTCCAAGCACTTGGATCGCGACGGATGAGTTCGAAGCCTGCCACCCTGGAGGAGGTCCCCGCCAACGCGTCGGGCGACACCCAGCGCCGGATCCTTGAGCTGACTGCCATGCATTTGGAGGTCGAGAAGGCTTTTGCCGTCATGGCTGAGCAGTTCCAGATCCAGCAACGGCAACTCATGGAGCTTGCCGAGCAGAACCGCACCAAGGACAGACTTCTCCAGCGCAGGAGCCGGTTGGAGGCCATCGGTCAGATGGCCGCCGGGCTTGCGCACGAGATCCGCAATCCCCTTGGAGGGATCCGGCTCAATGCCGACAACCTCCTCCGGCGCCTGGAAACGGCCGACCGTTCCTGGCAGGAGGCGCGATTGGGGGCCATCCTTCGGGAGATTGACGCTCTCAACCGCCTGGTGGGCGACATGCTGGGGTTCACGCGTGAGGTGGTGATCCGGAGGCAGCCGGAATCCGTGAAGAGCGTCATCCTGGCGGCCCTGGAGCTGGCATCGGCCCACGAGTCGTCCGCCGGTCACCTGACCGACGTCGCGGTCGTGGAGGCGACACTCTGGGCTGACGGCCAACAGTTGCAGAGGGTCTTCCTCAACATTATCTTGAATGCGTATCAGGCCATGAAGGATCCGGGCCAATTGACCGTCAGGGGACGGATTGTTTCGGATCGAGGCGTGTATGTCATCACGTTCTGTGATTCGGGGACGGGCATCCCCGAAGACAAGCTGGACGAGGTGTTCAACCCCTTCATGACCACCAAGGCCGAGGGCACGGGTCTCGGGCTTTCCATCGCGCACCGCATCATCGAGGGGCATGAAGGAAGGATTGAGGCCCGGAACAACGCCGAGAGGGGGGCGACGATCATTGTCACCCTGCCCCTTGGCAAGCCCGAGGGCGTGGTTGCCTGAGCCGGCACCCGGGGGCCGTTCCGCCGGGGAGAGAGAAGAGAACAAACAGAGGGGGAACATGGGCCAGTTGGTCTATGTGGTCGACGATAAGTCGGCCATGCGCGAGCCGGTGATGGAGACCCTGTCTCTGGCCGGCTACGACGTCAAGGGATTCAGCGGTGTCGATGCCGCCCTGGAGGCCTGTGCCAAGTCTGCACCTGATTTGGTGTTGACCGACCTGAGCATGCCCGGCAAGAGCGGGATTGACCTCATGCGCGAGCTGTCATCGGGATTCCCCGGTCTCCCTGTGGTGCTCATGACGGCTTACGCCTCTGTCGAGACAGCGGTGGAGGCCATGAAGGCCGGGGCGGCTGATTACATCACCAAGCCCGTTGGCGTAGACGAACTAGAGCTCACCATCGCCAGAGTGCTGGAAACGGGTCGCCTGCGGAAAGAAAACCGCCTTCTCAAGGAAACGCTGGCCCGATGCGATTCGGAAGTATCCATGGTGGGCTCCTCACCGGCCATGGCCCGTGTGCGAAGGGAACTCCCCCTGATCGCCGCAAGCCCCTGCACGGTCTTGGTGCTGGGGGAAAGCGGCACGGGCAAGGAGGTCTTGGCCCGCGAGATCCACCGCCTGAGTCCCCGGTCGCGCCAGAGGTTCCTGGCGGTGAACTGTGCCGCCCTAAGCGCGGGTCTCCTGGAGAGCGAGCTGTTTGGGCATGAAAAGGGTTCTTTCACGGGAGCGGCCGAATGCCGGAAGGGCCGATTCGAGATGGCCGACAAGGGCACGCTGCTCCTGGATGAGGTCACCGAGATGGATATCCACCTCCAGGCCAAGCTCCTGAGGGTCCTCCAGGAAAGAGTGATCGAGAAAGTGGGATCGTCGGAACCGATCCCTGTCGATGTGCGGGTGATCGCCACCAGCAACCGCAACATGGACGAGGCCGTGAAGCAGGGCAAGCTGCGCGAAGACCTTTACTACCGACTCAATGTGGTCAACCTCTCCCTGCCTCCCCTGCGCGACAGGCTCGAGGACATCCCTGATCTAGTCCAGCATTTTGCTTCGAGGCACGGCGGTTCCGTCGGCATGACCGACAGCGTGCTGGAAAAGATGAGGGCCCATGATTGGCCGGGGAATGTCCGCGAGCTTGAAAACCTGGTGCAGAGGGCCATCGTCCTGGGCTCGCCGGAGGCCTTGGTCCCCCGGGTCAGACCCAGGAGGGAGAGGGAGGCGGATGAGCCATCCGAGGACGCCCTCAATGGCATGACGCTGGATGAGATGAACAGGCAGGCTGTGATCCGGACTCTGCGGCGTTTCAACGGTCAGAAGCTCCAAACCGCACGCCAACTTGGCATCTCGGACCGAACACTCAGGGAATGGCTGAAGAAGTGGGAGGTGTCGTGAGGGAGGAATCTTCCGGGATGGAAAAAACTTCCGTCCACTTTTTGGACACCCCCCCTCTGCTTGCTTTGGAAAGGCCATCGATGGTGATGGTCCCAACTTTGCATGAACCGGCCCGGAGGTTCTGATGTTTCAAACCAGCATGTTCGAACAGGGAGCCATGCCCACTCTCCTCCGGGCCACGGCCTTTGCCGAGCAGCGTCAGCGCGTGATCGCCAACAACATTGCCAATGCTGAAACTCCCCATTTCCAGGCCATGGATCTTCCCCAGGAAGCCTTCCGTGAGCGTCTCAAGGAGGCCATCATGGCCCGCCGGTCTGGCAATCCCCGGCATTTCGATTTCCGTGACGATGCCGCCATGCATGACAGCTCGGGTTATCTGAAGGTGGCTCCACGGGGGTCATTGGGTGGCATCCTGCGCCACAGCAAGAACAACGTGGACATCGACAGGGAGAGTGCCAAGATGGCCTCGAATGCCATGTACCACTCCATCATGACCCAGCTCCTGCACGGCCAATTCAACAAGCTTTCAATGGCGATTCGCGGTCAGCCATGAGGGGGGTTCTAAATGTTTGACGTCCTTGATATCAGCACCACCGGTCTCACGGCCCAGCGCCAACGCATGACGGCGATTTCCAACAACATCGCCAACATGGAGACAACCCGTTCGGGTCTTGATGCCGCCGGGCGTCCTGTGCCCTACCGCAGGCGGACCACGCTCTTCGCTCCCAAGTCGCCCTTCCGCGACCAGTTCGAGGGGGTCCGGGCCCGGCATATCCAGGACAGGCGGCCCTTCAACGAGGTGTACAGGCCCGACCACCCGGATGCGGATCCCGAAACGGGCAAGCTCAAAATGCCGAATGTGAACATCATCGACGAATATGTGGATGCCATGACGGCCTCGCGCTCCTATGAGGCGAACGTCCAGGCCATGAACATCACCAAGGCGATGATCCGCGCCTCCATCGGAATCCTGGCGTGAGGCTTGAATGAGTGACCCCCTGATGCCCAACCTCAACTTCCTGCGCCCCGTCGATGGTCCCTCGCTGCCTTCGCCCGTGCAGGGCGACCCCAAGATCGAGGGTCCCTCGTTTGCGCAGTACATGCGCGACCAGATTGGCAAGGTCAACGCCCAGCAACTCGAAGCCACGGAAGCCGTGCAGAAGCTGGCCACGGGCGAGACCGACAATCCCGGCGAGGTGATGGCCGCCGTCAAAAAGAGTGAGATTGCGTTTTCGATGCTCCTGGAGGTTCGCAACAAGCTCCAGGAAGCCTATCAGGACGTGATGCGGATGCAGATCTAGAGAGTGACGTGAGAGAAAGCAGGCGATGATGGTTGAAAAACTCAAGAAATTCCTGGCCAACTTCAAGAAGGTCCTCTCGGGCCTGACCCCTTCCCAGAGGGTCACGCTCGGTGTGGGGGCCCTGCTGGTGGCCGGATCCCTTTCAGCCCTGGTGTTCACGGCCACCCGCCGTGACTACGAGTTCCTGGCGAATTACGCCGAGCTCGAGGTTGAGGAGCGCCGCGAACTCGAGACCCTCCTGGATGCCGAGCGCATTCCCTGGAAGCTCGAGAATTCCGATGCCCTCTATGTGGAAAGGGGTTCCCGCAAAAAGGTCGTCATGAAGATGACCCTTGAGAAGAAGATGCCCTCGAGCCGGAAGGCCTTTGAGTGGCTGTTCAAGATGACGGCCCTCGATGTCTCGACCCCGGGGATCACCAGCGAAAAACTGAGGATCAGCCGGGCTGAGGAGCTTGAAAGCACCATCAACACCCTTCCCTGGGTCCGTTCCAGCAAGGTCACCATCACCGAGGGCAACGACCTGGATCCCCTCCAGCCCCGCCGGCACCCCACAAAGGCGATGGTCAACATCATCACGCGCAACCATCAACCCCTCAACAACGAGGATATTGAGGCGGTGCGCTCGCTGGTCAGCTTCGCCGTCCCCAAGCTGGACCCCAAGTTCGTTGGCGTGGTCATCGACGGCAGTCCCTTCATCTTCAAGGAAACCTCCGAGGCCTTCGCCCAGAGCAACGAGTGGATGAAACGGAAGATCGACATCGAGGAATACGCCAAGCGCAAGATTGAGGAGCATTTCCTGGGCACCGGCGGCAAGGATGCCCTGGTGCGCCGCCTGAGGGTTTCGGTGAACGCCCTGCTGGACAACGAAATCATGAAGGAGTCTTCGGAGACCCTGCGCGAGGGTGTGAACCCCGTCCGCGTCACCAGCCACACCAACCGCTCCGAGGCCAAGGGACCCGAGGCCAACGAGGTGGGGGCCTTCAGCGAGACCTCCGTGCCCGAGAACGTGATGACCACGCAGGAAACGACGGCCTTCAAGAACGAAGAGACCAACACCACCCAGGAAAACATGCCCGAGAGCACGCGCACCAAGGTCTGGACAAAGGTTCCGGGCGAGGTGAAGACGCTCACAGTGGCCCTGGTGTTCGACCTTGATGAGATGGTGGTTCCCTCCCAGTTCGATGTGGCCAACCAGACAGCCCCCTCCGACATCCTCACGCGCCGGATGGAGGCCTTCCGCGACCAGGCCGGCAAGGCCCTGGGCATCGACAGGTCCCAGCTCCAGAACATCAGCGTGGAGGCCATGCCCTTCGCCCTCGAGGAGGTCATGCCCAGGCCGCAGGTGGCTGACGTGATCATGTCGCTTGTCGAGCGTTCGGGCGGCCAGTTCCTGGTGTTCGGCCTGAGCCTTTTCGGATTCCTCTATTTTGTGAATGTCCTCAGACAGGCCTTCGAAACCCCGGAACTGGAGGAGGAGATGGACGAAGAGGAAATCAAGCGCAGGACGTCCGACGAGGATGTGGCCCGGATGCTGGATGCCCAGGAAAGCAATATGGCCGACATCCGCGCAAAGCAGATCGAGGACCGTGTGCGCAAGATGATCGGCGAGAATCCCGACGAGGCCGGCAACCTCATCAAGCGTTGGCTGCTTGAGGATGAGGAGGGCAAATAGCGATGGCCGACGCCCCCAAGGCCGCCAAGCCCTCTGCCGGAGCGAAGACTCCGGCCGCGAAGCCCGCCAAGGGGGCGGAGGCCGGCGCTGAGAAGCCCGCCATCGCCGGGATCCGCAAATCGGCCATCCTCTTGGTGGCCCTGAAGCCGGAGCTTGCCAGCCAGGTGATCGCCACCATGGATCTGCAGACGGTGGAGGCGGTGACCAAGGAAATCGCCCGGCTCAAGAACGTGTCCTCCGAGGAGAAGGACTCGGTCCTCGAGGAATATTTCCAGATGAACATGGCCCGCAAGTATCTCGAGGAGGGCGGCGTGTCCTATGCCCGCGAGATCCTGGAGAGTGCCCTGCCGCCCGACCGTGCCGCGAGGATCCTCGACAGCGTCCATCAAACCGTGCAAACCACTCCCTTCAGTTTCCTTCGCGATGCCGAAACCGAGGGCTTGCTCACTTTCATCACAGACGAGCACCCCCAGACCATTGCCCTGATCATGAGCCACCTCAAACCCGAGCAGTCGGCCCAGATTCTTTCAGGGATGACCTCGAAGAAGCAGATCGAGGTGATCAAGCGCATTGCCAACATGGACCACACCAATCCCGAGATCATTGAGGAGGTTGAAAAGAGCCTGCAAAAGAAGCTGGCCTCCTTCGTGACGCGCGAGTTCGAGGAAACCGGCGGCGTGGAAACCGTGGCCGAGATCCTCAACGTGGCCGACAGAGCGACCGAAAAAGGGCTGTTGGAGGCTCTTGAGGAGGAGGATCCCGACCTCGTCGAGCAGATCCGCCGCCTGATGTTCGTCTTCGAGGACCTGCTCCTGGTCAACGACAAGGGCGTGCAGAAGGTCCTGAAGGAAGTCGACGGCGAAGAGCTCTCGAAGGCCATGAAGACGGCCTCCGAGGAACTCAAGGACAAGATCTTCCGCAACATGTCGGAGCGCGCGGCCGCCATGGTGAAGGAAGACATGGAGTACATGGGCCCGGTGCGCGTGAGCGAAGTCGAGCAGGCCCAGCAGAGGATCGTGGACATTGTCCGCAGGCTCGAGGATCAGGGCGAAATCATCATCCAAGGCAGGGGTGGGGAGGAGGAGATCATTGTCTAATTCCTCCGAAACCCATACGGCCCTCACGTTCAACCTCCTGGATGTCGAGGAAAACATACGCTTGGCCACGGCCAAGGCCGGTGCCGAATCTCTCCGCCTTCAGGAGTCGGCTCAGGCCAAGGCCCGCGAGATCCTGGCCGCCGCCCTTGCCGAGAAGGCCGCCATTCACCAGAAGGCCCGTGAAGAGGGCCACAAGCAGGGTTACGAGGAGGGTCTCAAGCAGGGCAGGGTCAAGGGTGAGGAGTCCGAGAAGGCCTCGGCCCGCGACCTCCTGAAGCCCCAGGTCGAGGCCCTGCAGAAGGTCCTCGCCGAACTGCCCCGATTCATCAGCGAGGCCCGCCAGCGTCTTGTCGATGAAAGTGAGCGCGATCTTGTCGGCTTGGCTCTGGAGGCCGCATCCATCGCCGTGGCCCACGAAGTGAAGGATCCCGGTCCCACCGTTCGTGCCGAGCTTGTCAGCCTCGCAGGACTCCTGGCCACACGCCGGAACCTGGTTGTGGAGACGAATCCCGAGCATGTGGCCAGTCTGGAATCGCTTGTTCCAGGGTTGGCCGCCCAGATCCAGGGGCTTGGGGAGATCCGTCTCCGTGGAGTCGTGGGTCTGCCCCCTTGTTCCGTCCGCGTTGTGTCGGATGCAGGCGATGCTTCCATGTCACCCGAGTCCGCCCTCGTCAGGCTCCGCGCCGAGTGGGGTCTTTGATGTCGGCCCTTGCCACACGCCGTTCCAGGATCAGAGACTTCGTCCCCGAAGTGCGCCGCGGCGTGGTGCGCGATGTGGTGGGCCTGGTGATTGAGGCCGAGGGTCTCACCGCCCCGGTGGGAGCCCTATGCAAGGTCCTGGAGGCTTCCGGGTCCTCCAGGGGCGATGCCGAGGTGGTGGGTTTCAGGGCCGACAGGACCCTCCTGTTGTCACTGGGTGCCATGAGGGGCATCGAGCGGGGCGACAGGGTTGAATTGGTGCAAAAGTCCCAGACAGTGCCTGTGGGTTTCGGTCTTCTCGGCAGGGTGATCAGTGCCCGCGGCGAACCCATCGACGGCAAGGGTGAGCTCTCCACGACCTCCACCTGGCCCCTGTATTCGCGTCCGTCGCATCCGCTTTCACGTCCCCGCATCTCCCGCCGCCTGGGAACGGGGATCCGTTCGGTCGACACCCTCCTGACCTGCGGCTCGGGCCAACGCGTCGGCATCTTCGCCGGCAGCGGAGTGGGCAAGAGCGTGCTCATGGGCATGATGACCAAATTCACCGATGCCGAAGTCATCGTCATCGGACTGGTGGGCGAGCGCGGCCGCGAGGTGCGCGAGTTCATCGAGAGGGACCTTGGCGAGGAGGGTCTCCGGAGGGCCGTGGTGGTGGTGGCCACCAGCGATGAACCCGCCTGCCTCCGGGTCAAGGGGGCCTTTACCGCCACGGCCGTGGCCGAGTTCTTCAGGTCCCAGGGCAAGAATGTGCTCCTGTTGGTTGATTCGGTGACCCGTGTGGCCCATGCCCAGCGCGAGATCGGCCTGAGCGTGGGCGAGCCCCCGGCCACCCGAGGCTATCCGCCCTCCGTGTTCGCGCTCATGCCCCAGCTCCTGGAGCGCAGCGGCACCTCGACCGAAGGTTCCGTGACAGGCTTCTACACTGTGCTGGTCGAGGGTGATGACCTCAACGAGCCAGTGGCCGACACGGCCCGTTCCATCCTGGACGGTCACATTGCCCTCTCGCGCCGTCTGGCCAACCGCGGGCACTTCCCGGCTGTCGACGTGATGGAAAGCGTGAGCCGCGTGATGTTCGACATCGTCCCCCCTGAGCACATGGAGTCGGCCCGACGGATGCGGGACCTACTTTCGGCCTACGCCGAGAGCGAGGACCTCATCAACATCGGAGCCTATGTCCGGGGCACCAACCCCCGCATCGACGAGGCCCTGGGCAAGTGGGAGCGCATCCTGGCGTTCCTCCAGCAGGGGCGCACGGAGCGTTTCGACTTCGACAAGGAACTGGCGCGCCTGACCGAACTCGCCGCCAAGCCTACCGCTCCCTCGGCTCCTGCCGGAGGCCGCAAGTGAGGCGCTTCACCTTCACACTCGAGGCGGCCCTCCGCCAGAGGGAAGCCCTCGAAGAGGCGGCCCGCAAGGAACTTGCCCTGGCGCTCAGGGCCCAGGTGGATTGCGAAGACCGTCTGATAGCCAAGAGCGCTGAAATCGATTCAGCCCTGGTGGTCCACCCCGGGGTGTCCTTGACCGCCTCTCGCCTGATCGACAACCGCCGTTGGGTCGAGACCCTCCGCCGTGAACAGGGTGCCCTGTTCCACGAGCTGGGCCATCACCAGCAGCGGGTGCTCCAGCGGCAGTCCGAGCTGGCGACAGCGGCCCGGGACAGGGAAGCCCTCACAAGACTCCGTCGTAAAAGGCACGAGGAGTGGCTGCGCCAAGGGCTGGCCGCCGAACAGGCCGTGATCGATGAAGTGGCCCTGGGCGTTGTCAGGAGGCATCAGCATGCCTGAGAAAAAACGCGACCTTTCAGTGATCATTGTCACCTTCCTCATCCAATTCATCGCCTATGGGGCGATCGGCGGCGGTCTGGGTTTCTGGTTGTGGAAGAAGAATCTCATCGATTCCGGCAAGGTCACCCAGGAACAGTGGGACCACTGTGCCATGGTCCTGGAGATGAAGCCCGATGATTACAAGGCCATGGTTGAACTGCTCAAGAGCGAGCGACGCCCCGTGGACGAGCGCGAGAAGTTCCTCTTCGAGGAGCGCGACAGGTTCGCCCACGAGCGCACCCAGTTCGAGAACGACCGCCAGGTCTGGGCCGAGGAAAAGAACGAGGAACTCACGCGACTCCGCGCCGAAAAGCAGATGGTCGATGCCGAGCGCCGTCAGCTGGACACCCTGAAGGATGAGATTGTCGACCGCGAACGCTTGGTCGACAGCCGTGAGAAGACTCTCAAGACAGAGATGTACACCAAATACATCGCCATGCTCCAGAAGATGACGCCCGCCGACATCGGCAGGCTGATGGCCCCGAGGGCCGCAGACGACATGGTGCAGGACCTTTCCCAACTCAAGAGCCAGACCTCGGGCGAGGTCCTCAACTGGCTCCTCGCGTACCGCGACAGCATCGCGGACCCCAAAGAGCGTGACGGTTTCTCGAAGAAGATGCTCGATGTCCACACCCTGTTGAGGGATGGCGGACTTCGCGGAAAGATCAGGGAATGATGAAGTCAGACGACCCCAGGAGAAGATCAAGGAGTTAACATGAACGAAGTTCACCTTTCCACGCGCCTGTCAATTCAGGGCGCGGGAGGGGTGAGGAGAGACATCGGTTCGAAGGCGGGTGACGGGTTCAAAGCCCTATTCCATAACCTTATAAATTCCGCCCCCGCCGGGCCATCCGATACGTCAAGTCTTGATCAAGCGCAAGGTGCACAGGACCTGGCGTTCGAGGAGACCTCCTCATCCGAATCATCCGATTTCGATGCCAGAATCGACGAGATCTACGAGGAAGAAGGTTCCGACACGGCGGCCTATCCCGAGGGTGAGATTGCGATCGATGACTTTGCTGATGCCCTGGAGAACGGCAGTACGAGCCTGACGGAAGACCAGGTGACCTCCCTCATCGAGGAGGTCAAGTCCCTCCTGAAGGATCCCAAGACAGCCTCCAAGGTGCTGGCCATCCTCGAGAAGGCTGGTGTCGATGTGCAGAACCTCAACGACGTCGAGCTTCGCAAGGCCCTGGAGTCCCTCCCCCTGCCGGCACGCCGGGAGCTGGCCAAGGTGCTCAGGACAGAAAACCCTGGCTTGAACGAAGCCACAGTACCCCAGGTGCTTTCCGAGGCCCTGAGCCAAATGAGGCAGGAGTTCCGCCAAAAGGTCGACGGGGAGGATCGTTCGGCCCGTGACTGTGGGGTGGAAGGGGAGAGTGACGGTTCGATGGCCGACGCCTTCCTGGAAGCCAGCGGTGCCGAAGTGACAGCGGCCGAGGAGGCTCCGAGCACCCTCGATACCCTGGGCAAGAAGGCCGGGGAAGTGCTGGAAGATCTTGTGAACCTGGTGGTTTCCGAGGAAGCCGCCGAGTCGGCTGGGTCCGAGGCCATGATGACGGCCGATGCCGGGATGGACGTTTCCATGCCGACACCCGTGATGATGGCATCCATTGGCATGCCCCATGCCCCCGCGGCAGTGGCCGGCACGATGGAAGGGGAAACGCCAGCCATGGCCGCCCTGGGTCGGGCGGAACGGGCCATGAAAGGGGCGATGGCTGAGTCCACCGCCCCCCGCACGACCATGGTCAGCGACATGGAGAAGAGCAAGATGCTCCAGCGCCTGATGGCCCAGGCCAGGCTTCACCTGACCAACGGCGAAGGTCGTTTCCAGATCCGCATGGAGCCGGCCCACCTGGGTCAGATGCGTGTGACGATCGAGAACCATGGCGGGGTGGTGAGCGCCACCATCCTGACCGAGAGTGAAAGCGCCCGCCAGGCCCTCCAGCAACAGATCGGCGACCTCAAGGCGGCCCTGGCCGACCAAGGGGTGCAGGTTGGCAAGTTCGGCGTGCTCAGCGACCCCCGTGCCTTCGGTGGCTCGGGTTCGCAGGGTGATGCCTGGCAAGACCAGATGGAGCGGCACCAACGCAAGGCCTCGTCGCGCATGGTGGCCTCGGCCGCAAGGCGCTCCGAAGCACGTGACATGAACAGTGACGGCAGCAAGGAGACAGCATGATCAACGAACTGACAGGGGCCACGGACACCACATCGGCCCTCGACACGGTGGCCCGCACCAAGAACCGCAACCAGCTCAGCCGTGAGGAGTTCTTCAAGATCCTCACGACCCAGCTGGAACAGCAGGATCCCATGTCTCCGATGGAAAGCGAGAACTTCCTCAACCAGCTGGTCTCGCTCCAGTCTCTTGATACCACCCAGCAGCTCAGCGAGTCGTTGGGGGGCCTCGTCGAGAAGCAGGAGTTCACGACGGCGTCCAACCTCCTTGGGCGCGAAGTGGTGGCCATGCAGGGATCCTTCCCCATTGAGGGACTCGTCGACCGTGTCGTGCAAAAGGACGGCAAGGTCAACGTGGTGGTGGCCCACAACCTCAACGGCCTTTCAGCGGCCGAGACCATCAACAAGGATGTTGTGGCCGAGGACATCCACGGCAACATCGTCGAGGGCAGGGTGGCCCGCCTGAGCTACAACGGCGGGATCCCCAGCCTGATCCTCACCGATGACCTCGGGGGGGAGATCACGGTGCCCTTCGCCAACGTCATGAAGGTCACCTCGAACGTCCAGTTCAACCAAATCCAGGAGATCCGGAACATCTACGAATCCGACGGGACCTGAGACCCCGGCAACACACAGACGGCCAAAACCCACAAACCAACTCACAGCTAGAACAGAAGGAACACAACCATGGCACTCATCCGAGCAATGAATTCAGGCGTCAGCGGCATCAGGGCCCACCAGGTCAGGATCGATGTGATCGGCGACAACCTCGCCAACGTCAACACTACGGGCTACAAGAGCGGGAGGGCCCTTTTCCAGAGCCTGTTCTCCCAGACCCTCAGTTTCGGGTCCAAGGCCAACGCCACCAATGGGGGCGTGAACCCCAAGCAGGTGGGTCTGGGTGTGGAAGTGGCCTCGATCTCCCGCAACTGGGAGCAGGGTGCCGTGGACACCACGGGCATCCCCTCCGACCTCGCGGTCGAAGGCGAAGGCTTCTTCATCCTGAAGGACGTCAACGGATCACCGGTCTACAGCCGCGACGGCGCCTTTGCCCGCAACATCGAGAACAAGCTGGTGAACCCGTCCACGGGCTATTTCGTGCAGGGCTGGAATGCCGATGACGATTTCAACATCATGGCGGGAGGTTCGCTGGAGGATGTGGAGATCCGCATCGGTCAGCAACGCATAGCCCAGGCCACGACCTCTGTGCTGCTCAACGGTAACTTCGACTCCGATGGTAACCCTCTGGCCACCGAGGGCGCCGAGCTCACTGGAACCACTCTCTACATCATGGGTACCACAGAAAGGGCCACGGCCGATACCGACCTCCGGGCCGTCACCCTCACGTCAGGTGGCACATCGCCCCTGGTGGCCACCAGTGGCGGGACCTTTGTTACGAATGGGGCTGGCACTGTGGCAGGCTATGCCGCCGGTGCCTCCATCACGGTGGCGGCGGGCTTGAACCTGGCTGCAGGAACCCAGTATCTCTTGAATCTTGCCAAAGGCGATGGCGTGAACCAGGCCATCTCCTTCGATGGTGCGGCTTACACCAACGCCACAGGGGCCATCAACCTCCTGCATTCGAGTATCACCGGCGATGTGACGGCCGGGTCATTCGGAACGGCACCCACGGCGGCGACCTCCATCTACAACATCCAAACCCTGCCTTCGGGGGCCGTCACAGGTTCCGTGTATACCCCCCTCAACCTGTCCGCAAAAAAGGGCGGGGCCGATCTCCAGAGGCTGGTCGGGACCACTTCCGAGGA
>JBFWNO010000032.1:0-23577 GCA_050251015.1 Planctomycetota bacterium
GGCCATCCAGTAGTCGAGCATGCTGGAAAAAAGGATGAACACGATGTATTTGGGATTCCAGCTCATGTAGAAAAACAGGCTGGCCACCAGGAGCACATGCTGGCGGGCCTTCATGCCGGGAATCACCCAGTGGAGGGGGAAGACCACCATGAAGAAAAGTAGGAAGTCGATGGAGGAAAAAATCATGAGTTGCCTTGAAGCCCCCCACCCTGCCCTCCCCCCAAGAGGGGGAGGGAACTGGAATCAGGGTAGGGGCGCTGCTTGCTGCGCCCGCACGATACAGCAGTGCCTTTCATTTGAACCTATCTTCCACAAACTTCTTAACTAATGGGGCGGCCTGTTCCTTGCCCCAGGGAGTGAAATGCACCACGTCCACAAACAACCTGTCGGACGCGCGGTGACGTGCCTCGTCTTCCGAGAGCCCGAGGGGAAGGGAGGAGGAGATGTCCCTGACCACCTTCTCAAGGGGGTCCAATAGGTTGAGCGCGGGGATCCCGAGGGCCTCCAGATCCCGCACCATGGTGGCGTGGGGGCGAGGATAGGCGGGATCATAGTAGTGCACCCTTTCAGGAAGGAGGATCACCCCGAACTTGACTCCCCGCGAGCGGCATTCCTCGTTCATGGCCCTGAAACTGCCAACAATGTACCGGTGCATGTCTGTTGTGGGATCGCCCAAGTCGGCCAGGTTTTTCCTGTAGCCCTCCACCTCATCCGTACGGTTGCGACCTGGCCGCAGTCCCACCTTCACGAGGGACTTGTCCCATAACGTCGAGACATGGCCGTAGAGGCGGCTGTGGCGCCGGAGGAATTCCTTGCCGGGAATGGAAAGATGCCCGGTTCCCGAGGCTTCCCTTTCCCTCAGCCGCTTGAGCCAGGCTTCGCGCATGAGCTGGCTGTTGTCGACGCTGGTGGAGCCCACGGTTTCGCGGTCACTCCGGAGGGTGTCGTTGCCCGTGAACATGTGCAGGACGATGTCCGGTTCCAGCGGCAGGGCCAAGTCCCTGACGATTACGGATTGCTGCAGGGTGTTGGTGCCGCTGAGCCCAGCATTGATCACCTCGACAGGGCGGTCATTGAGGGTTGTCAGGATGGCCCCGAGCTTGCGGGGAAAGGTGTGGTCCACTGGCCCTCTTTCCCCGGCGACCACAGAATCACCGACCATCACCAAGCGCAGTGTTCCGGGTTCCTTGGCCACCTTGAATTCCTTGTCGCGGAAACCGAGTGAATTGATGCGCTGGCCGAACACGACGGCCCCGGGTCTGTATTTGTAATGCAGGATTGGATCCTCATGGGGGGCGAATACGCCACCGGCAAACTTGTCCTCGGATCCCAGGGAGGGCACAAGCCGCACCACACCCATCTGGAAGACATCCAATGCCAGTAGCCAGCCGGCCACAAGAAGCAGCGCCTTCACAATTCGGGGCCGGGTGTTCATCGCGCCATTATAGGTGGGGGTATAATTTCCCCATGAGACCCTCGGTGGACATATCCAGAGATTGGCCTCCTGAAATCCTTGGCCGTTGCCCGGAGGTTGTACGCTTGCGGGAAGCCCTGCCGGGGCTCGCCCGCTTGGACATTCCCGTGTGGGTCAGTGGCGAGACGGGAACGGGAAAGAGCCTTTTCGTCCGCCATTTACACCGGATGTCGTCGATGCAGGGGCCCTTGGTTGTCGTGTCGTGTTCGGCGCCGACTGCAGAACTGGAGATCTTTGGCTGGGCGGAGGGGGCCTTTGCGTGGGCCCGCCGGTCGCAGGAGGGCGCCTTGGCAAGGGCCTCGGGCGGAGTGCTTTATCTCGATGATCTTCCCTCCTTGGGTCTTGAGGTCCAGGAGCGTCTTCTTCGGGCCTTTAAGCTCGGGACCTTCGCCCCCTTGGGATCGCTAACCACCACCAAGATTCACTGCAAGCTGGCTTGCTCCGGACACCTGGATCTTGAGGAGGAAGTGCAACGTGGTTCGTTGCGCGAGGATTTGGCGACCCTGATTTCTGGGGCGCCTCTGCATTGTCCTCCCCTGAGGGAAAGAGGAAAGGATATCGAGGAGTTGGCCCGCCATTTCCTCGCAACAGTGGCCAGGGACCATGGAAGGGCAGCCCCTGCTCTCACCCGGGATCATGCAGACCGTCTCCGTGTCCACCGCTGGTCGGGGAACATGGTCGAGCTTCGCTCCTGGATTGAAAATCTTGTCTTGGTTGGGGAATTCCCCGAGGTTCTGCCGACTGCCGGAGCGGATCTTTCACTGGCAGACATGGAACGACTGTTGGTGGCCGATACCCTGCGTCGTCATGGAGGCAACAGGATGAAGGCTGCCGAGGCGCTTGGCATCGGAGAGCGCACCTTGTATCGCAAGATCAGGAAGTACGCCTTGTGAGACCTTGGCTTGCCCGGATCCTTCCCACATTGCTGTTGGTCTCCAGCCTGCAGGCTGGAGGGGGGGGGAGAGTGGAAACGCTGGGCGGACCCCGTGACTCGGGGTTGGCCCAATGGGGAGAAGAGGTTGTTCTTGATGACGGCACCACAATTCCCCAGGCCGATTTTCTCGCTTGGGAAGCCGCCATCGAGTCGCCACCCCTTCCTGGGGAACTTTGGGTGGAAAGGGCTGATGGTGTGGCGTTCCGGGCCCTTCCGTTGGCGTGGGGCCCCGAGGGCGTCTCTCTCGACAGTTCCAGGCTGGGGACCCTCTCCCTTCCCTATGAACGCATCAGCAGGATCCTTTTTCTCGACAGGCTTCCCTCAACCCTGATGCGGTCGCGATTGTTTGCCCGGATGTCCTTGGCAGGGCCCCAGTCCGAGGATGTGCTTTGGCTGGAGAAAGACCAGATCCAGGGGATCTTCGATTCGATCGCGGGAGACAAACTGAAATTCGAGTCCAAGGGTGCCATGATGGACATTCCGATGTCCTCGGTGCACGCACTGGCTTTTCCCACTCCGAGGGCCTCACCAGCCTTGATCTTGACCACGCGCGACGGCTTCTGCCTTCCCGTGACCTCCTTAGACAGGCCCGAAGGTGATCATTGGCTGGTTGTGTCGCCTGCCGGAGAGTATCGTTTCAAGCCGTCTGAAATTTCCCGGCTGGAGGCCCATCCTGCGCACCACCATTTCCTGCCCGATCTCAAGCCTGTCGAGGTGCGCGAGGGCCTGCCGGGCGTGGCTGAATTCCCTGGCGCGTACCGTTGGCCGCATCGAGTCAATGCGGCGGTGCATTCCGGTTCGGCGCTGCGTGTTCGTGGCCAGGAGGTCTTGAAAGGTCTTGGGGTGCATGCCGATTCCCTCCTGGCTTACGATCTTCCGAAGGGCAGTCTGGAGCTTTCAGGTTCCTGTGCCTTGGACGACGAGGCCCAGGGCTTGGGCAGTGCCCATTTCATCATCCGGGGTGATGGCAAGGTGATGTTTGAGAGTGGCTTGATGACTGGCCGCGAGGCACCCCGCCATTTCCGCCTCGACCTCAAGGGTTTGAGGAGGCTGGAGCTTGAGGTGGTGACGGATCCCGGGGGGGCCATCAAGGACTACACCCTCGACCGTTGTGCCTGGATTGGCCTGATTCTCGTCGGTTCCTGAGCATGAAGACCTGGGTGACAGTCCTCCTGCTTGGCGGACTGGCCTCCCTGGCGGGGGCGGAGCCTGTCATGGAGGGCAGTGAACCTACGGACCGCGAACGACTGGAGGCCGCCGGCAGGGAGTCCCATCCGGTGGACATCCTCACCTGGCGCTGGCAAAGCGGCCGGGTCGAGGAAACTCGGCACCTTATCGCGCAGGCCCGCGACCTTCCCTCGGTGCCATCCGGTGCCAGGATCATTGTGAGCCGTTCCGTGGAAAGATCCTCAGGGGACCTGATGGTGGAATTGCGTTGGCACAGGACCGCTGTGGATGACAGTGGGCCCATGGCAGTTTCCAGGCCCGGATGGAGGATCCGGCGCATCCTCATGCATCCTGTGAATGAGGCCCCCAATGTGGTTGAGGATCTCCTCTCCATTCATGCTCCTGTGAGATCGCAATGCGAAGAGCAGGGTTGGAGGATCAGAAAATGGGAGGGTCAGCCTGGAGACCCCGCCGACGCTGGCTCCATCAGATGGGCCACACCCGTAGGAACGAGGGAACAGTGGCATCGCTATCTGGCGGACCATGAAGCCTTTTGCCAGCCCGGTGAGGAATCGCGCCGCTTGGCCTGTCACCTGGGTACGTGGCAGGATGTATACGGCGTTGATGAACGAGATTTTGCCGACCAGTGCTACCATCACGTGTTGGCCCATATCCGGCCACAGCCTTCCGTGCGGGGTGGCGAGGAAAGCTTGAAGGCGGGACAAGGTGACATCACGGCGGCCCTGGTCTGCCTGTTGCGAGCCGGGGGAATCCCGGCACGGGTTGTCCTGGCCCGCTCCATGTCCAGGTTTCCTGAAAGCCTGGATGCCATTGATGTGGAGAGGGGGGGATGGTCCGCGCGCGGTGTCATGGCCTATCCCAACGGCAAGAAACGGGTTTTTTTTCCCGAAACACAGGGATTGGCTCCCCATGAAGTTCCCGTGTCATGCCGGGGTTCCTCAGCCAGGGTTTTCAGCCAGGGGATTCTTCATACCTGGCGCCTTCCGCTGGGGGGCCGGGAACCACTCATGCGTCGCACAATGCGACTGGAACTTTCCAGCGGGCAGGTCCAAGTGGAAAAGACTGAAGAAGGAGAACGACACCCCAGGATCAGCTCCAAATCACCTGCCAGGGGAGTCCTCTTGGACCCCGAGGTGGCCAGATCCGTGGACAAGACCCTGTTGACCACATGGGCCAAGGGAGTTCAGATCGCACGGGGCATGGTTCCCCCTCTCACCCCCCTGCATCTACCCCATGAAGTGAAGGGTGGGGTGAAAAGGGTGAAAGAGGACCTCTTGTTGATCGATGAATTGATCGTTGAGGGAGACTTTGAAAGCCGCTCTTCCACAGCCCGAACCTTCCGGGCTCCAGGAATCGCTTCCCATTATGAAGTCGTCGCGGGTCCATCCAATCTCAGGATCACACGCCGGGTCCGTTGGAGGGCCGGGATCTTGAGGGGAACAGACTTGGGGGACACGCTAGGGGTGCTGAGAAAAATGCGCGATTTTGAGGAAGGCTTGTCGGGAACCGGATCCTAGCTTTCGCCGCGGGTCTTCTTCTGGTTGACCACAAAGGCTTTGATGTCCTCCACCACTTCCAGGATCAGCTCGGCCTTCCTGAGGCCGAAACCGAATGGACGCATGCCGCCGTGGATGGTGATGATGGGGTTGCCCTTGTATTCACTAACCTCGGTGTAGGCCGCGGGCTCAAAATCCTCAATGTTCTTCTTAGCGCCTGCGGGGGCGGGGGTAGGATTTTCAGGAGCAGATTTTTTTTCGGCCATATGACACCTCGGCGCAATTGTAGCCGATGCCCGGATCTTCAGCTGTACGGCTCTTTGCGCCGATAATCCTACACAGACTGTCAAAACCGAAGGAGTCCCATGGCCCGTCGACAACCCACTCCCCAATGTCATGCCTGCGGTCGTGTCGAGAGCCATCTGGGATGGAAGGCCCTGGAAAACGATGTGATGGCCTCCGAAATCTATGAAACTCTTTGCCGGGACTGCCTGGCCAAGTGGACGGATTACCTCCTGGATGAGATTGCCAGGGAACAGCGCCGCCGGGATCAGGTGGCCTGACGCCCGACCCGGTTTTCCGGTGTTACAATACGCCCCATGTCCTTCTTCCGGACCTGTTGCGTCCTTTGGCTGACCGCCTCCCCTTGTTGGGTCTTGGCGGGAGATCCCACCCTTGACAGGCTTTTTGAGCAAATGGTCTCGGCTGATGCCAAGATCAGGGGCCGGGCCAAGGAACAGATACGGGACATCTGCCTGGGCCATGAAGATCTTCTTTCCCCTTATTGCCAGAGCGAGGATGAAGGGGTTCGACTGGCAGCGCTGGATGTAGCCGGGCTTTTGCCAGCCTCCCCCTCGCTGCTTGGGATTTTGGACAAGGCCCTTGGCGACAAGGACCCGGTTGTCCAAAGAATCGCGGCGGCCTCCTTGGGTCGTCTGGGGAGTCCGGAGGCCCATGCCAAGTTGGCCGAGGGCCTGAGCCTTCCTGAGGCAGGTCCGGAAACCCGCGTGGTGATCCTGGATGCCTTGGGTGAAAGCGGCGACGCGGCTACGGCCAACGCTATCGAGGCTCAGCTGACCCATGGCGATCCCCGTGTGCGCTACTCCTCTGCAAGGGCCCTCTATCTCCTGGGTCAAGGCGAAACTGAGAAGTTGAAGGATAGGGCCGAGAAGGAAAGCGTGGGGCCCGTGAAGGCCTGGATCCTAGCGTCACTTGTGGTTCAGAAGGCTGGGGGCGGCGAGGGCCTCCTGGAGTATGTGACCAGTTCCGATGCCCTCCTGAGGAATCTTGTGGTTGAGGCCCATGTGAAGGCCAGGGATCCCTCTGCCGTGCCGGCCTGGTTTGCGGCTCTCAAGAACCCTGTCTGGCAGGTTCGTTTTGATTCAGCCAGGGGCCTGTCACTGTTGGCCAGACCCGAGGATATTCCCCAATTGATCGAGGCCCTTTCCGACAGTTCACCCGAGGTGCGCGCGGAAGTCGATGCAGCCCTGCGCCGCCTGAGCAACATGGATTTTGGGTTCCAGGGGAGCGCAACGCTAGAGGCTAGGCGTGAAGCTGTCGATCGCTGGAAGGCCTGGTGGCGCGACAACGCCTACAGGTTCGACCTCAAGTCCCAGTAAGCTTTTTCAGGCGGCGAGGGCGGCTGTCAGCAATCTCACAGCCGTGGGATTCTCGGGATGGAACATCACCGTGGCCTGGGTCACTCCGTAGCTTTGCAGTTTCTCAACGTGCGATTGTGTGATATAGGAGCCCCGTGGCAGAAGCAGATCGCCGTTGCTGTGGAAGCAGGCCTCCCCAAGGATGAACCCGGGTTCGAGGTTCTCGATGGGAACGGGAAGATTGAGGATCATGCCCTGGCTGGCGGCCCAATTGAGGCGGGTTTCGGGATCCATGTCCCTGACATTGGCCATTTGGATGGCGACAGCCCTGTCTCTCACCTGGTCTTCAATCGACTGGCTCATCTCCCGGAGTCTCCTGCGCGTGCGCCTTGAATCTTCCTCGGCGGCCAGCCTTTTCATGAGCTGTCCCTGCATGCTCTTGAGGTTCACACTGTAGCGATTCACAAAAATCTGGAGATAGAGGTACACGCCAATGACGGGGAGGATCCAGAGGCTATATAATCCGAGCTCAAGGGCGGACTCAAATGGATTGTGCGATGACATCAAAGGTACCATCGGCAAAACAGGCCGGGGACCTTGATCAGTTGGGACGGACTCCATGAGAGTGCGCCTCTTCGGTCCCTTGCGGCAGAGTGTCGGTGGAGGCTTTCTGGAAGTCCCCGACACGCTCCGGTCCGTGAAGGAACTGGAGGACCACCTGATCCTTGCTCACCCGTCCTTGGCCCAGCACAAGCCTTACTGGAGAGTGGCCCTCGACCTGGAGTATGCCACCAGCGACGCCTCCTTGGCTGGGGTCAAGGAGGCGGCCCTCATCCCGCCTGTGTCGGGAGGCTGAGATGATCCGCCTGATTTTGGAACGCATCGATCCCATGACTCACCGACAGGCCGTTGCCCCGGGTGCGGGAGCTGATCTGGAGTTTGCGGGGATCGTCCGCCCCGAGGAAGGGGGGCAACCCATCAAGGCCCTGCATTACGAGGTGTATCCTGGCATGACGGAGCGCCAGTTGGCCGTGGTGGAGGCCGAGGTCCTTGCCAAGTTTCCCCTTCTTGGGCTGGTCATCGTGCACCGCCATGGCTCGATCCCTGTTGGGGAAACAGCCTTGTGGGTTCAAGTCCAGTCTGCCCACCGCAAGGAAGCCTTGGAAGCCCTGGAGTTTGCGGTTCGCAGGATCAAGGAGATCGTACCCGTTTGGAAGGGGCCTGCGGGCTGACATGGCCGGCCGGAGACCCCTGATCCGCACCTCGCCGCTTTGCCATGCGCTCGAGGATCTGCCGACGCCCCTCGACCCTGCGGCCCTCTTCGGGATTGCCGGCCCTATGGCTCTTGAGATCGGCTGTGGCAAGGGGGACTTCCTTCGTGATTGGTCGTTCCAGAACCCGGGTCGCCTTCATGTGGGCCTCGAACTCAGGATGGAGCGTTCACAACGCAGTGCGCTCAAGTGTTCGGATGCGGCCGTCCGCAACGCCAGGGTCCTGTGCGGTTCCATGGAGGATTTCTTCGATCGACTCTCGTCCGAAGTGCGTCTGGAGGCCATTCACCTGAATTTCCCGGACCCCTGGCCGAAAAAGCGGCATGCACGGAGGCGTCTGGTGTCTGCCGACCGGGTGGCTCTTTATGCCCGTCACCTCAAGAAGGGTGGTCACCTGGTCTTTGTCACCGACAGTCCCGACCTGACTGCCTGGGGCAGGGACATCCTGTTGTCGGAGTCTTTGCTGACCGATGTGTTCGGGGGCATCCGTCACCACTGGCCCTGCTATCCTGAGAGCATTCATCAACGGAAGTTTTTGGCCATGGGGCGCCGCATGCACTACCAAAAGTTTGCAAGGAACAAGTCATGAAGGAAGTGGATGCTCTTTTCGAGCTTGTGAAACTCTTGCGTCGAGAGTGTCCCTGGGACAGGGAGCAGTCCTTCCAGAGCATGGTCCCCAACGTCGAGGCGGAGGCCCGTGAATGCGCCGCTGCCGTGGCCAAGGGCGACTGGGCGAATCTGCGCGAGGAGATCGGTGACACATTGTTCAACCTGCTGTTTCTGTGCAACCTGGCAGAGGAGCAAGGGCTGTTCACCCTGGCCGAGGCCGTCGAGGGCGTAAGGGAAAAGATGATCCGCCGGCATCCCCACGTCTTTGGCGAGGTCAGGGCCGCCACCCCCGAGGAGGCCCTCCAGGCTTTCCTGGAAGCCAAGAGGAGGGAGGGCAAGGGTGCATGACAATGAGGCGGGTTGGGATTTCATTCCTTCTCGCCTTGCTGACATGGATGCTGGGATGGGATGCCTGGATCAAATTCTGGAGCAGTAACGCCCCCTCAGGGTGGGATGCTGGGGGGCACGAGGGGCTGATCACCCTCATCAGGAATCACGCGGATTGGCCGTTCCATGGAGTCTTCAAGGAATGGTTCGCCGGGATGCCATTTCCCCATTTTCTTCCACCCCTTTTCCATGTCCTTGCAGCGGGACTCTCGGCCCTGATCGAATGGGGGTCCTTTGAGGCGGCTCGGTGGCTCCTGACACTCAGCATCCTGATCCTGCCCATCCAAGTGGTGTTCCTGTCCCATCGCCTGATGCCTGAACATCGGGTGGCCTGCCTGATGGCAGGTGTCTTGGCGGCGATCCAGGTGACCGATTTTACGAGGGGCGCCTGTTGGGGATTGGGTCTCCATGGTGTCCTGTATTCGGGTCTGCTGAGCTATGTGGCGATCATGCCCTTCTGGATGGGGGCCATCCAGTGTTTGGTGGGACCCCTGACACCCATGAGAACCGTGATGGGTGGTGTGCTGTTGTCGGCCACCATTGTGGGCAACCCTCACATTGCGGTTGCTTCGGCCATGGGCGTGCTGGGGTGCCTGATGATGGAGCGAAACTGGCGCAAGGCCTTCGTGGGCCTTGCGGCCGTGGCCCTGGCCGGCGTGTGGTGGTGGCCGATGCTGGAGCGCCAGGCCTTCTTCCCCACACGCCGGCTTCCCCCGGCTGAGATCAATCAGATCCTAGAGGCCCTGCCGGGCCTGGTGATTCCAGCTCTATGGGGGTTGCTGTCGTTGCCAAGGACCTCTCGATACAGGGTGGCCTGCCTTGGGTCCTCGTTGTTGGCCGTCATGCTGGCGCCCGGCGTCGAAGATTGGCCACTTCAACCGCATCGCCTTCTGGGCCCCTTCATTCTCCTTTTATGCCTGCCGGCAGGTGCCGGTCTGGCTTCCCTGGCTCGACTCGTCTCTCCCCGGTTAGGCCCGGCGATGGCGATCCTTCTCCTTCTGCCTTATGGGTTGATGCGCAGTTCGGGGAAAGACGAAACGGAGATCGTCGACACGCAAGTGATGGGAGACGTTCTTCAGGTTGCCGATTTCTGCGAAACGGCAGGAGGAACCCGATACATGATCGAGCCGATGGACAGGCATTGGGGTCCGCATCCGTCGGGTCGCCCGGGAATCTTCATGGAATCTAACCTGCTGGAGTCGAGGTTGGCCGGAAAGGGGTGCGAAATCCTCACCAGCGTCTTCAGGGAATCGGCCCTTCTGGCAATGTTTTCGGTGCCGGTTCGCAATGCAATAGCATCGGCTAGGATTCATTACGGACTCGACAGTCACCTGGTGGAGGATTCCTCTTTCCTGGATCAGCCTCCGGACAGGACATTGATGCGGGCCGCGGAATTGGGTACCACCCACTGGTTGGTGCACAGTCCCCCCGCGATTGCATCGCTCGAGGGGGCCCGTCTGGCCCATCGCAAGGCCATCCTCGGCCGTTGGCATCTTTTTGAATTGAGGGAACCCCGTCCACCTGTCGAAGTGCCACCGGTTCACCCCGCCTGGGTGGTGGCCCGATGGAATGCCAAGCGCCGCCTGGCCAGCGACTTGGACTGGCTCCGGGTTTCCGAACTGCTTTTCGCCCACGGGGGGGAGGGTCCCCTGCCGGTGTGGCCAGGGACCCAATGTCTTGATGACATTCTCCCCACACCTGGGCCCAACACCCTGGTGCTGATGGATTACGAGGTCCGTGATTGCTCCCATGTTCAAGCGCAATTGAGCCGGCATGTGGAGAATGGTGGAGCCATTGTCTATGACCGTTCACGTCCTGGGTCCCTGGCTTCCTGGTTGCAGAAACACCGCGCGGATCGTGTGGTCGGCCTTGATTTTGGCCGTGGTGGAGTGAGATCCAACGCCGGTCTTGATGTGGAAAGTCTGGCCGCTGTCCTGAACCAGCTCGCTGTTTCAGTGGAGGGTCGCGGTTGCACATTGACCCATCCGGATCATCGCTCCTTGGCGATCGATCTGCCCAAGGGAAACAAGGTTCCCATCTTGGTCCGCTATGCGTGGGGCCCGGATTGGCATGCCATGAACGGTGCGGCTCTCCATCTTGGGGGGCCGGGATTCATGGTCCTTTACGCAGATGGGCCCGAGACACTGGCCTTCAGGACCACGGGTCTGGCCTTGGGATATGGGATCACCCTTCTGGGCCTTACGGCCCTGGTGATGCTGGCGTGGTCTTGCCCTCGTCCACCTTCAGTTCCAATGGCACTGGAGAAACCACGCGAGGGGTTTTGAGTAGGATCGACACCCCGTAGGCCATACGCTGGGTGCTGCGATGGAGCGTGAGTGTCCAGGGTCCCCTACGTTCCGGACCCGGAACTGTGGAAAGATCCACAAGGATTTCGCCATACCGGCGTGAGGGCCCCAAGGAGCCTTCAAAGACATGCTGTCGGGTGGCATGGATGAGCTTCCAGTCGGGTGATGCCAGGCCATCAAGGACAAGGTGGCATTCAGGGCGGCTAGAGACGGCCTTGGGCAGGAGGAAAGACATGGAGATAAGTCCCTCACCCGGATCGTCTCCATCCCAGGGCAAGGGTGCGCTCAAGTTGCGAGAGACCTCCACGGACTCCACTTCCAAGTCCGGGCCCTCGGGAAGTGTGCACAGGGCGATGCCCTGATCATCGGGTGTCAGGCGGATGCCATTGAGAGTCACGTCATGGCCGTTTGTGGCAACATGAACAAGTGTTCCTTGCCAAAGTTGAAGGCCCTGGCCTCCGAGCCAAGGCATAACCTGGGGGGTCAGGATCTCGGCTGAACCACCTGGAGCGGCAAGGCCGATACGTATGGTGGATCCAGATGGCAAACCCTGATGGGTGAAGTAGCGGGCGGTCAGAGGGACAAGCCCTGCGGCTGAATCCGGGAGAGAGAGTTCCAATGTCCGTGAGGCACCGGCCGGCAGGGTCTTTAGGGTGGCCAGGGAGGAACCGAGGTGAAACAGGGTGAGATCCCGAAGAGCCCAGTCGCGGCGATTGCTCAGGGTCACGATGACCGGCCTTGCAGCCGGTGCTGACAGGCGTGTCACCAGAAGATCGCTGAACAGGTCCTGCATGACGCCAAGCTCTGCCTTGGGTTGGTCGAGATGATCCCACAGTCCCCTGAGATCGTCGGGAAAATCCGGCGAGAAGGGATCATTCCATCCATTGAAGCGTGGTTGGGCCCAGTTGTCATGGGAATAGAAAAACACACCGCCTGCGGCGTTCAATGCGCCCAAGATCCTCCATTGATCCACGATGCGTCCCAATCGGACGGATGTCGGGGTCACCTCAGTGTCAGACAGGAATCCCCCGAATTCCGAGCCGTAGAAGGCTCCCCACTCCCTGCGGTAAAGCGGCAGGGCTCTCTCCCAGTACAAGGACCCCGTCTCGGGTGTGTTGATGCCGATCAGCGGCAGGGAATACCGGTGGTCAAGCTTGAAGGTGGCATAGCTGGTGAGTTGGCCGCGGCGACGGGAGGCCAGGGCGCGGAAGGCCTGTTCCAGCGAGCCGGCGGCACCGGATTCCCCTCCCAGCTCGATCTCGTTGCCAAAATTGGCGACGAGGGCCGCAGGTTCCCCCATCTGGGCCTCCACAAGTCCCTCGTAGCGAGCCATCAGGCGGCCGAGGCTCCAGCGGGAATCGGGATCCATTTCATTCCACGTTGAACCGTTCGGTTGTTCCAGGATCAAGAGGCCATGTCGTCTTGCTGCGGCGATCCAGTCGGGGGACGCCTCGTGGTAAAGCCGCAGGACATTGACTCCCATGTCCCGGAAGCGTGCAAACAGGATGTCGGGTGTCAGGCCGGGGGATTGCCGGGGGAAAACAGGCACGATTCCCTTGATCAGGAAGGGTTCACCATTGATCTCAAGACGGTTGTCCCGAAGACGGATGGCACTGGCGGCGATCATCCTTTGGGACAACTGCTCTCCAATCCGTGTCGACAGCATGTGCTGTGACCACGGTGGACTCAGGCTCGCCCTGGTGGTG
This sequence comes from Planctomycetota bacterium, assembly GCA_050251015.1. GTDB lineage: Bacteria > Planctomycetota > JBFWNO01 > JBFWNO01 > JBFWNO01 > JBFWNO01. Next base: position 12,970 of record JBFWNO010000032.1, read on the forward strand.
GCCTGAGGACGTTGAGGCGTCAGCTCGTGCTGGCCCACCACCATCCCATCCAGTGTGTGTTCCACGGCCACGGGTGATTCAACTGACGGGTTGAGGGTTAAGTCGATTTCAAGTTCCACATGCTTGTCTCGCCACACCCTCCTCATTTCCACCATGACATCCTGCCGACTTCCAAAGAGTAAGGGCTCCACGGTCAAGCCCAGTAAACGACCGCCGCTATGCCGGATGATGGCATCATTGGCGGCAATGCAGCCCAAGACCAGGCCGAGGATGACGACGGTTCTCAGGAACCGCATACCGCGCCGGGAACTTGACATGAGATCCAGAAGAAGCTTCCAAGGTGCGGACCCTGGATTCCTGGAAATCCTTTGCCAGGTTGGGGTGGCAAAGACAAGATCCGAAAGTCCGTACCACGTGCCGGCGGCGGCCAGGAAGGCGCCTAAAGGCCATGTGAACAGCACGATCAGGGCTTCGCCACCCCTTCGCCCGAAGCGTTTCCAGCCCATCACGAGAGGAATGGCGCATCCCACCAGTGCCGTCAGGTGGAGTCCCAACAGCCACGGCAGACGGGGAAACCCCAGTGGCTCCCAGGCGATCTCCAGGCAGTTCCACCGGAAACACAGGAGGGTCGTCAGTGTGGCAGGCGGCAGCATCAGGCCGGTACCCGCTGCCAGGTCGCGAAGAAAAAGTCCCAGGTTGTCTGGTCTCTGTACCAGGGCCACAATGAATGACAGGGTTGCTGCCGTAAGAAGGGTCCCCATGCGGATGCTTCCGGGAAACTGGAAGAAATAATAGGAAGCCCAGGCCACGTAGGTGAGCGCCCACAATCCGATGGCACAATGGAAATAGCCGTGGGCCAGGGCCAATATCTTGTCGACCAGGCCACGTGGGGAGGCCATGAAGCCCGCCACATGGGCCGCTGTGCTGGCGGTGTGTGCTCGGGCCCAACGTCGCCTGCGTCGGAGGAAAGATGAGAGGTCGGGGGGGAGCGATTCTTGGGACGAAGGAGACTCCAGCCAAGCCACACGCTTGTTGTCCAGCCAGAGATCATGGCTCAGCCAGGTGTCCTCGGCATGACTGTCGGCGAAGGCATGGGATGTGAAGACATGGCGCGCAAAGACGCCCCCGGATCCCGTGTACAACACGCCGCGGTTCCAGGAATCGAGCGAGGCATTGATCATTTCGTTGCCCACATGGGTTTGCCATGAATCCCAGGTACCGATGAGCCCGGGAAGCTCCTGTGGAGTACGGCGTGATTGGACTCCCGCCACGTCGCCTATGGCGAGCCGGATAAGGGAGTGGCGAATCCAGTGGGGGTAGGCCTCATGGTCGGCATCCAAGACAGCCAGCCAGGGGGCCTTGGCCATGGTCAGGGCCAGGTTGAGCTTTTCAGGCTTGCTGTTCTTTTGGCAAAACAGGATGCGGATCTGGCGGGAATCGCGAGGGGTGGCCGCCCAGAGGAGATCCTCAAGTGGATGCAGCGAGTATCGGGCCTGCAAGAGCGGCCATGAGGAGTCCTGATCGCTGCCCAAAAGCACCCAGACCGTGATGGAGCCCGGGTGATCCTGGGCCAGCAGTGATTCCACGCAATCGATGAGATGATGCCCCTCATCCCGCGAAGCCACCAGCACGTCAACGTCATCCCTGATGTCGGAGAGGTCTTTTGTCGGGCGATGTTTCCTGGCGGAAAGGCTGGCCACAGCAAGGAGGATCCCATAAAGCGCGGCGACAACCGATCCGGCGGAGATTGCGCAGACCAGGACAGTAGTCACGTTCAGATTGAAGGGGCCTGATTGCCAATGGCCGCGCGACACTCCCTCGAACCAACAAAGCAAGGCGGCGACACACAAAAGAACCGCGACCCTCAGGGTCATCACGTCACTCCTGCTCCCATGACAGGTACAGGGGGCTGGGCAAGCTCCAGAGCAATTGCAATTCGCCCAGCCACGGAATGTCGGGGCAGTGGGGTTCGACCATCAGTCCCGAGGGATCGGTTGATGACCAGGTGAATTTCAACCGGGTATCCGGCGTGATCGCGTGGGGCGTCCAGGTGGTGACCGGCTTGGATGTGAAGGGATGCTGGGGTGACACGTAGAGGGGCGGGACTAAGGCGTTGTTCTGCTCCAGTTGGGTCTCGATGGCTGGCGCATTGCGTTGGTTGCAGGTGAGATCGGGAACATCATGGATGTGGGATGTGACCGCCATCAGTCGACCTCCATCGGGCCGGAAAGGCAGGATGGACCAGGATCCACCCGGCGAGTAGCGTCGCGAGCTTTCGGCACCCATTTCCAGCAGGGGGATGTCGCTTTGTCTGTTGACGGGGCCGGTGGTGTCAAACCGCAGGTCAACGTTGTCAATCAGGGAATTCAACCGGAATGTGGGTGAAAGGATACCCTTGTAAGGCACAGAAGAGATCAGCCAGTTCGAGGTGATCGCATGACGTTCACCGAAGGTGATGACCATTTCGTTGTTCTCTGGGGGTGTGAATGGCATGTTGGGCACCGGCTCGAAGACCGAATCCGGAGCCGTGGTGATAGCCCCCCAAAAGCGGTCTGAGAGGTTGTCGCGGGCCGTGCTCAAGTCCCATCCCAACACGACCCTGTTCCAGACTCCGGGCGTGTCCAGGGCATCGTCGTGGAGGGTGCCTCCAGAGGGGCGGAACACTCCACCGACCGCGTAGCGGTGGGGGACGGCGACATCCCGCTCAAACCATTCGGGCCATTGGGTGGTCACATCGACATCGTTGCTCTTGGGAATGCCCATTGGATGAAAGGGGTAGGCGGGAGGTAGGCCGGGATACATCGGCAAGGGAAGGTGCTGCAGGGTCAAGGACCCACTCCAGGTCGGGAGGGCTCTGTTGCTGATGGCGGGGACATTGCCGGCCACATTGAAACTGCTCTGGATCATCTGAAACCACACAGCCATATGCAGGTTCTTGTTGGCATCAAAGGTTGTGGGTTTGAGAAAGCAGGTGATCCTGACAGGCCGGTGACCGATGATGGGCGTCCCGCCTGCCACAAGCTCGATTTTTTCCCAAAAGGTGGCATCAAAGAGAACCATGTTGTCATGGCTGATGTGGTGGCCATGGGGGACGCGGTACCAGAAGGAAACGTAGGCTTTGGAGAAGTTCTTCCCGACCGTGGTGTTGGGGAGCATCATCGAGGTTGGTCGCCAGTACAGACTGTCATTGAATCGACCTGTAGCGTAATGCCCGTGTCCCCTGTGGGTGAGGAGGATTCCCCCGAAGGGACTAAGGTCCGAGGCGGCATTGCCGGTCAGGAAGAGGGATGACGTTGGTCCTTCAAGCTGGGAATTTTGCAGGGGTGGTTGCATGACCGGATCGGCATTCGAATCCTGGGGGGGGAAGGGGACACCGTTGGGTCCTTCCACCGACAGGTTTCCATCGAAGTTCATCCGACAACCATAGGGGGCGATGATGGGTGGTGTACCCACGCAACCCACGTCCTTCAGTCCAATGCACCCAAATAGGGGGTGTGCTGGAACACTAGACTGGATCCATTCGGGGCCGACCAACACCCGGGAATCGGTATCGGCCTGGGTGAGGGCCGCCAGGTCGGCCTGGGAACGAAGATGGGTGGTGCTGTGGATCTTCACCGTCAGCCTGATCTTGCGAAGACTGCCCTGAATCGTGGCTCCAAGGGCCTTGATATTCAGGTATCCGGAACCCATGAACGAGATTTTTGGAAGGTGCCCCTTGGGGACAAAATCCTCGGCCGTGTACAGCAATTCATTGTTGTAGGTGGTGAGGGAGCCGCATTGAAGGTAGTCGCAGAGCATGGCTGCGGGGGCACCCATGAAACCAGGCAGAGTGCGGGATCCCGACAGGAGGCGGGGAAGAAACACTTCGGGAGCGTGTTGGCCAAAGGCTCTTGAGACATTGCTGAAAAACCGCCCTTTCCCAGATTCCCGCATTGGGCGTTCGACATTCGCGGCCGGGATCGCCAATCGTTCATAAAAATTGTTTCCCGTCATCCTGGACCAGGCTAGGAATCGGGAAAAGGCCGGGAATGAATCGATGACTTCCTGGGATCCTGTAAATTCATCCCAGGCTTTGGACAGAAGCAGGGCATCCCTTGTGGAGATCAGGTGCTTGAGCACCTTGGCTCCCTGATTGGTCCCGTTGTCACTGTACATCAGAGGTATGGCCGCGCCATTGGTATAGGTCGTGTCGCCAAAGTTGGGGGATACGGTGCTCACCGTTTCGTGCCTGTCAGCCTGCGATGCCATGGGGAGGGGATTGTGGTCAAGCTCCCAGCGCGTGGCACCGTAGGCGAGGACCTTGACATCCGTAAGTGCATGAAACACGGCTGCCCGGACAGCCTGACTGGCCTGGTTCATATTGACCAGGGAGACGGGTGATCGAGCCCATCCATGATTGAGGTTGAATGTGGAGACATTGAACTGCGGGTAGTTGATGTTCAGCGGGGTTTTCAGACGATGGAATTCCTCGTCGTGGGGAGCCCAGATTGTCAGATCGCCCTCAATCATGTCGAAAAAAGACCCGCTGGCCAGATACCCCGGGGAGAGGTTATTGGTGCCCCACTCATCGACCAAGGTCCGAATCTCCTCCAGGCTTTGGAATCCGTTATCGGGGCGCCCCTCCAGCAGTTTGTCGCCCAAGCTATCGGAGGGAGAGGCTGGAGCTGTTGTACTCCATCCTTCCTTGCCACCATCGGAGTGAACCCAGGGACGGGTGTAGGTGGCCGAATCGTCGGGCCACTGGGGTGATCCCGCGGCATCCTGCAGCTTGTGGACGTCGCCATAGGCATTCAGGAGCATGCGGATCCTGTAGTTGATGCGGCTGGATTCGGGATGGTCCACGGAGGGGTTGATCGCCTTGCTCACATAGGCATTGTCAAGTTCCAGTTGCCCCGCCATGATGCCATCATTGACGTTGATGGCGCCCGCACTGTCCTTGACGAGCACAACGGAATATCCCACCGTGGCATCCGGGGTGACGACCCAACGGTTGAGGGTGGAGGGAAGGAAGAGCCCCGTATGGATGGATTCCGCCATCTTGCGTGTGATGGCATACTCCACGCCGCTGCGGCACGTGAGCATGGCCCTGCTCCTGTCGAGGCCATGGCGGGTCAGCTTGGCATTGATCGAACTTTGGGTGAGGAGAGTCACGGCCAGGACACTCATGCCCGCCAAGAGTGCCACCACGACCAAAATGACAAACCCGCGCCTTCCCATGTTGCCTCATAATAGCACGCGGATGGAGAGCTCATGACAAGCGGCACGACGGCGGATTCGAGGAGATTCACGAGGGGATTTGCCCTCCTGTTTTTCCTCGTCATGTTGGGCTTGGCCTTGGTGTCCCTGACTTCGGATCTTGAGGTTCTGTACCTCAAGAGATTTGTCGACTTCATTGCGGCCGGACGCAGCACCTTCAAGGTGTATTTTTTCTTTTTTTTCATGATGGTGATGGGGCTCTCATGGTTGCGTCCTACGGACCGAGTGCCATCGCGTTCATTGGTAGGCTGGGTCCTCGGGTTGATGGCGGCAACCTACGTCTTCGGATTCCTCGAACACTTCGGATTGGCGTATCTTTACGGTTTCGATCCCCATGGACCGAACATTTTTTTCGCGGATGGCATCCAATCGCAAACAACGTCGTACCACAATCACGTGGGGAAAGTCGTCCTGAGCGGCCTGCTCTCCCTGATCCCCGGATCCCCTCTGGCCCAGCGAATGGATTACGGTTATCCCTTTCTTCTGTACCTCCCGGGGTGGTTGGTGACCGTACATGCCATCCTTTTTCTTGGGATGTTCCTGAATGTGATCATCCTGCTGGCCAGATCAGCCAATGACCGCTCGTTGCCGACTCCTTGGTATTTCATCATGATTTTTTCCGGTTTTTCGATGACCAAGAACTCCCTTGATGGGGGTCTTCTCAATTCCGAGGTCATGGTGTCAGCGCCTCTTTTTTTGGCGTGTTGCCATTTCCTTACCTTAGTCCACCCTCGGCGAGCGGGAACGCCCGCCACGCTTTGGTTGACGTACGGCATCCCCATTTCACTTCTTTACATGATGACATTCCCGCTTTCTGATTCGATTCCGACTTGGATGATGGCCGATTCGTTCAAGCTGAACGCGGTTCGCCTCGCCACGGTGTATGGGGCCGTTTATGGTGTCTCGCTACTGGCCACAAGCGGGCGTCCCATCCTTTCGGTCATGGCCTTCATGGTTTTCGTTGTCGTTCACATGCACCCTTCCAATGTGCTGGGCTTGGGTGCTCTTTCGTCCACCAACCTGGGGTATGCCCTTGAAACCTTGGGTTCAGGGCAACGTTGCTATGCCTGTGTCCTCAGGCAGGATGTGCAATCCGACGATCGGATCGAGATCATTTCATCCGTCCCAACAGCGAGACACCAAATCATCCAATTCAAGGCGAAAAGCGAACTCAAGATCCACGAGATCAGGAACATCAAGCTGATCTTGCATCATTATGAAATCCATCGCCTAGGGGTCGTGAATCCAAGAATTTACCCTGGACGGTTGAAAGCGCAGCTGATCATCCCCGGATCCCAAGGAGGCGTGCATGTGGATCCCTCGATCCCGGTGCCTGGTGTGGGGGAGCATGGGTTGAGATCCGTGGGGGGGGATCGTTACATCCTGGAAATGACCCTCTCTCCTCCCACCTCGATGTTCTCGGACATCCTGGCGGACTACCTTTTCCAGCTGGGGCTCAACAGGGTGATCCTGACCTCTCTTGAGGTTTCCTGAGAAAGGGTTCGGGCCTGGGCGCTCTTAGGCCCGACGTGCGGATTTTTCGAAGGCCCTGAAAACGCGGATCTCGCGGTTGCCCTCGAAGACATGGAAGGTGGGTTGGAACACCAAGGGCCAGTCAAAGAAGGCAGCTTCCGGGATGTAGGTGCTGGGGAATTTTTCGCCTTTGGCATGTACTTCGCTCACCGTGTGAAGTTCCAGGGGCTTGGTGTACAGCTGTTCGATCTTCCAGACTGTTGTGACATCGACATGGGCATCGTAAACCTCGCGCCCGAGGTCGGTGATGCAGTAGACGGGCTTGCCGGCTTCTGTGCGTTTTTGAACCATGCCTTCGGCGGTCAACAGGCCAAGGCCCGTGGACAGGGATTGCTTGGTGAAGGGGGAGATGCCCAGCCACTGACGGGTTTTGAGCAGGACCTCGGGCGGTGAAATGCTGTCATGGGGCATGGAATAGATGGAATGCGTCATCAACTTGAGGATGTGGTAGGTGAGGCTTTTGTGGTCTTTGGGGAGCGGTGTGTGACGTGCCATGTGCAGGGTTCTTTCGCCTTCAATTATACTGAAGCTCAGGAGACCTGCCATGCCTGCTGAGGATCCATTTGAAGCTTTCAAGAAGAAAAAGGAGTTGGACCAGGCGCGAAAGCAGTCTGAAACATCGGAAGTCCCTCTGGAAAGACCCATTCAAGGGGTTCGGGGAGGCATCAAGGGTTTGACGACGCACCGCTATGAGACACCTTCGACAGGCCCGCTGACTCCTCCCAAGGGCATGGAGCCCACCCGGTTGGGAGACGGACCCAAGGGAGGTTCGGCCCCTGGTCCCAAACCCAAGGGATTCGAACCCACCCGCTTGACGGACCCGGGTTGATGCGCATCCTCGCGATTCTCACGCTTGTGTTGTCGTCATGCGCGGAATACTGGCCAGACAGGGGGCGTGATTTCATGGATATCGGAACCTTGACCTTGGATGCCGGTCCGGGGCTGGGATTGCAGGTCCAGATCACAGAAGCGTTGAGACTGGGCTGGGAACGTGAGGCCATCTGGAGAGCCGGAGCCTCGGGACGCTTCGCGGGACTTTGGAAAGAGGAGAGGTCCTCCGAGTCGATCAGTCTCCTTGAGAATCATCATCTGGCTATCAAGAGTGGAACTGTGGCCGGTACGGAATATTGGAACGATTATTGCCTCCAAGCTGAAGCCCCTTCATCAGCCACCGTTTTTGCCCTTCAAAGGCGTCACAATACGGATGAGGGAAAATATGGGGCTCTCAAGGACAGGCAGCTCCTTGATGTGGGTTACAGCATCCACCTGGGATATGTTGGGATTTCCCACGATTTCAGGCCGGCCGAAGTTTTGGATTTCATCCTCGGTTTTTTCATGTTTGATTTCAGGGGGGACGACCTGGCCACGCTGGATAGCCGGCGCGGTCGCTGAAACCATGACATAAAATGGGGGGCTATGCCCCCTGAATCCTGGCAGCCCCTTCCCGAACGCATGCGCCCCAGCGAAATGGCCGGGTTGGTGGGGCCCCTTGGACTCAAGGATGGCGTGTTGGCGTCCCTTCTTTCAATGGATCCACCTCCTAGCCTGATTCTTTGGGGGCCCCCAGGTTGCGGCAAGACCACGGTGGGTCGTCTCCTGGCGAGGGATTCTCAGAGGGAATTCGCCAGTTTCTCGGCCGCCCAGGACGGTCTCAAGGAACTCCGGAGCATTTTGGAAGAGGCCCAGGCGGCACGCCGGCTCTCGGGCAGGGGCACCGTGCTCTTTTGCGATGAGATCCATCGTTTGAACAAGGCCCAGCAGGATGCCTTTCTGCCTCATGTTGAAAACGGTCTGATCACCCTGGTCGGCGCCACAACCGAGAATCCCTCCTTCGAAGTCAACCAAGCTTTGCTGAGCCGATGCCGGGTCCTCAAGATTGATCCCCTGGGCCGTGAGGATCTTGTAGGCATCCTCAATCGCAGCCTGATCCAGGATGAGCTCCTGCGCACCAGCGGCATCCGCCCCTCTCCCGAGGCCTTGGAGTTGATCGCTTCGTTGGCCGAGGGCGATGCCCGGCGAGCCCTCTTGATGCTTGAATCCTTGGTCCCCCTGGGAGCTGTGGAGGTGGGCGTCTCCGAGGTGGGCCAGCGATTGGGTCGTCAGACGTCGCACAGCAGGACAGGTGAGACGCATTACGACCTCATCAGCTGCCTGCACAAAAGCGTGAGGGCTTCAGATGTCCAGGCCACGGTCTACTATTGTGTAAGGATGCTGGAGGCGGGTGAAGACCCTCGGTTCATTGGCCGGCGCCTGATCCGCATGGCCGCCGAGGATATCGGGTTGGCGGATCCCCAGGCCCTGACCCTGGCGGTGGCGGCTTTTCAATCCTTCGAGATCCTGGGTTCACCCGAGGGGCATCTGCCCTTGGTGGAATTGGCCATCTATCTGTCTAGTGCCCCCAAAAGCAACACGGCCTATGTGGCCCAGAAGGCGGCGCAGGAGGAGGTCGAGAAGACGGGCTCGCCTTCACCTCCTCTCCACATCCTCAATGCCCCGACGGCACTGATGAGACAGATGGGCTATGGCCGGGGCTATATCTATGACCATGATGCGCCCCAGCGCTTTGCCGGCACGGATTGTCTTCCCGAGGGGGTGGAGAAGCGCTTGTATTATTCCCCCGGGGAATTCGGCTTTGAAAAGGAGATCGCCAAGAGGTTGGAGTGGTGGGCCTCTCTCAGGGCCAGGCGCTCGCCTTGAATCCCTTCACGCTGCTGGATCTTCCGCGAGATGCCGACGAAGAGATGATCCGCCGGCGTTACAGGTTGCTGGCCCGCCGCTGGCACCCCGACCGCAATCCCGACAATGTGTTAGAGGCCGAGCGCCGTTTCAAGGAGATTGCCGAGGCTTACAGAGTCCTCTGCGATCCCCGTCAACGCAGGATTTGGGCGGCCCAACACAAGGTGGAACGAAAGACCATCAGTTATTGGGACCGTCAGCGTGCTGATGTCTGGAGTCTGACCAGCCAGTGCCGAGTGGTGCTTTATGACCTGGCCCGTGGCCAAGCCAACCAAGGCTGGGAGTTGTGGAAAAAAACGTGCGAACGATTTGGGTCATTCGATCTGTCCCAACACCTGAGCGGGAGGGATTTGCTGGATTGTCTTTTTCTCCTGGCGGAAGAGCACGAATCCCGGGGATATAGGGAAGAGGCCTTCTGTTTTTATGAGAAGGTGTATTGGCTCCAACGCCGCAGGCCTGTGATGGACTATTTCCGGGATGAAACCAGGGTTCGTCTTGTGTCCCTGGGTGAAGCCATGCTGGTCCATTGCCAAGACGCGAAGTCCCTGAAGGTAGCGGTGCGTTGCCTGGGCTTTGCATTGGCCAGAGGGGAAAGGCCGCGATTGCTGGCGGCCCTGAGTGACAAGGCCTTTGATTTGGGTGATCTGGTGTTGGCCCAGAAAGCCGAAAGGGCCCTCCTACGCCGTCACAAGGCGGTCAAGGGTCTCAAGCTGGCACGGGCAAGAAAGGGTGTCTTATAATAGGCCCATGGCACGCCAACATCTCGATGAACTCAGGCAGGAACTCCAGGACATGGGCTGGGTTGTGGAAAGCGTTGATCCTTCTCCGGATACCCATCTCTGTGGCATCTGGATGTTGCGGCACCGAAGTGGGGCTCTCCGTTGTGTGGAATTCACGGCCGCTTCCAAGGGATCCAAGCGCTTTGAGGAAAGTCATGGCTGTCACCTTCAGAATGCCAGGCCCACTACGCCTATTTCAGCGCGATTCCTTCACAATGGCGTAACGAGCTCAAGCGAATGATGAAATATTTTTCCATTTAAATATCCATAAGAAAATAAAAATAATTCATTCTTAAATAATATT
>JBFWNO010000033.1:0-23562 GCA_050251015.1 Planctomycetota bacterium
AGCGTGAACTTGATGATGTTCCTGATGTTAGCCTCATCTTCGGCGATCAGGATCTTGTGTTTCTTTTTGCTACCCAATAGCGACATAGTGGCCCTTCTGGCTTCAGAATAGCGTGGATCCGGGGATCAATTCTATTTCATTTTTGCCCCCCACCGCAACCAAAGGCAGGACCACCGTGAAGGTGGAGCCCGTTCCCAGCTTGGACGTCACACGTATGACTCCACCATGGGCCTTCACAATGCTCAAAGTGATGGAAAGCCCCAGGCCTGTCCCCCCAATGGTTGCCGTATCCGGACTGTCGACCCTGTAGAACTGCTCGAAAATCCTCGAACAGTCCTCGTCGGACAGGCCCAGACCCTGATCGGAGACGGAAATCTCAAGGTTGCCATCCCTGATCATGGGTCGGATGGTGACATCCCCCCCCTTGGGTGAATACTTGATGGCATTGCCTACGATGTTGAGGAAGACCTCCATGATCTTATCGGCATCGATGTCCATGACGGGCACATCAGCGTTGTCCTCCAATATCACCCTGTGTTTTTGGCTCTGGACCCTGGTGACATCCACAACCCGCCTGAGAATATCCATGATCTGGGTCGGTCCCCGGCTGAGCGTCATCCTACCGCTTTCAATGCGTGACACATTCAGCAGGTTCTCGATCATGTGCAACAACCTGTCGCTTTCCTGGCTGATCACCCCCAGGAAGTTCTTTTGGACGTCCTCCACGGCCATTTCCTGGAGGGCCTCGGTGTAGGCCTTGATGCTGGTCAGGGGAGTCCGCAGTTCGTGAGACACGTTATTGACGAAATCGCTCTTCATCTTGTCGAGGTTTCGGAGCCTCTCAAGCTCCTTGCTGGCCGTCATATCCCTCAAGGTCAGGAGCCAACCTTCCGGCCGACCCTCGTCACCCGTCAACTGAACGGCATTGATACCGATGAGGACCTGTGTTGCGGCATCCAGGGTCATGCTGATCTGCTTGTCGAGTGAAAAACCCTGGGATTTCATCTCGGCAATGCACTCTCCGACAAGCTGGGCAAAGGCGGGCGGAAGGACGGAGTCGTAAGGCTGGCCCTTGACGGCGGCAAGCGGACGGATCATCAAGGTGGCATTGCGGTTCATGTGGACCACTTGGCCCATCAGATCGATGGACAGCAGGCCGACATTGACACCCTCGACAAGAGCCACCATCCTCTTGCGCTCCTGCGCCAGCTCCCTGTGCCGTTGGGCGATGGCCTCGGTCGCCTGGGCATTTTGCAGAGCCGCGGCCGCCACACCCGTGACAAATCTCAGTCTGTCATGCACGGCGAGATTGACATCGGCCGAACGCCCCACCTTGACCCTGGCAATGGCCAGGATCTGGCCAAATCTCACGAGGGGGATCCACAGTTCCTGACCGGCCCCTCTTTCAAAGGTGACGGGCTTTCCTTCTTTGGCCAGAAAGTCCTGCATTTCAAAATCCACGGGCAATTCTTCTTCCGATCGCACGGGACCCGACTCATGGTGCGAGAGCCTGAAGGGACCCTCGGGACCCAACGCGAGGTGGAATTCGGCTTCAAGCGTCTCCTGGGCAAAGACCCGGCGCAGGATCCTCAGGTAACTAGCCACGAGGGGATCGATGGCCCCCTTGGTGAGCATATCGAGGATGTCATCCACCAGCCCGTAAGTTTCTTTCAGGGCGGCGTCCAAGCTTTCACTGAGGGCCCTCAGCTCACCGGCATCATCCGTCTGAGGACTCATGATTCGAGAAAGTTAAGGTATACCCTTGCCTTCTTGGCCTCTTCATGACATTCCTTGAGCAGAAGGGGGAACTTCTCCTCGGTGAGAGCCAGGGATTCCCACGCGGCATCGGCAATGGCAGGGATGTAGGGATCCCCCCCACTTCCCAGATTCAGGCACCGGGCCATGATGTCCCCCAAATGAACCACCGAAGCGATCTTCTGCTCATCACCCCCGAGGCCCGGATTGTGGTGATGGCGGATGGAATTGACGAAGCCCTTGGCCAACTTCCACTTTTCCATGAGATGGGCCCCCAGCTCGGCATGCCCCACACCAAACACCTCTTCCTCGGCCATCCGGATGGGGATTTTTTTGTCGAGGGCGATCCGGCAACACGTTTCGTATTCCTGCTCCAAGTGCTGACGGAAAACGATCTTACCCACATCATGAAGGAGGCCGCTGATGAAGAACTCCTCTGGGGCGCTGTAACCGCAATGGGATGCAATGATCTTGGTGCAAGCCCCCGTAGATATCGAATGCTCCCAGAATTTGTTCATGTCGAAGAGGGATGTCCCACTGGCGCCTTTGAAGGCTCCGAACACGCTCACGGACAAGACGATGCTTTTGACGGTGTTGAATCCCAGGATGACGATGGCATGTGTCACTGTGGTGATCCGGCTCGGAAACCCGTAAAAAGAGGAATTCACAACCCTCAGGATCTTGGAGGTGATGGCGGGGTCGGAACTGATCAGTTGCCCCATCTCCTTGGCCGTGGTGTTGGGATCCATCATCATGTCGTTGATGCGACCCAGGATCGTGGGCAACGTTGGCAATCCTTGAATTCCATCGAGGATCTTGTCGAGCTTGGCCTTCCTGTCGTCGTTCATGAGGGTGAGGCCTGACTCGGTTGCTGACCGGGTTGTTGACCCTTGAAATGGAGATACGTGGCGCGGGCCAATGCTTTCATATGGGGTTTCCCTAACACGGGCATGAAGACCATTTTCAAATGGCTTTCCAAATCAGCCATGGACGCCGTACTTGATGACCCGGTCCCCGAGGCATCCTCAATTTCCAAAAATTCAACTCCTCGGGACTTCAACCTGTCGATCCACTGCTGGCTCAACAAGGTTCCAGCTTTGATCAGCACATTGCCCTTGGCATCCACAACTTCCAGGGAGACCTTGCAACCTTCCTTCACTTCAGCAATGGGCAGCTTAGGCATTTGACTCCCTGTATAATCTAGGCACCAGCATATCAGACGCATGGAGCGGTGGAATCCCCCCGACTTTCAAATCCAAGCTTGATTTCGGTCCCTGTCCTGACATAATTTGCCTTCATCGGTAGGCCAAGGGCCCAAGGAGTTGTCGTGAGCATTGCCACCAAGGTCTTCATCGTTCTGGTTATGGTTCTGTCCGTGGTGTTTTCCGGGTATCACCTGGCCTATTACGCCACCAGGGAAAACTACAAGGCGGCCTTGAACCAGACTGTTCAGCAGTATGACGAGCTGAAACAGCTTTTCGATTCCAGCAAGACCGAACAGCAGATCACCATCCAGAGCCTCAAGTCGGAAGTGGCTGACCTGCAAATGCGCATCAAATCCAAGATCGATTCCTTGGCTGAAAAAGATGCCCGCATTGCCGCCCTGGAGGGCGAAAGCCGCCGCAAGGACAGTGACAAGGAAAATCTTCAAAGCAACCTGAACAACGCCCAGGCCATTGCCACGGAAATCTCCAACCGCATTGATGCCCTTGAAAAGGAAAAGGCCAACTCCCAGAAGGCTGCCGACAGCGCCATGGAGCAGCTTGAATTGGCCATGGACAATGCGGCTCAGGAAGAATTCCATAAGATCACCTACCGCCAGCAAACCAAGGACCTTACGGCCCAGCTTGGCGATGTGCAGGAACAGCTCTATCAGGCCCAGATCCGTCTGCGGGCCTATTCCGACGCCTATGGCCCCCTCGATCCTCTCCAGGCCGTGCCTGTGATCGAAGGGAAGATTGTGGGTGTGGGTGACGACCATGAAACCGTGGTCATCAACCGTGGCGAAAAGGACCAAGTCAAAATTGGCTATGTTTTCAACATCCGCCGTGGCAATTCCTTCATTGGCAAGGCCAGGGTTGATTCAGTCCAGCAGGACTTGGCTGTCGCCTATGTTTTGAAGGAATTCCTCAAGGGTGATATCAAGGAGCTCGACGATGTCTCGACGCGATAAACTCGCCCCCGAGCCCTTTAACGTCTATTCCTGGATGCTGTTGACCACCACGATGGTCATGATCCTCTCGATCTGCCTGATTCGTGGGGAATTGGCTGAATATTACGGCCTTTCCGGTCTTCCATGGAATCTGCAAGCCGTTGTCGGCGCCTCAAATTAATTGTTCGAAGGTTTTGACTGAACTCAGCCATACCTCCTTATAGAAGGAGTTGAATGCATGGTACAAGTCACATCGTTGGCCACATCGGCTTTGATCGGAGCTGTCATCACAGCCACCTCCTTCATGATTCTCAACGAAAGCCCATCCGCATCCCATATCGAGTTGGCTCAGGCCCAATCGGAAATCCAGCGTTACAAAACCGAAATTGAAACCCTTAAAACAGCCTTGGATGCCAGCAAAAAACAGGTCCAAGCGACCGCTGCAAGGGAAGCCGCCGTTGTGACCCAGACCCGTCCAGCCGCAAGCACTGAAGGAACCTCGGTTCCCACCGGGACCCCATCTGACGTGGACAAGAATCGAGAAATCTCAAAAACCGTGGCCCCTCCCCCATCGAACGGAACACGCCTTACCACCCTTCGTATGGGAACCATGCAGACGACCGACGAATGGGGTAACGAGGCGACAGTCCACGACTTCAACAACTCCAGGGATTTGATCAAAACCCACCTTCAAAAATCCATTGATCTCACGGATTATGAGTGGGAACAACTTGATGCCATCTTGAGGGAAAAAGAGGATGCGAGCACCCTGTTGTTCACAGACGGGGAGCCTGCCGAGGAGTTCCAAAAGAGGGTCCAGGCGATGTCGGAACCGGGGGCTGATCCTGCCTTAAAGCTGGAAATGGAAACCAAAATGATCCAAAGGCTTGGGTCTAACTTGGCAAAAATCCAGGCCTTGGAGAATGAATCCAATCAAAAGATCAGGAATCTTCTGGGCGACACGCGATATGAGGAGTACCGAAAGACCCCCCTTGTCAGCGGCAGTATCCGGTTCGCGACCTCCACCAACAGGTAAGTCACCCTCCCCACTTGCCATAAGGGGGGATTTCGTTCATTGTGGAGGTCTGGGATAGGGGCCTTGCTCAAGGAATATCCCGGAGAGAGAAGAAAAAACATTGCGTTTTGATCCTGGCAGTCTTGTCTGGGGGCTTGTCTCCAAGGACATGGGAATCGACCTTGGCACCGCCAACACGCTGGTGTACATCAAGGGTGAAGGCATTGTCCTCAACGAACCTTCCGTCGTCACAGTCAGGGAAGGCACCAATGAGGTCATGGAAACCGATGATGGCGATGCCGTGGGCAATCGCGCCAAGGACATGCTCGGCAAGACCCCCGGGAAATACAGGGCCATCCGCCCGATGAAGAACGGGGTGATCGCCGATGCCGACATCACCGAGAAGATGATCCGCTACTTCATCCGCAAAGTCCATGGCCGGAAGAGTTTCTTCGGACCTCGTCTGGTGATCGCCGTTCCGTATGGCATCACCAATGTCGAGGAACGCGCCGTGCGCAACAGTGGCCTCAGGGCGGGTGCCAGAGCCGTGTACCGCATTGAGGAGCCCATGGCGGCGGCCATCGGGGCCGGCCTTCCTGTCACCGAACCCAAGGCCAGCATGATTGTGGACATCGGCGGTGGCACCACCGAAGTGGCCATCATCTCGCTGGGTGCCATTGTGACAGCCACAAGCATCCGTATCGCCGGCGACCACTACGATGAAAGCATCGCCAAGTTCATCAAGGACAAATACAACCTCAACATCGGCCCCCAAACCGCCGAGAACATCAAGATCCACCTTGGTTCGCTCATGCCCCTTCCACAGGAAATGGAAATGGAGGTCCGGGGGCAGGACACCGTTTCCGGCCTCCCTCGCACCCAAATGATCACCTCCGAGGAAATCCGGGATGCCATGACTCCTCCCGCATCCAAGGTGGTTGATGCCATCAGGGAAACTCTAACCAAGGCCCCACCCGAACTTTCCGCAGACCTTGTGAGCACCGGCGTGGTCCTCTCGGGCGGTGGCTCACTGATCCGCGGCATCAGCGCCTTTATTGCGGAGCGTTGCGGCATCAAGGTCTCCGTCGCCGAGGACCCCCTCAAGTGCGTGGCCAAGGGCACGGGGATGTACCTTGAGAACATTGAAAAGTGGTCCAAGCACCTCGACCACGGCGTGGACGAGCAGTAGCCGCCAGGATCGAGCCGATGTCCCTCCACGGGATCCTCCGGAGCACACCCTTCATCACCCTCTCCGTCCTGGGCGTCATCATCCTGTCTCCCATGGCCCGTAACGTGCTTGTTGCCCCGCTTCTGCCGGCCTCCGCCGCCGGCAGGTCAAAGCCCGCCATGGAACCCCCCGGGCTCGAATCCAAGCTAGCCGCCGCACTTCAGGAGACCGCCGAGCTCAAGAGCCTTCTGCGGGATCTTCGATCGATGCATGTCAGTACCGATGCCACGGCAGGCACCTTGGCCGCCAGGATCCTGGGAAGCGATCCCCGTCTCTTGACTCATGCCCACATCCTGGACTGCGGAATGTCCCAGGGTGTCGCCGTCGATTCGGTGGCCACCCACTCCGGCTGTCTTGTGGGTTTCATCGAGGAGGTGCGCCCGAGTTGGAGCCTGATGTCCCCCTTGGACAGCCCGGATCAACGTTGGGTTGTCGACATTGTGGCCCTGGATGGCCGCCCGGCTCCTACCGAGGGATGGCCCAGGGGCGTGGGTTCGGGGAGAGACCTCCCAGGGGGCGGACGCTGTGTGGAAGTCCTGCATGTCAGCGCCACACGCTCGGGTGACATCCGGGTCGGCGATGCGGTCATCACCTCGGGGTCCGATTTTCGTTGCCCCAAGGGATTGCTGGCTGGCCATGTTGCCTCAGTGCGCAGGGAAGACCTCTTCCTGCGTATTGAGGTCACCCCATCTTTGGATCCCGGAACCCTGCGTGTCGTTCTCATCCAGCCCCCCCCACCCAACCCTTTCCGGCCAGAGGATGAAAACCAGTGAGCACCATCGCCTTCGCTCTAGTCTCCTTGTTCCTGGCTGTCATGCGGCTCCGGATGGGCCACGGGTTTCCCGACTTCCTGGCCGCCTGGCTTGTGGTCATCTCGTTCTACGGCGAGGGCACGAAGGGAATCCTGCAGGTCGCTTGGATCGGCCTGATGCACGGCTTCCCCTCCCAACCACAGATTGAAGCCGTTCTGGCCGTGGCCTTGTTCCTGGTCTTCAGGTCCCAGCGTTTTCACTTGGGACGCGACGGATGGCTCCCTCGCACCATTGGTGTGGCCTTGGCCTGCCTTGTCCTCTGCCTACCTGAATTGGTCGTGATGGACATGGCTGAATGGCGTTCCCATGCTAAACTCCTGGCCACTTACGGCCTTGTCTCTGGCACCCTATCTTGGCCGCTTTTTGCTATTGGCAGGCGTTGGGGTGCCCCCATGGGACTGCGTCCAGCCACATGAGAGGTCCCTGGTTCATCGCAGGTTGCATCACGCTGTGCTTCTTGGCGGTTCAAGCCCGCTTGTACCATCTGCAAATTCGGGTGGGAGCCCGCTACGCGGACCAGGGCCGGAGGATCTATGCGCAGACTTTGGAAGCCTCACGGGGGACCATCCTGACCGGCGACGGCAAGGTTCTGGCGGAAGACAGGGCGGGCTGGGACATCGACATCATCTTTGCTGAATGGGAACCCCAGACATCGAGGAACCTCCTGACCCTCTTGGAGCATAGCCCTTCCCCCCTGAGTGCCATGGAATTGGAGGCCAGACTGGACCATGCCCGGGGCCAACTGGATGCTGATATTCAACGCGAGCGTGAACGATTGGGGCGCCCCAGCCTGAGCAAGGCTCAGATCCGCCAGATCCAACGACTCCCTCGCAAACTGCTGTCCCGGGTACCCGATGGAGTTTGGCAGACCATCCAGGCTAGGCCAGGTGATTTTCTGGGACTGATCCCCCGCACACGCAACACCCGAGCTTACCCCCAAGCCAAGCTGGCCTCCCTGGTCGTGGGTTCCACCGGCATGTTCACGGCCGAGGACCGTGAAACACGCCCTTTTCTCTTTGATGTCCTGGACGAACAATCCTGGTTCTCGCTGGCCACGGATCCTGACATGAGGGCCAGTGTCTTTTTCCCGGAAGACCTGATCGGAAGGTCCGGACTTGAAAGGGGCCACGAGGACACACTCCGGGGCATCCGCGGTGTTCGCCTGACGTCCCGCGAACTTGAGGAGGGCCGCAAGATCGAACGACTTCTTGAGGAAACACCTCCCACCCCTGGCTCGGTGCTCCGCACCACACTCGAATCCCGTCTGCAATCCTGTGCCGAAACAACCCTTGAAGCCACCTGCAACGAGCATGGGGGTGGCTTGGTGCTCATGGAGGCCTCCACGGGAGCCATCCTGGCCATGGCCTCCTATCCCAACATCCCGGCAGGACGGGTCACCAAGGAAGACCTCCAGGATGCCGTGCGCCGCCCCTTGGTCAATCGCTGTCTTCAGGATTCCCTGCCTCTGGGCAGTGTGTTCAAGATCGTGACGGCGGTGGCCGCCCTTGAGGAAGGGTTGGAGCGCCCGGACACCCTGCACACCTGCACCCCACTCGGCTTCCAGGCCAAGGGGTCCCCTGTCCAGCGGTGCTGGATCTCCAACCAATATCACGTGGGTCACGGACCCCTCGACGTCCGAGGGGCCCTCTCACACAGCTGCAACATCTGGTTCTTTGAAGCCGCCACTCGTCTGGGCTACGGCCGCCTGCGCAAGTGGGCGGAAATCTTCGGGTACGGATCCCGCACGGGCATCGACCTGCCCTTTGAATCCAAGGGAAACCTGCCCTCGGCCCGACAACCTGAGGTCACCAATTTTTCAATCGGACAGGGCCGCTTTCTGGCCACCATTCTCCAGGCTACGGTGATGATGTCGGCCGTGGCCACCGGAGGCCAAAGAGTTGTCCCCCACCTGACTCAACGTGACAGCGAAACCCTGCCCCCCTATCCCGTCCGTCAGGACACTTGGGATTGCATTCGGGACGGACTGGAGGATGCTGTGCTGACAGGAACAGCCCGACTCCCCATCCTCCGATCCCACCATGTGAAGGGCAAGACGGGCACGGCCCAGGCTGGCCCCAAGGGCAATCATCTTTGGTTCGCCGGATGGATGAACCTGGATGGCCGTGATGTGGCCTTTGCCATCTGCCTCTATCACGGGGGGCGTGATGGGGTGAGCGCACCGCAGGCCTTCGGAAAATTCCTGGAACAGCTTGGCGGAGTGCCATGAGGGCCGCTCGCGCCCTGATGTGGGTCAGTGCCGTGGCCCTTTCCATCATCGGCTTGACCGCCCTTTTCAGCGCCACGGAGTCGGCCAGTGTCGGCATCCGGGGCTCCTTCGATTCCCAGTGCCGGATGATGGCCATAGCCTTCCTGATCGCCCTGCCCTTGAGCCGGCTGAGGTCCGGGATGATCCTGAGCCTCAGCGGAACCGCTTACCTTCTGTGCGTCGCAGGCCTGGTCTTGGTGCTGGTGCAAGGCACCCAGGTGAACAATGCCTCCAGTTGGATCCGCATCGGGGGGATCTCCATCCAGCCCTCGGAATTCATCAAACTCGGGATCATCCTGGTGCTGGCCCGACTCCTCAGGCATGAACGCCATGAACAACCGTTCCAGGAACTCCTCCTGACCCTTGTCCTCACGGGGATTCCTCTTATTCTGATCCTTCGCCAACCCGACCTGGGCACAGCACTGGTCATCCTTCCCCTCGTCTTAGTCCTCTGTCACACCTCGGGATACTCCGCCCCTTGGCTGGGGCTCTTGGTGACGGCCGGGACTTTGTTACCCGTCTGGATCGTTTTTTCCGAAGTCTTCTCCTGGTCCTTCAACCCCCTGCACCGCTATCAGGCGGGCCGCATCATCCGACTCCTGCACCAGGACGGGGCATCACCCTTGGTGTCTTTGGGAACCATCCCTTGGGGGACCCTGGCAGGCATCGCCATGGGACTCTGTCTGATCGCCCTGTGGCGGGCCAAGGGTTGGCACAAGGTGGTCTGGACCCTCCTCATCATGGGCCATGCCACTCCCTTCATCCTTTGGTCCCGGTTGGATATCGATGAGCAGCACCGGATGGCGACGGCCCTTGTGCAGCGCCACAAAGATGGCCGGATGGCCGAGGAGCCCCAACTGCTTCAGGCCAAGTTTGCCATGGGCAACGGATCCTGGAGGGGTCAGGGTTGGCGCCAGGGCGAACAAACCCAGTACCAACGCCTGCCCTACAGTTACAGTGACCTGATCTTTGCCTCCATTGCCGAGGAATGGGGATTCATCGGAGCCTCTACAGTGCTGGGACTCAATCTCCTGATCACATTGTGCATCCTTTTTCTCTCCTCTCGCACTCGGGAAGCCTTCCCACGGCTGGCCCTGACGGGCATCGCCTGTCTCTTTGCCGTGCAGGCCCTGATCCACAGCGGCTACACGGTCGGTCTCCTCCCTATGACAGGGCTCACCCTGCCCTTCATCAGCAAGGGCGGATCCTCGGTGATGGTCTCCTGGGCAGCCGTGGGATTGGCCCATGCCCTCTCAAAATCTCCCCCCCATCGAGCCTTGAGCGCACCATGGACTTGATCCTACAATACACCCCTGAAAGGCCCCGTCCATGAAGATCATCTGTTGTGTCAAGCATTGCCCCGACAGCGCAGCCCGCATTGACGCCGGCGCGGATGGACGGCACATCAAGTCGGAGGGCATTGATTTCGGCCCCAGCCCCTTTGATGAATTCGGCGTGGAGGAGGCCATCAAGCTCCGTGACAAGGCCGGGGCCGGCGAGGTTGTTGTGGTCAGCGCCGGCGATGATGCCGCCATCAACAGCCTCCGGAAGGCCATGGCGATGGGAGCCGACAGAGCCAAGCACGTGAAGGGAATCTTTGAAGACCCCGCCGCCACGGCAGCCGCCCTGGCCAAGGCCATTGAGGGGGAAAAGCCCGATATCGTGTTCTGCGGCAAGGAAGCCATCGACACCAATGCCGGATGCGTTCCGGCCTTTTTGGCCTTCGCCCTTTCACTGCCACTGGTGACCCATGTGTGCGAGCTTGCGGTGGAATCAGGCCAGTTCAAGGCCAAGCGTCCTGTCGAAGGAGGCTTGGAAGTCATCGAGGGAAAACTGCCCGCCGTGATTTCCTGCACGAAGGGACTCAACGAACCCCGTTTCCCCTCTCTCCCAGGCATCATGAAAGCCAAGAAGAAGCCGGTGGATTCCGTGGATGCCGGCCCAGTCCAGGCCCGTACCAGCGTGACCTCTCTGACCCTCCCTGAACGAAGGAAGGCCGGTCGCTTCAACGGTCAGGGGGCCGCAGCGATCCCTGGACTCATGGAACTTCTCAAGAATGAGGTGCAGATCCTATGACAAACATTGTTGTCCTGGCCGAACAGCGCGCAGGCGCCCTCAAGAAATCCTCTTTCGAGGCCCTTGCGGCAGCCCGTGGCCTTTCTCCCGCAAAGATCACAGCCATCCTCTGTGGGGCGTCGGCCGGAGATGCCGCCGCACTGGCCGATCATGGAGCCCAGGACATCCTTGTCCTGACCGCTGAGGCCTTCAATCTGGGCGCACCGGACGCTTGTGCCAGGGCTCTGGCAGATGAGATCAAGAGCCTCTCGCCCGATATGGTCCTGTGCACCCACACAGCCTTTGGGCGCGATGTAGCCCCCCGCGTGGCGGCCCTCTTGGGCACCTCCTGTGTCACCGATGTGACGCGCTTTGAAGGGCCTCTGGCCGTGCGTTTCGGGCACAGCGGCAAGACTGTGATCAAGGTGAAGTCCGAAGGCAAGCCCGCCGTGGTGACCCTAAGACCCAATGCCTTCCAGTCCTCCCCCGCTCCGGGCGGCGGCTCGGTGCGCACCAAGGCCCTCAGTCTGGGCACCGACCTGGGTTCGGTGGTCCGGGAAATCCTGGGGGGTGGTGGCAAGGTCGATCTGGGCGAGGCGGCGGTGATTGTGTCGGGGGGCCGGGGCCTCAAGGGTCCCGAAAACTTCAAGATGATCGAGGAACTGGCCGCCGCCTTTGGCGGTGCTGTGGGTGCTTCCCGCGCCGTGGTGGATGCCGGTTGGCGCCCCCATGGCGAGCAAGTGGGACAGACCGGGAAGACGGTTTCCCCCACTCTCTACGTGGCCGTCGGGATCTCCGGAGCCATCCAGCATCTTGCCGGGATGGGTTCCTCCAAATACATCGTGGCCATCAACACCGACAAGGATGCCCCCATCTTCCAGGTGGCCGACTACGGAATTGTGGGTGATGCCTTCGAGGTGGTTCCCGCTCTCACAGCGGCCGTCAAGGCCGCCAAGGGCCACTGATCAGGCTGTCACCCCGAGCGTGACGGTTTCGGGGGCCGGTTGCCGGCCGACAATGTTGTCGAGAGCGGCCGCGGCCTCCTTTGCCACAAGGGCCTCGACTTCCGATTCAATGGCCTCAAGCCTGGCCGCATTCTTGGGATCCAATCCCTTGAGGAATTCCTCGTAGCATCCGACAGGGTCCTTTTGGCCCCAGGCGGCGAATTCCTTCTTTGTGAAGAGCGAGCGGGCTTCAGCCTCGTCATGGGTGGCATGGCCCCCCATCCTGAAGGTGTTGGCCACAATCACGGCAGGACCCTTGCCAGCACGGCACAGGGCCACGGCCTCCCGAGTGACCTGCAAGACATCCAGGACATTGTTGCCGTCGCACACGTAGCCCTTGATGCCGTAGCCCTTGGCGATGGGCTCCAACCCCTGCGGACTGTAGTCGCCGGTGCGCGTGCCCAAGGCCACCTGGTTGTTCTGGAGCACGAAAATCACAGGCACGCCCGCCACGGCCGCATAATTCATCCCTTCATGGAATTCACCGGTGCGCGTGGAGCCATCCCCCACCCAGGTCATGGCCACCCTGTCCGATCCCCTCATCTTGAACCCTAGGCCCACTCCCGTCATCACAGGAACGAGAGCCGCCACATGGCTGATGGGGGTCACCGTGTCGTATTCCAGGCCACCCACATGCAGGTCGCGACCGCGGGTGCGGGTGTCTCCGGCACCCAGATAATAGGCCAAGGACTCACGAACGGGCATACCCTTGAGCAGGGGAGCTCCGGCATTGCGGATCATGGGCCCCACCAGATCTCCCTTTTCGAGCCCCGCCAGGTTGCCCACTGTCACGGCTTCCTCGCCGGTGCCCAGCCAGGCCTTGGAAATCTTGCCCGTCTTCACCCAACGTTTGAGGGCCGTATCGTGAAGGCGGACCAACAGGAGGTTCCTGTAGAGGTCCAACAGGATGGGATCGCTCTTTTTGAGACCCATGGCCTTCATGGCCTGCTGAGCCAGGCGCGTGTAAGGCTCCAAAACGGCCTCCACAGGCTTCCAGTTCACATACTCTTCGGGGTCGAATCCCTTGAGGCGCTTCATGAAGTTATTTTACCTGACACGATTAGAATAGGGCCATGTCACTGATAGGCTCAGTTCTCGCTCCTTGGCTCCAATCCACACTGTCTTTGAAGGCTGATCCCCGGACCACAGGCCTGGGCCCCAGCCGGGACGCCTCCGCCGACATCACCCTCCCGGCCTTTATCGCGGCCAAGACCGCCGGGAAAAACCCCGCCGCCATCGCCACCGAGTGGGCGGCCCTTCTGGCGAACAACCCCCACCCCCTCATCGCCTCTGTCAAGTCGGCCGGCCCCTACCTCAACATCACTCTCGACCCGGCGGCCACGGCCCGCCTCATCCTGGATGCTGTTCTGGGAGATATAGGGACATGGGCCCACTCCACTGAACACCATGGGGAAACAGTCTGCATGGATTTCTCCTCACCCAACATCGCCAAACCCTTCGCCATCCACCACCTCCGGAGCACCCTCATCGGTGCAGCCCTGGGCAATGTCCTGGAAACTCAGGGCTACGCTGTGGAGCGGATCAACCATCTCGGGGACTGGGGCACACAATTCGGCTACGTGATGCTGGGGTGGAGCCGCTTGAAGCCCCCCACCCTGCCCTCCCCCCAAGAGGGGGAGGGTTCTACGGATCGCTTGCTGGGAGACAAACCCCTCCACACACTTGTGGGCATCTATCAACACATCACCAAAGAGGCTAAAGAAGCCGCCGCGCGCGGCGACAACAGCCTTGAAGAAGGGGCCCGAGACTGGTTCCTCCGCCTTGAGAAGGGCGACAAGGAAGCCCGGAGACTTTGGCAATGGTTCCGCGATGTCAGCGTCAAGGAACTGGAGTTGATCTACAACAGGATGGGGATCCACTTCGACGCCTTCCGCGGAGAAGCCCATTACGAGTCCCATCTTGCCGATACACTCCGGCTCGTGAAGGACAAGGGGGTTTTGGAAACCAGCGAGGGAGCTGAAGTGGTGCGCCTGGGGGATGACATGCCCCCCGTCCTGCTCCGCAAGGGCGATGGGGCCACGCTCTATGCCACCCGCGATCTCGCGGCTCTCCTCGATCGCTGGAATCGCCAAGCCTTCGCCCTCAACCTCTATGTGGTCGCCAGCCAGCAAAACCTCCACTTTCAACAACTGTTTGCCCTGGTGGAGAAGCTCGGCCACCCCAGCGCCGGCCGGAACCGCCATGTCAGCTTCGGCATGCTCCGCCTCCCCGATGGCTCACTAGGTAAGACCCGCGATGGCAATGTGATCTTTCTCGACGAGGTACTGGATGCCGCCCACGAAAAGGCCCTGGAACGGCTGGCTCCAAGGCGCGAAGCCGACCCTTCGCTTCCCGAAACCCACTGGGATTCCGTGGCGGAGATGGTGGGGCTTGGCGCCGTGTTCTTCAACGACCTGAAGGCCCGCAGGGACAAGGATGTGATCTTCAAGTGGGACGACATTCTTTCCTTCGAAGGGCGCACGGGTGCCTACCTGCAGTATGCGCAATGCCGGATGAACAGCATCCTGCGCAAGGGCTCATGGTCGGACGGATCGGCCCATGACCCCCTGCAACTGACCCATCCCATGGAAAAATCCCTGCTCCTGATGCTCGACAGATACCCCTCCATCTTGTCCGAGTCGGCGAGGGAACTTGAACCTAACACGGTTCTGAACTATCTTTTCGAGCTGGTACAGGTGTATTCCCGACTGACCCAGGACAAGGAGGGTGGAGTGAAGGTGCTCGATGCGGATCCCGCCATTCGCCAAGCCCGACTGGCCCTTGTGGCCGCCACCCGCCACACCCTGCGCCACGGTCTCAAGGTCCTGTGCATTCCCACTCCGGAGCAGATGTGATCAGTTCTGTCACACGCCTGATCCTGCGCATGGGCTTTCTGTCTTTCCTTGGGTGGGGCACGATATCCTGTGATATCGACCCCCCCCATGCTCCTTCGGGCCCTACACAGGCCCATGCGGCAAGCGCCGAAGAGCTCATCATCGCGCTGATCGAAGCCCAAGAGCGTTTCTTTGCCCGGGCGGGCCGATTCAGCATGACCATCGACCTCCTCGCTGATCGGGGCTACCTGAAGCGGGAAACCGCCAATGTGTTGATGAACCGCCAGCCCCACGGGCCATGGACCTTTGAGCAGGTTGACCTTCCCCTTCCAGATGAAGATTCCTCCTGGTGTCTTGTGGCCCGAGACAACTCCGGTCGTGTGCTCTTGGCCACCTTCGCCGGACTGTGGGAACGCCAAGACGGGCAATGCCCTCTCACAAGGGAATCCCTGCCACCCGCGGCACCCTGGGTCGCCATCCGACGCTGATCGGAGTCAATCCCCCAGGCTGAAGTGGAGCACCTCCACCTGAGTTCCCGGTGGCCTGTATTGCACTGTCACCTCCGAAATCCAAGGGATCTCGTTGGCATTGTCGCTGCCGTTGATGACGATGGCGTTGTTTTTGATGTTCGACTTCTTGTATGTGAATCGGAGTCGGCTTCCCGTGGTTGTGACCTGGTTGCTGAACATCTGGATGCAGCCATCCATTGTGTTCAACACCTCCAAGGGTGGAGGGGCAGGACTGTACTGGAGGTCGATGCGTGGGACATTGGGTCCCAGAACCGTCAATTCCCCGCTGTCTCTGGGAGAATAGAACAGCGAGGACACCCGGAGTATCCTGGATCCCACCGGGCAGGGTAGGCGCAAATCCCAGTGGGGTTCTGAGGCCAAATCAAAACGCTCGGGTGTGGGGAGGCCATAGCCAGGGGCATTGAACCCGTTATAGACGTTCGGAACACCCCCCAAAACGACACGGACATTGTCGATGCAGGAATCCAGCCTCCAAAGGGGAGTGTACCAAGGTATGCCAGAGTAATTGGTGTCAGAAGTCCGTCGATAGGGTGCGTCCGTCTTGGTTGCCCAATCGTAGACGGCGCCACCATAGCAATGCGACTCCCCCAGAGAAAAAACCATGTTGACGTCATCCAAGGTCTGGATCCCGTCGATCAGGTTGTTATCCCTGTCAAACCCAGTGTAATCCTTGTTGATCTGAGCAGAGTTCACTGCCGCGTGGAAGTCCACCGAGTACGTGTCGGCGTTGCTGGAATCATGGAGCCTCAGCCAGAATTTATCGTCCCAGGGTGCCGCACCTCCCGCCCACTCTACGCCCGTGATGCTACGTGAAGTGTTCCAACCCATGGAGACAAGGTGCCAGGTTCCGGGCCCGTTTTCCGGAATGTCCTTAAGGATCACACGCTTGATCATTGAGCGCCCGCCTCCTCTTAGAAACATGGTGTAGTTCGAAAAAGTGAAGGGAAAAGGCATGGCCAGCTGGTCATCCTGATACGGGAGGGCGGAATTATTCGCTACGGGGATGATGGGGATCCCGAACAGCGTGTTGTCATAGCGGTGCCAGCTTTGGGCTGTGGCTGGATTGGAACTGAGGGGACGGGTCAGCGAAACAAAACTGGCATGAATTTCATGCCTTCTGGTGACCGTATTGAAGCTGTAATAGAGATCGATATCAACGGGGTTCCAACCATAGCGCAGGGCATGGGAGCCCGTGATCGTTTCCGGCCCCCTCTCCCAGACTCGCAAATGGGCCAGCACATGCTTGAAGCGCCTCCCTCTGGCAAAATTTGACAAGACTCCCGAGAGAGGGCGCAGATCGGCCGGATACTGCGGCCCCGTGGGGATGCGAAACCACATCTGCACAAAACCCCGGCCCAGACTTGTTCCCGGCGCCGATCCCGTGTCCCACAGGGTGTTGGGATGCAGAGTCGGAGATGTTCCGTAGAGGCGCCAATAGAGGGCATCCTCGAATTTTTTCTCAGCCCAAGGTCCATGCCCCATGGAATGCATCAAGAGTCCGCCACAAGGGCCCAGATCCCCCGCCTTGCCACCTCGTCCCAGGAGGGGCTCCACCACCTCCGGACGTGAATCCAACAAAGTGCCTGTCAAGGGATTCACATAGATATCATGACTCGCCGCGGTATGTGTCAGTGACACATCTTGCGAAAGAGTCGGTGGCTGGGGGGGATTGCATCCAGCCTGAGGCTGGATATTCCCCGAAAAATTCATGGCAATCTGCGGTTGCTGCGACCAGCCAACATAACTTTCTGGCAGGTCCTGAAGGCCCACCATGCCCATGTGGGGATCCGGGGCGGCAAACCCTCCGGAACGTGTTGTGACATTGGGACCGGTACGGATCGACGACGAGGTGGCCGTGTTATCCGTAAGGTTCTCAAAATCGGCCTGGGTTCTAACATGGGCTGTCTGGAACTGGCGGATGGTAGCCTGGATCACCGTGGACACAGATGTCTGTCCCCCGGCATCCATCAACCGACCTACTGACCGCATGATCTGAATACCGGAAGGGTTAAAACCCAGTTTGGGTAAGTGCCGGCGAGGAACAAACTCCGAGACCATCCTCAAGACGGCAGGGGAGACGAAGGCATTGGAGGTGTCTGTGGGCTGTTCCACCGTGTCGGCATCCATCAACTGGAAATAGGTGGTTTCATATAAGGGATGGTGCATCGCCGCGGGGCCCCCAAGAAAACCGGGCAGGCGCAGATCGGTGGTCAAAAGTTCAGGAAGGACCCTCTCCACATAATCCTGCGTAAAGTAACCTTCATCCGGGTGATCATTGAAGCTCACTCCAGGATCCGCCCTTTCATAGGGTGACCCGGTTCCTCGGAAGGCTGTCAGCAAGGCCTTGAACTCCATGGGCGTCCGTGAAAGGGAACCTGTGGCCATGAAATCCTTGAGTCCCTTCGATAAGACGAGGGCATCCCGCATTGACATGAGGCGATTCGGTTGGGCCACAGCCTCATCCCCGTTCTCGGTGATTCTCGATCCCTTGAAGGCACAGCCGGCCAAACCCAGGCGAGGGCGAGAACTCCGTTGGTCTCGCAGGTTCGCATAAGCATCGTTATCACATTCCGTGGAACCTTGTGTGTAGGAGTATCCGGCCGCTGTCTGGGAGGATTCCACCAAAAAATGGACATCCGCACAGGCATAGAACATGGCGGCCAACACCAGACGTGATGCGGCACGGGGGTTGATCGGCATCGTGGGGTCGTTGATCCAGCGGTCCAGCGAAAAATCGGGCGGTGATTCATCCAGGGGGTTCATGGGGATGGTCTGAAATCCGTTGAACGCCGATGAGGAGGCATCCTGATGTTTCCAGGGCTCCACAAAGGGACTGCGCAGGGTGAAGTTGGAGGTATCTTCGGCGCCCCAGAGGGTGAAGTCCTCACGGCACTTGCTGAAGAATCCGCTGGTCCCTATGTAATCGGGATTCAAGTGGGCCACACCCCAGGCATCCACCAAGGGAGCCACAGTCTCCCATTGGGTGAACCCTGCGGCGGGTCGCGCGGCAATGAGAATGTCACCCAGCCCGTCGCTGGGGGTCAAATCCTGCCCGAGTGGGAGGCAATCCATCGCTCCCGTGAAGGTGAAGCCTGTCATGTTGCCCGTCGGCACGATCGGAGCTTCCCCATTGAGGAAGTCAATGTAGCGATGGGCATTGCCGTAGGCATTGAGCAGGCGCCGAAGCCTCAGATTTGCTTGTCCTGAAACATGCTGGGGTTCCGGTGACCTGTAATTGACACGGGTGATCGTGCAATCCCCCTCCCAACCGATCATGCCCAAACCCTCACCACAGGGATCCAGGTCATAGATGGCATAACAATCCCCGTAGCCCACGAGCGGGCCCGGGAGCGGGATCACAAAGGTTTCCATCCCGCACTCTCTCAGATTCACAAGGTCTCCTACCTTGACAACCCCGGGAGGAGGATTGGGATCCAACCACATCAGGTGGAGACCGCCGATGGGTTCAAAATAGACATGGCCCGCGTAAACTTCTTCCCGTTTATAGGGCATCAGGGCCGTGGCATCGTAAGTGCTGCCCAGCTGAGCCCGCCCGCTGGAAATACCATCGTTCAGGGAGATACAGCCGGAGGCATCCCTCCAGTCCACCTGATATTGATCCCCGCCAGCCGTCAGGGTGCCATCACCGATCTGCCGGGGAGAGATACCCCCCCCCAGATCCGTAACCTGACTGATCACTCTCTCCAAGCCCGAACGGGCATAGAGTCTGGATTTGATCTTGTGAAGATGCTGGTCGCCCAGTTTGGAGGCTAGATGGCTTGTTTCTGCAAGTTGGAGTGCCATATAGGCCATGACACCCAAAAGGGCCACCACAATGATGAGGACAAAGCCCCCCCGCCTTGCTACGGCTTTTCCCATTGACTCAGTTTAACCCATTCGAACACACGAAGGTATTCACGGGCATTGGTTTCGGGATCGTGATGGGCCTTGGCCCAGCGGCGGGCTGACTTGCCCATCGTCGTCCTCAACGTCTCATCCTCCATCAAGCGCTCCACAGCCATTGTCATGCCTGCGGAACTGCCGGGGCAAAACCCCAGCCCTTCGTTTTGCATGATCCCATCGGCATCAAACTCCAGGCTGACCGTGGGGCAAGCCGCCAGCCAGGCCTGGATGAAATTGTTCCCGAAACCCTCCGGACGGCAGGTGTTCACGAGAATGGAGGCCCGGGCCAACAACGCATCGACTTCTTCCACTTTGAGCGATCCAAGCCAGCTGAAATCCGGGCAGGAGGCTTCGGTGTCGCGGATCATCTTCCAATACTCATCCTTGCGATTTTGCAAAGAGCCCACCATCACGAAGCGCCAGCCCCGGCCCGAAAGGTGGCGCACCAGCTCCAGGAACTCCTCGGGCCTCTTGCGCTCCTTGATGTTGGCCACCCAAGCGATGAGACGCTCCTTAGGCGGCAGGCCTCCCTCATGGACATCCACCATGCTGTTGTAGATGGGTTTGGCCCGGCCCCCCAGCGTGTTGATCCACGTGGCGTGGTCCCTGTTGAGCGTCACCACGGGCATGCGGAAGAGCTCTCCATGATTGAGCCACCGGAGAGCGGCCCCCCTCAGGCGCGCTGGCCATTCCCACGGAACGGCCGCCAGTTCGCCGGGGATCAGGCATTGCAGGTCGGTGATGTTGCAGGTGTTGTAGACGGAGGGCACACCCACCTCCCGGCAAATCCTGCCCAGCATCCAAAGCTGTCCGAAGGACCTCAGATAGACGACATCTGGCCGGAATTCCATCAGCCGTTTCCTGAATGCCCCAAAACTGGGGATCCCGAGTCTGGGCGAAAGTCGCCGGAAGGGGCCGAATCCATCAGAAGCGGGACCGGTTTGCCCACACCCGTCGAGCGCCATGTATTCCACCTCATGCCCCAGGGCCCGCCATTGCCCCATCAGGAGTCGGCACTGGACCTCGCTCCCACCCAGGACATCCGAGGGATGGTAGCGGTTGACAACAGCAATCCTCATCCCGCCCCCCCCTTTGGATGGAGGACAAGGCTGGCCCAGCGCGTCACACTGAGCACCCTCCAAATCAGGCGTTCATGATTGGCCTTGCCGGAGCAATGCTCCTCAAATAGGGCCATCACTTTGCCCCTATCGAAGTAACCCTGGGTGGAAAGGTCCGAGGAATCCAGGATGTCCCGGACGTAGCCTGAGAGAGGACCCCTGAACCAGTGTTCCGTGGGAGTGGGAAAACCCAGCTTGTCACGGCGGTGGCGTACCGAGGGCGGGATCACATCGGCAAAGGCCTGCCTGAGGATGGCCTTGTTTTCATACCCGTCGATCTTGTCGTCATTGGGGAGCGAGAAGCAGAATTCCACCACACGCCAGTCAAGGAAGGGCACCCGGGCCTCCAAGGAAAAGGCCATGCTGATCCTGTCTTCGTAATCCAGGAGCATCGGAAGGTTCTCGGAAAAGAAACTGGCATGCAGGTGATCCTGGAGGGGGTCATCAAAGGGGGCCGGGGGTTGGGGCAAATCCAAGGATCTTCCCTCGGCGATGAAATCATCACGGCAGACCCTATCCTGCCACCGATCTTCCCCACCCGATCGGCGTCCCCTGAGAAAGGCCGACAAGGCGGCTCGGGTGTAGGTGGTGCCCACATGCTCACTGAGGCCACGACGGCAGGCCATCAGCTTCCGGAGGGCCCCCAGATCGCCCCCCACCACCCTCCTTAACCAAGAGGCCTGGGCCGATGGATAGTAATAGCGGTAACCTCCCAGGATCTCGTCAGCCCCCTGGCCATCCAGAAGCACAGTCACATGGCCCTTGGCGCATTGCATCACATGCCATTGACTGTACGTGCCCGGCATCCTGACGGGTTTGTCGTGGGCGCGCACCAGGCTGTCGAGGACCCTCGGCAGGTCCTCGGCCCGGGGTGTCAGGGTGTGGGGCGTAGCCTGGCAAAAGGCATTAACGTCATCAATGAATCGTCCCTCGGCATATCCCTGTTCTTCGTGCCGGCTTGAGAAGGTCTGTACAGGGGTGCCGAGGATTTTCGAGATGATCCCGGTGACCACGGAGCTGTCGACTCCACCACTCAGGCAGACACCCACCGGAACATCACTGCGGAGCCGGAGGCGGACAGCATCGACCATCAGCTCGCGGAACCGGGCTGTGCGCCCTTCTGGGCTCATGTGGGACACGGTCGGATCGGTCACAAGGGAATACCACCTCCAGGATTCCATCTTGCCCCCTCGTACCCTCAGGCAATGACCGGGGGGCAGTCGCTCCACCCCCTGAAGCACCGTCCGGCGCACGGCCTCGCCTTCGCGCCGGTCGAGGAATTGGTAAAGAAAGGGCCGGTCAGCCGTCGCCGACTCCCCCTCGGGAAGCACCGCCTTCATTTCCGAAGCAAACCTCAGGGCAGCCGGGGTTGTGTGGATGAACAGCGGTTTCACGCCGAATCGATCGCGTCCCAGGAGCAACACACGCTCATGTGAATCCCAGAGGGCAAAGGCGAACATCCCGTTGCATCGTTTGAGCCCCTCCCAGCCCTCACGCGCCAACACCTTCAAGAGCACCTCAGTGTCGCAATGGGTGCGGAAGGACTCACCCGCCGACTCCAGTTCCCGCCGGAGCTCCACATGGTTGTAAATCTCCCCGTTGTAGCTCAGGTGCCAGCGCCCGCAGGGACTGTGGAAAGGTTGGGCCGCCGCAGCCGAAAGGTCGATGATGGAAAGCCGACGGTGGCCCAAAGACAGGGGGCCCTCGCTCCAGGCGCCGGACCCGTCGGGTCCCCTGTGGGCGAGGAGGGCCAGTTCCTTGTCAAGGGAGGGTGCGGGGCTCCCATCCAGGCGCAATTCGCCGACTACCCCGCACATCAGGCACCTCCAAATATGGCGGACGCGGTAGGATTCGAACCCACGATACCCTTTCGAGTATTACGGTTTTCAAAACCGTCCCATTCAACCACTCTGGCACGCGTCCGGGAACGCCTATTTTACGATGAGCCGCTCTCTTCGCGAGACAATCCCTCCCGTGACATCCAGGGTCAGCCCCCCCCCGGCATCCACGGTGGAACCCTCCACCACCCGCTCGAGGGCCGCCTCCACCTGGTCGGCCGACAAAACCATGGAACCTCGCAACCACCGTCGTTGGAGACTGGGATGGAGGCACTTGAAATCCTTCAGTGACAACACTTGCGCCTGGGGCACCATGCAGGCCAGCAAGTCCTCATCTTCGACAGCCATTCTGGCCAATCGTTCGAGGGCCAGGGAGGTATCAAGTGCCATTAATCCATCCACAAGAGGCAGGACATCACGCCGCAGGATGTGGCGTGGAGACGACCCGAGGGCGTTGCTGGAATCCTCCCTCCATTGGGGAGCGGCCTCATGCAATCGCGCGGGTTCTGCATCAAGGGCCGGCCGGATCAGGATCACCCCCGGCACAAGCTCCCTCTGGGCCCGCATGCCCGCGAGGCCAGCAGGAGAGGTACCCCTGAGGATGTTCAGGAGTCGCGTTTCAAGCTGATCCCTCTTGTGATGAGCCACGGCCACATAGGACGAGCCCCTGTCCTTGGCGCATTCTGCAAGCAAGCGGTAACGCTCCTGGCGGGCCTGGGTTTCACCCCTGGGGACCAAACCGGCGCTCAATCCCACAAAGGGCAAGCCTCGTTTGGCCGCCTCGCTCGAGACCCAAAGAGCCTCTTCTGGACTTTCGGGCCGCATGTGATGGTCGACATGGGCCACAACCAGCTCCCAGGTCCCCGCGCGATGGAGCCACTCCAGCAATCCCATGCTGTCCCGGCCGCCGGAAACAGCCACCAGCACCCGCTCACCGGGTGGCGCGAGCCGTAGATTCAGGGGGTTCACGGACGGATTTCTGAGGAAGTCTCGGGGAGCGAACCCAGCGACACCCTCAGACCCACAACAGCCAGAAAGGCAACCCGATGGGC
>JBFWNO010000034.1:0-23450 GCA_050251015.1 Planctomycetota bacterium
TCGATCACGTTGCGTGGCCAAAGTTTGGCACGCAACTCGTTGCCCTTCTCAAACTTGCGCCGGATCCATGAGGCGTGGTCGAGCGAAGCCGCGTCCTGAGTGCTGACTAAGGATTCCGGGGCCACCATCACGTCATTCCCGGGCCTAGGGGGGACTACTTCTTTTTGACCTTGATGGAGCGCACCTTGCGGAGGCCGAAAGGAGAGGAATTCTCCGAAAAAGCGCCTTCCTTGCGCAGACTGTCAATCCTCTCATCGCGTTTGAGGACATTGCGGTGCTTGCTGCCCAGACCCTTGGTCCTGAGCGAATTGTGGGCGGTCATGGTGGGCTCCTTGAAAAGAGGGGGCCTATGTTAGCGGGAAAGGCCCCCTCTTGCAATCGGCTTTAGCGGGTTCCGGGGATCGGCACCTGCAGGGCGTCGGTGAACTGGGCCCGGCCCTCATATTTGTATTCCCTGCAGAACTTTTCGACCTTGTTGATTTCGTCGGTGAAGGCCTTTTCAAAGCGGCCCACATACACGCTTCCACCCTTCACAAAGGCGTCGTAACCACTGTCCTTGCGGATCTGGGCGGCGAGTTTTTCAGCCTGGGTCTTGCTGATGCCCGACACGATCAGAACCGTGTACTTCCCAGTTTTGGGGGCTTCGGCCACCGGAGTCTGCACTTCGGGGGCCGCTGGAATCACCGGAGCGACAACCGCCGGTGTCGTGACGGCCACCGCCGGGGTTTCTGGTTGGGTGGGGACGTAGATTTTGACTTCCTTGACAACCGGCTCGACGGTCGAGCGGCCGACAATGAAGGCCGCTGTGATGGCGAACACAACACCCGCCACCTTGAGAAGGGGGGATGAGGCATCGGGAACCTGGACTGTGGCCTGGACGGTGCGTGTGACCGGCTCCGAAGTGGCGTCCTTGGAAGCGTTGATCTTCACCCTTTCGGTGGTCACGGTGCTGAGGCGTTCGCGGGTCGATGTGGGAGCCGAAGGGGCAGGGAGGGGAGCGGGTGCCGCTTCTTCCACAACAGCGGCACTGGCTGTCTCGAGGGCGGCTGGGGCCGGGGCCGCATCCAGCACAACGGCAGAGGCCGTGGGCGAGGAAATCACCTCGAAGCCGTGCATGTGGCGGACTTGGGGAGCCTCGCTCGGGCCCTCGTCACGCCGGACGGCGGAACCCTCAATGCGGATCGCTCTCTTGTGTCCGAGTTGCTCCTCGGCGCGTTTTTGCGATTCCTGGAATGCGGTGAAAAGATCCGTCTGAATAACACGTCGTGTCATGCTTCCCTCTTTTGTTCTCTCAAGCGTGCCCTGTGATGGCGCCTAAGCGGCGCTTTCTTCTCTCGTCATCCACAATAACGCCTCAGGCACGCGCGTCAATGCGACGGCCTGTCGCGGCTATAATCGCCCCACGATGTTCCAGGTGTTCCCGTTGTTTCGTTTGTTTGGGATCCGGTTCTACGCCGACATGAGCATTTTGATGTTGGTGTTCTTCGTGCGAGATGCTTGGAGTTTCCTGGGGTTGCTGGCCACCATCATCCTCCACGAGCTGGGTCACGCTCTGGCGGCGAGGGGATGTGGGGCCTACGTGGAAGGGATCGTTCTTCAGGGATTCGGCGGAGTCACCCAATGGACCGGTTACTTGTCTCCTGGCCGCCATGTGCTGGTGTCGTTCGCTGGACCTGCCGTGAATCTTGCCGTGGGTCTGGCTATCCTTGTGCTAGGGGCTCCCCATCCCCTCTTGCATGAGCTTATGCAATGGGGATTGGTCTTGGGCATCTTCAACCTCATCCCCATTCTTCCCTTGGATGGCGGGCACATCCTCGAGCACCTGCTCTCCTTCCGTTGGGATGCCCGATCATCGCGCATCGGCGCCTTGCAGGTCACCCGAGTGGGGTGCATTCTGCTGTTTGCGGCCACCCTCATGTGGTTCAGTCACAGCGCATTTCTTCTGGTGCTCTGCGCCCTCTTCTTTTTTTCAGCTCACAGGGAACTGGGAGATCTTGGAATCCAGGGCATTTCCTTTCCGTCACGGGGGGGTGGCCAGTCCCGCCGAAGGCCACCAGAACCCACGAAGGAGGACGAGCGAGAGGTGAGAGAGAAAGTCGATCGCTTGTTGGCCAAGATTTCCGAAAAGGGGATGACGGCGCTCAGCGATGCCGAGCGGGCCTTCCTTAAGGATGCTTCACAGCGTTACCGTTGACGGTTTTTGCCACCCAACCCTGGGCAGATTCCCACAACATGTAGCCACCTGCGGCGCCAAAGGCTGGCAGGACACGAAGAGTGCCCCCGCCGGGTAGTTCGGTCTCGAGGGGCTTGTGGGTGTGGCCGCACATCAACAGGTCGGCATGGCCTTTTTGGCGAGCCGATTCCTGGAGGTCTACCTGAAACGTGTCGTAGGGTTTCAAGGCCTTCCCATGGTCGAGTTTCCCGCGGATCAGTCCCACCACAGCGTCGACAAATATCCGGGGGAGTGTACGGCTGAGCACTGTGACAAGAGGCAGGCGGATCAACCTGCGAAAGGCCAGGTAGGACGTGTCGGCGGTCAGGAGGAGGTCGCCATGGATGAAGGTGCAGAGGCTGTTGCCCAAGTTCCATCGCAGGGGTTCATCATGGAGGGTGGCGCCCAGTCCCCTCGCGTCCTCGGCGGTCAACATGAAATCCCGGTTGCCCCTGATGAAATGCCATTCCAACCCGCTCAAGGATATGAGTTCAAACAGGGGGCCGTAATCGTCACGATGCCCCTCAGTCCCCCGGTGCCAGAAATCGAAGAAGTCTCCAAGCGAGAGAACCCTACAGGGCCGGGGGAGTTCCTTGATGAGGTCCCCGACAAAGGCCCAGCTTCCCGGATCCTTCGGGAGCACGTGCGCATCGGCGATGACAGCCAAGGGGATCATTTCACATCCACCTTCTCGGCATCCCAACGAATCTTGATGGGGAGGATGTTGAAGAGGATGCCCAGGGGGTCGTAACGGGTCAGGGGGATGGGGGACAGCTCGATCTCCCCCTTTCCCGAGTACTCCACCCGCGACTTGGCATCGAAATTCACCGGTTCGCCGTTGAGCGAGGCCGTAGCCGACAGATGGTCACGTTCAATGGCCACGCGACCCTTCCCGGAAAAGACATGCTGTTCGGTCAGGGGGCGGCCTTTGAAGTCGAGGAAATCCTTGGGCCTGAGAAGGAGGTCGGCAGGGGTCCTCAATAGCCTGGCCAAGGGCAGAAAGTTGCTCTTGGCCACGACATCGGCATCCTGAAGACGCCAGATGAAGGTGCCGACCTGGCCCAGGCCCCCGAGCTCCGCCTCGATCTTCAGGAGCCCATCGACATACCCGTTCAGGCTGACCGCCGCGTCGTCTTTGGTTTGCAGGAGGCTCCATTGCGAGAGATCGAGGCCGCTGACTCGGAGGTCGCTCTTGACCAGCGAGTCGGTGACGCGCATCCAGCCCTCCACACGGGCCATCGGGCCCTCGGCCACCAGCGGTGATTCGGAGCTCCCGATCCGCAGGGCTTCATCCTTGATGATGGGCAGCGTCACGCGTGTGAAGGGGATGCCTAGGATCTCGGCGGAACCCACCTCGGCAAATCCGAGGAAATGCCCCGAAGAGAATGACGGCGTGTCCACCGAGACCCTGGCCGTGACGTTGTTGATGGGTGGGTTGAGGCCCTTGAAATTCACCCCCCGGAGTCGGGCCTCCACCTTGGCGGCATCGCCCAGGGATTGGATGGTCACGCTGAAGGGAGCGTCGGGTTGCATGGTTTCCACAAAGCGGCGAATCCCTGGTGGCAGGGCGGCGTTGAGTTCGGGGCAGGCCGTGACCGTATCGAGTCGGATGTCCTGAAGCCCATCGCGGGCATTGAAGACGCCGCGCGCGGCCAGCACTCCCGAGGGTGTCAGGTGCGAGAAGGAGACGTGACTGACATCCAGACCGTCGAGAGTCTTGTTGTATCCCACCGTCCCCTCGTGCAGGGCCACCCTCAGGGGAAAGGCCTGGGGGCAGGCGAAGAAGGGGGGGAGGGGTCGGAATTCCAGGAGGCCTTCCTCCTCGCCGGTGGGGATGTGGGTGTCATGGACCAGGTGCATGGAGGCGGTGCCCTCGAGATTCAGCGAACGCAGGAACTGGGCTTCCTCACGGGGCAAGCAGACCGCCAACTCCTCCCCGCAGGCGATGGAAGGGATGTCGAGCTCGATGCGGGCTTTCCTAGCATTGATTTGGATGTTGAGCGTGCCACGGCTTGCTCCCGGGGCACGGGCCTGGACACACAGGGCCAGGTGCTTCAGGTCGGCTTCACAGAGCCCCGATGACACCCTTCCACCACGGAAGGTCATGATCTTGTGCGAACGAGTTTCCATCACAAAGACCACATGGCGGACCCTGACACTGGCTTCAGCCTTGACATCCGGCAGGCTGTCCTCGGACGACCTTTCTGTGGCGGGTTCCGTGCGATCCCCCAGCTTGGGCCACAGGGGGTTGCCCTGGAGGTCACGCATCAGGCGCACATGGGCTCTATCGGCCTCGATACTGGTCAACTCGACAGCCCCGCGCAGGAAAGCCAGCGGATTGAAGCCCAAGCGAAGGCCCTCGACCCTAAGGAGAGGGATGCCTTCCTGGGCCAGGGTGAAATTGCGGATCCGTAACTCAGCAGGAAACCCGAGGGAAGCGCCAACGATCCGGACCTTCCCCGGGAGGGCCTTTTCGAGGCCTTCCTGGAGCAGGGTGCGGACCATGGCCGGGTGCGCGAGTGCCTGCACCAGCACCAGGACGAAGAGGAAGGTGAACCCCAGGATGCGCAGGGTCCTAGTCAACCGCCACCCTCCTCACCCGGTGGCCAAGGAGGCAGGTGATTTCATGGGGGATGGTCTGGGCCCAGGCAGCCCAATCGGAAACCAGGATCTTCCCTTCGCCGTCGCGGCCGATCAGGGTCACCTTGTCGCCCACCCCGGCATGGGGGATATGGGTGATGTCGAGGGTGGTGTAGTCCATGCTCACTCGCCCGATCACGGGGGCCCTTTGGCCCCTGACAAGCATGTGGGCCCTGTTGGTGAAGGCGAACCGGAATCCATCGGAATAGCCGATGGGAATGATAGCCATGCGTGTCTGGTCGGTGCAGGTGTGGGTGCCTTCATACCCGACGCGCCAGCCTGAAGGCACATCCTTGATGAAGATGATCTGGCTGTGCAGGGAGAGGACGGGCTCGAAGGGAGGTTCGTCGACCAGGCCGTAGATCCCCATCCCCCCACGGACGAAATCAAACTGACACGAGGGATCACGGAGCAGAGCCATGGTGCCGGCGGCATGCACCTCGACACCACGTGGCAGGGGGTCCAGGCTGGCCAGAGTCTCCCGGAAGACGGTGATCTGTTGGTCGAGCCTGGCGGCATTGGTGGGGGAGGCGAAGTGGGTGCAGATGCCCTTCCAGGATAGTCCGGGCGCCTCCAGGATCAGGCGGGCCATCTCGGCCACCGCCTCGGGCCTCGCCCCGAAGCGTCCCATTCCCGTGTCGACCTTCAAGTGCACCTCCAACTGGGTGCCTGTGTTGCGGGTGAGTTTGTCCAGGAGTTGGATGCGTTCCCGGCTGTGCACCGTCAAGGCGATGCGTCCCTTGATGACGCTCAGGATCTCCTCTTCGATCAGGCTGCCGAGAACCAGAAGCTGGTGCTCCCAACCCCGCTCACGCATGGCCAGGGCTTCGTGCGAGTCGCCGACCCCCAACCGGGTGATGCCCAGTTTCCTGGCTGTATCCAGAACCAAGTGATCGCCATGGCCGTAGGCATTGGCCTTCAGCACCAGCATGAGATGGCGGGCCGATCCCACCTTGGAGATCAGGTGACGCCCATTGGCTTCCAGACGCGAGCGGCTGATTTCCGCCCAGACTCTGTGTTCCATACGTCCCAGTATGCCGTATTTGGGGTCGTTTCCGCGATTTTCAGCGGTTTTCAGGGGTTTTTAGGCCTCAAAAGCTCGATTGATGCTGGCAGAATGGGGGTGAGGGCCTTAGAATACCCCGCCTTTTCATGCGAGAGACCGTGATCACCATCGACGGTCCTGCGGCGGCGGGGAAAACCACGCTAGCTGCCGGGATTGCCAAAACCCTGGATGTGGGTGTCCTCAACAGTGGACTGTTGTACAGGGCTGCCACATGGGTGATGCGAGAGCGGAATCTCCGGGGGTCTTTGCCAGAGGATCTGGTCAAGGCCCTGGAGAAGGCGGACTTGGTCTATGACGACTCCCGCGAAGGCGGGGGTATCAGGATGGCCGGTCAGGACATCAGCACGCAGTTGCAGGATCCGGGTCTCACCCGCGATATCCATCTGGTGGCCGATGCTCCCGAAGTCCGCCGGTACATGCACGTGTGGCAGAGGCGCCTGTGCCAGGGCTGCTGGCGCGTCGCGGAAGGCCGCGACCAGGGCTCCGAGGTTTTCCCAGGGGCCGCCTTGAAAATCTTTCTCGATGCGTCGCCGGAGGTCCGCCTGACAAGAAGGCATCTCCAGCTGAAGGCGTCGGGGGTGACGATGGACCTTGAGCTGTTGCGCCAAGACATGCGCAAACGCGACGAGGGCGACCGGAGTCGGCCGATGGGAGCCCTGAGGCTCGCCGAAGGCGCCCGGGTGCTGGATTCGACAAACCTGAACCGTGAAGAGGCGCTTGCGAAAGCCCTGGAGTGGATCAGGAAGGAATGCCCAGGGGCGGGGGGATAACCCGTCCGACTCCCCGCCGCCGCGGGGAGACATCCATGAACATGCCACCCACGGCGGAGGGGGCGACAGACAGACAGAGTTCCAGAATGCTTGATTACAAAATCCACGAACAACTTGACTCCAACATCGACGGCGAGATTGACAAGGTCATCGGCCAGAAGAATTTCGACGAGCTTGAGGCTCTGGTCGACAACCTCAGTTCGCGCTTCCAGACCGGCAAGGTCCAGAAGGGCCGGGTGATCCGTCTCCTCGATGACGAGGTGGTGGTGGATGTGGGTTACAAGAGCGAGGGAAGGATCAATGCCGAGGAATTCAACGGCAAGCTTCCCGCCGTGGGCGACGAGGTCGAGGTGCTCCTGGAGACCCTCGAGGACGCCACGGGCATGATTGTGCTTTCCAAGAAGAAAGCCGACCGCATCCGCGGCTGGGACAACATCATCAAGAACTACAAGGAAGGCGACACCATCAACGGCCTGGTCACCCGGAAGATCCGTGGCGGCCTCTTGGTCGACGTGGGGGTGCCCGTGTTCCTGCCGGCCTCGCAGGTGGACATCCGCCGCATTGCCGAGATTGGCATCTTCATCAGCCAGACGATCGAGTGCAAGATCATCAAGATTGATGAAGCCCGCCGTAACATCGTGGTCAGCCGCCGCAAGCTCATCGAGGAGCAGCGCGACAGCCAGAAGAGCGAGCTCTTCAGCCAGCTCAAGGTCGGCGATATCCGCAAGGGCATCGTGAAGAACATCGCCGAGTTCGGCGTGTTCGTCGACATCGGCGGCGTGGACGGCCTCTTGCACATCACCGACATGAGCTGGGGCCGTGTAGGGCATCCCAGCGAACTGGTCAAGCTTGACCAGGAGATCGAGGTCAAGATCCTCAAGATCGACCACGAGCTCGAGCGTGTGGCCCTGGGCCTCAAGCAGAAGGGTGGCAGCCCCTGGGACAACATTGCCGAGCGCTACCCCATCAACGAGCGTTTCCAGGGCAAGGTGGTCAGCCTGACCAACTACGGCGCCTTTGTGGAACTCGAAGGGGGCGTGGAAGGCCTGGTGCACATCAGCCAGATGAGCTGGAACAGGCGCATTTCGCACCCCAGCGAAGTGGTCAAGCCCGGCGACATCGTCGAGGTGGTGGTCATCGGCATCGACGCCGAGAAGAAGGAGATCTCCCTCGGCATTAAGCAGGCCGCCGGGGATCCCTGGGAGAGCCTCGAGACCAAGTACCCCACGGGTACTGTGGTCAAGGGCATCGTCCGCAACCTCACCAACTATGGTGCGTTCGTGGAGATCGAACCGGGCATCGACGGCCTCCTGCACGTCAAGGACATCACCTGGACGAAGCGGATCACCGTGCCGGCCGACCTTCTCCAGAAGGACCAGGAACTCGAGGTCAAAGTGCTCGGGATCGACAGGGAACGCCATCGCGTGTCGCTGGGTCTCAAGCAGCTCGAGGAGGATCCCTGGGAGAACGTCATCCCCGAGAAGTATCCCCTGGGCAGCAATGTCACGGGCAAGGTCTCCAAGCTGGCGCCGTTCGGGGCCTTCGTCCAACTGGACGAAGAACTCGAAGGGCTTCTGCATATCAGCGAGATCTCTGACAGGCCCCTCACCGATCCCGGCGAGATCCTCAAGGAAGGGCAGGATGTGGAAGTCACCATCATCAAGCTCGACCGTGGCGAGCGCCGCATCAGCCTGAGCATGCGCTAACTATCGTCTCCCCGCCTTTCCCTCCCCCTCCTTGGGGGGAGGGCAGGGTGGGGGGCTTCAAGGGTTTGAGCATAGGACATTGAAATTGATGGGGCGGGTGGATTACCCGCCCCTCTTGTTGTGGTTGGCTCTCCGGAAGTGAGATAATCTGATGTCATGGAGAGTAGGCGGCAAGGGTTGTCATTTAAGAGTGTGGCCTCAATCTATGCGGTTGGAGTTGCCATGCTCAAAAAGTGCCATCATGATGCGTTGTCCGAATCATTTTCATTTCAAATAAGGTTTTTGGAACCAGAAAGAAGTGCAAGAGCGAGAGAGCTAGAGGTGAATTGGGAGATGGCGATGCACACTTGGTTGTTGTTGGGAGGTGTGTTTGTGCTTTACAAGTATTCCCAATGGGTGCCGGAGTTTTTGGATGATGGTGGTAAGCCTAGGGGTCTCAAGATCTTTCGCAATTCAGATATCTGGCTCAACCGACAACTTCTGAAGTGCGTGCCTTATTTCATGATGGTGTTGATTGCCTTCTGGATAAATATTGCACTGCGTTGGTTTGATAAGGTCTTTTGATTACGGACCGAGTCTGAAGGGGACGACGCCAAGCGTCGCCCTTACTTTTTCAATTTGACATACTGACATACCAGTGTATTCTGTAGGCATGAGAACGACGCTCCGATTGGATCCCACCCTGATGAGCCAAGTGAAGAAATTGGCCTCCAAAAAGGGCAAAACCCTCACCAAGTTCATGGAAGAGGCGCTTCGTGCGGCCTTGGGACAGGGGGGGGCAAGAAGGCCACGTAGACCCCTCAAATTCAAAATGTCCAAATGCGGTGGTTTGAGGCCCGGCGTCAATCTGGATGACACCTCATCCCTCTTCGACGATGAGTTCCGCACACCTTCTTGATGTCAACATCCTGATCTACCTGCACTTGGTAGATCTGCCGCAACACAAGCCCACCGGTCTGTGGTTGAAGAAGTTGCTTGCGAACAATGGCAGGATCGCTGTGTCCAGCATGGCTTTTTCTGGTTTCGTGAGGATCGTCACAAACCCAAAGAGCTTTGTGGTGCCAACGAAGCTGGAGGATGCCTTTGAGTTTGTGGACGACCTAAGGCAGTCCGGATATTGCGATGCCTGCGAGCCGGGGGAGCGGCATTGGGGCATCTTTCAGGATCTGTGCGTGGCCCACCGCATTGTGGGGCCCGATATTACAGACGCCTACTTTGCCGCGCTGGCGATGGAATCCGGCGCCATC
This sequence comes from Planctomycetota bacterium, assembly GCA_050251015.1. GTDB lineage: Bacteria > Planctomycetota > JBFWNO01 > JBFWNO01 > JBFWNO01 > JBFWNO01. The sequence continues at coordinate 9,642 of JBFWNO010000034.1, forward strand.
TGGGTTTCCACGGATGCGGACTTCAAGCGCTATCCCGGGCTCCGCTGGATTAATCCACTGGCGGTCACTTCCTAACCAGGGCGGACACAGAGGTCCGCCCCTACGCATGACAATGTGTCCCCCTTTCCTGTCATCCCGCGAACGCGGGAATCCATCTTGGCTTGACATAGACTATCCATAATATGTTTGCCAGAGCAATCCGCTATATAGCATCCACAAAATGGCGCCGCACTCGGTTCGTTGCATATGCGGGCGGGTTTACGATTTCCTCATTTATGTGGATGCCATACATAACTCATCCTGAAACAAGAGCCTCATGCGGGAGTCCATTTGAGATGTCGAGATTGGAATTGCACGTCCCAGAGTTGAATGTCATTTTCAGATCCTACGATTCCTATGGTGATAGTGATTTGGATATCAATAATCGCAACGATGAAATAGTAGTTGTCCACTTCATGAGACAACAGTCAACGAAGGCAAATCTGCTGGACCAGTTTAAGGATGTGCACACATTTCATGGACTTCGATTTGACCGGCACTTCGTGTATGGGTTGCGGATGGTCGATTGGTGTAATCGATGGTCTTTGCTCGATTTGCAATCAGGTTTGATTCGGGATTTTGCGGATATTCAGCAGTTGAATTCCACTCTTGAAGGAATGAACATAAAGGCTCAGCCACTACTTCTTAAAGATGCGTTATTCGCGGGGCATCCACAATTGCCCGGCATTGTTGAATTCTTCTCGAGGCATATCGTGGTGATTGCCATGTTCACCTTCATCACGTTTGTTGCCGGGTGGTGTATGACGCTTGTGCCTGCGTTCTTCATAGCCCAGTTGTCATTTTGGGGTCGATGGTCTGCATCTGGAGATCCCTCTGTCATTTCTGTCGATGAATCGCAAAAAGATGGATTCCCGCGTTCGCGGGAATGACGGATGAATGGGGGGCCTCCCTATTTCCTGATCACAATTGCCAGTCAAACATCAGCGCCGGATGTTTTTCGTATCAAGCGCCTGACGATCATGAAGGTGGCAATAAGGAGCGCAATGCCCGAGAAGAGGGGCACCTTGTAGTCCATGGCGACCTGGGGGTCGTCTCGTTTGAAAAGTAGACCCAAGAGGCCCATCAGCAGGAAGAGCAGGCTGAAGATGCCGCAGACCGCGGAGGCCAGAACCATCAGGGTCGTGCGCAGGGCCCTGGAGACGGCCGGTTTGTTTTGATCTGTTTCCATTTTATTCATGGTAATGAATGAGGTTTGTGGGCTGATAAAAAACCCTATAATTAAGTGAAAAGAGGGCATAATTGCCCTGAGGAGACCGGAATATGTGCGGGATTGCGGCGGTGGTGGGGTTGCCGGATGCGGCGAGGGCCATTTTTGGGGCCCTGGAGCGTCTGACCTACCGCGGTTACGACAGCGCCGGCATCGTCACCCTTTCGGAAGGAAAGGCCCACCTTCTGCGTCGTTCGGGCAAGATCGGTGAACTGGGCAAGGCCCTGGATTATGAACCTCTTCCCGGTGAAACCGGGATGGGCCACACCCGTTGGGCCACCCATGGCGCCCCGACGGAATCCAATGCCCACCCCCATGCCGACTCCAAGGGCCGTCACTGGGTGATCTGCAACGGGATCATCGAGAATTTTCGCGACCTCAAGGCCGGCCTGGCCAAGAAGGGCGTGACCTTCAAAAGCCAGACAGACACTGAAGTGCTTCCCATGCTGCTCGAAAGCTACGGAAACCTTCCGCTGCGGGACAAGGTGCTCCGCCTTCTCAAGGAGATCACCGGCAGTTTCGCCATGGTGATCATGGATGTGGAAACACCGGAAGAAATCTGGGCTGCCCGCATGGGATCGCCCATCCTGGTGGCCCGCGGGGGAGGGGCCCACTTCCTCGCCAGCGACGTTCCGGCCGTGCTAGCCCATTGCAAGGAAGTGGCCTACCTCAATGACGGCGACCTTGTGTGCCTGAAGAAAGGCGGGATCGACTTCATGAATTTCGCCGGCAAGCCCATGACCAAGGTCTTTGAAAAGATCGATTACACCCTCGAGCAGGCCCGCAAGGAGGGCTATGCCCATTTCATGCTCAAAGAGATCCGCGAACAGCCGGCTGTGGTGGAGCGCACCCTCAAGACCTACCTGGGACCCAAGGGTGTCGACTTTGAGGGGCACATCGATCCAGCCATCCTCGATGGCATCGAGGAGATTCTCTTCATTGCCTGCGGCACCGCCTATCACGCGGGGCTGGTGGGCCAGTACCTGGCCGAAAGCCTGGGTCTTCGCTCGAGGGCCTGTGTGGCCAGCGAGTTCCATCCCTTCCCGCCTCCCCTGGGCCCCAAGACCCTTGTGGTGGCCGTGACCCAAAGCGGCGAGACCATCGACACCCTCTACGCGATGCGTCGCGCCAAGCAGGGCGGCGCCCGCACGCTGGCCATCTGCAATGTGAAGGGGGCCACCATTGTCCGGGAGGCCGACGCCGCCCTCATGATGCAGGCGGGTCCGGAAATCGGTGTGGCCTCCACCAAGGCCTACAGCACCATGCTCGCCGTGATCGCCCTGCTGGTTCCTGAAGTGGCAGCCAGGTCCGGGACGCTCCCGCCCCATTTCCATGTGAAGGCCCACCATGAGGCCCTCAGGGACATTCCGGGGAAAATGAGCCGGGTGCTCGAGGGGTACCCCGGGATCAAGGCCCTCGTGGGCCAGTTCACCCACTTCAACGACTATTTCTACATCGCACGGGGGTTCAATTTGCCTACAGCCTTGGAGGGGGCCCTCAAGCTCAAGGAAATCACCTATCTTCATGCGGAAGGCTATAGTGGGGGGGAAATGAAGCACGGACCCATAGCCCTGGTGGACCCCAAACTTCTCATTGTGGCTGTCGCACCCAAGGACGGCACCGAGGAAAAGATGGGCTCCAACATCGAGGAAGTGCGGGCCCGGGGTGGCAAGGTGTTCCTGATCACCAGTGAAGACTCGGCTCCCTCCAGCGCTACAGCCGACTGGACCCTCAGCGTCCCCACGGCCTCTCGGGAAACCCTGCCCCTGTTGACGGTCCTCCCCTTGCAGATCCTGGCGTATGAGGCGGCCGTGGCCCGGGGCACCGATCCCGACCAACCCCGCAACCTGGCCAAAAGCGTGACGGTGGAATGATGGCAGGTGAAGACAGTCATATCGAGTCTTACCTCCGCGACATTGGCCGCTTCAAGCTCCTGACCGCCAAGGAAGAGCGTGAACTGGCCGACAAGTGCCGGGCCGGCGACGCCCAGGCCCGCGAGAAGATGATCAACAGCAATCTCCGGTTGGTGGTGCACACGGCCAAAAAGTATGCCCACCGCGGGATGAGCCTTCCGGATCTCATCGAGGAAGGCAACATCGGCCTCCTGAAGGCCGTGGATCATTTCGACACCAAGCATGGCACCCGCTTCTCGACCTATGCCACCTGGTGGATCAAGCAGGCTATCCGGCGTTCCCTGGTGAACTCCACCAAGACGGTGCGCGTGCCGGCCTACATGGTCGAACTGGTGGCCAAGTGGAAGATCGCCCACCAGACGCTGACCAGCGAACTGGGTTGCGAACCCAACCCCGAGGAGGTGGCCCGCAAGCTCAAGATCCCCAAGGAGAAGGTGCGCTTGGTCAAGCGCATTGTCGGGGCCCAAGGACGGACAACAAGCCTTGAAAGCGATGTGCATGGAAGCCTCACGGACATGATGAGCGACGACAACAGCCTCACGGCCGAAGAAATCCTTTTCAACCGCGAAGAGATCTCGCGCATCCAATCGCTCCTCAAGGCCATTGACGAGCGTGAAAGCGAGGTCCTGCGCCTCCGTTACGGTCTGGGAGACGGCGAGGCCCTGACCCTTGAGAAGATTGGCGAGAAGCTGGATCTGACGCGTGAGCGGGTCCGGCAGATCGAGAACGAAGCGCTGGAAAAGCTGAACAGGAGCCTGACGTCGAACGATGAGTCCTGATGTCCTGGTGATTGACCGTCTGGGGAAGACGTACAAAAATTTTTTCGGGCGTCCCACAAAGCGCGCCGTGCGTTCGGTGAGCGCCCGCATTGGCAAGGGGGAAATCCTGGGCTTGATCGGCCCCAACGGGGCGGGGAAGACCACCACGATCAAGATGATCCTGGGATTGATCAGGCCCACCAGCGGGTCGGTCAGGATCTTCGGGATGGAACCGACCGACAAGCGCGTCAAGGAGCGCATCGGATTCCTCCCCGAGGAGAGCTACCTGCATCGATTTCTGTCGGCGCGAGAGACGTTGGACTTCTATGGAAGCCTGTTCTCGATCCCGAAGGCCACGGTGATCCAGCGCCGTGAGGCCCTGCTCAACAAGGTGGGACTGTTGGCCGCGGCCGAGCGCCCGGTTTCCGAGTATTCCAAGGGAATGGCCCGTCGTCTCGGGTTGGCACAGGCCCTGATCAACGAGCCCGAACTTCTGCTCCTTGATGAGCCCACCAGCGGATTGGACCCCGTGGGAACCAGCGAAGTGAAGGACCTCCTGATCGAACTCAAGGGACGCGGGGTTTCCATTCTGCTGTGTTCACACTTGCTTGCCGACATGGAAGGGGTCTGCGACCGCATCCTCATGCTGGCTGATGGCGAGACATGCCTTGAGGGCACGGTTGAGGGACTCTTGAACGATCCCGACTGGATCACGCTGACCACCCGTCGGCCCACTCAAGGCCCTGAGGACGCCTACGTGAAGGCGCTGAAGGACGCTGGCGCGGGAGAGGTCAGGATGGCTCCCTCCAGGCGATCCCTCGAGAGGCTGTTTCTTGAGACCCTTCACACGCGCCGGGGAAGGCCTTGAGGCTGGCCCGAGTCTGGGCCGTGGCGAGAGTCACGGCCCTGGAAAGTCTCCGCTCCAAGATCCTGATTGTGGCAGCCTTGCCTGCCGTCTGTATCCTGGCAGCCCGCTCCCTCCTTTCCGAGCTGGCCATGGAGCCGGCGGCCCGCAGCCTCCTTGAGGCATCGCATGTGGCCATGGCAATTTTTCTGCTGGCCGGTGCCCTGCTGATCTCCGGCCAGACCCTTCCCCGCGACATCGACAACCGGCATCTGTTTCTTGTCTTCACGAAGCCCCTGGCCAAGTGGGAATATTTGCTGGGGAAGATTGTGGGCCTCTGGGGAGTGTTGGCCCTTATGGGCATCTTGGTGGTGGCTGTGACCCAATCGGCACTCTGGTCGAGGGGAGGATCTCCCAGGACTCGAGAGCGCTACAACATCGTGACACCGGTGCAGGAAATGATCCCCGATGCAGGATCCTCGATAGTCCATTGGGAGATCCCTCCCCATAAGCTCCAGGAATTGGATGTGGTCTTCGACCTTCGACACTGGATTCCGGGGGTGTCATATGACATTGAGGTGGATGCCGGCACCGGAACAGCCCAACGAGTGAAGGTCTATTCCAGGCAGGTGACGAGATTGGCCCTTCCCCAGCATTCCTTCGACAACATCTGGACCCTGCGTCTTGTGGCAGCCAACAACGCTCAAAAACTGCGGTTGACCACAAAGACACTCTGGCTGGAGGGTGACACCCATGCGCTGGAGGAAAGTGTGTGGGCGGGCCTGGGCATTGACATCATGAGAATCCTCTTGGTGAGCGCCTGCACCCTTGCCGTGTCGGTGTCATTCAGTCCAGGCACCTCCATGTTGCTGGGCCTGACCCTGTTTCTTGTGGGAGCCAACCGCCAGGCCTTGGTGGAAGTTCCGGCCCTGCTCACCGCCACCCGGGAAGTCCGTGAGCATGATGGGCACGCACACGTCGACCACCATGAACGCGAAACGATGCTTCGCACTGTGCTGGAAACATGTTCGCATGGCGTGTTGGCGCTTTCGCCTGATTTTTCCCGCCATGATGTGGGCTCTCATTTTCAGCGTGGGGAACATGCCGGGTGGAGGGAAGTGGCCCGCGAGGGGTGGGCTCTGTTCAAGGGATTGGCGGCCTGCCTGCTGGTGGGAGCCTTGCTGGCCTCGCGCAGGGAGTTCCTGAAATGAGGAGATGGTGGATTGTGGTGTTCCTGTTGTTTGCGCTCCAGTGGCAAATCGGGGTCCATCTAGCAGGAGAGCGCCGCATCCTGGGCATGGATTCAGCTCGTGAAGATCTCAGCCTGGATCCGGTCGAGCTGGTCGGAACCCGTCTGCTTTCCCCATTTCGCGCCTTCATGGTCAATGCGCTGTGGATGAAGACCCAGAGTTCTGAGATCCGCGACAACTTGGGCCAGCTTCCCGTCCTCTACAACCTGATCACATCACTCCAGCCGAATCTGGTTGAAGCCGCGATCTTTGCGGCCATGAACCTGGGGATGGATCTCACGGCCCGGACCGATGATCCCCTGGAACAGTGGCACTGGATTCAGGAGGGTTTGGCCATCCTCGACAAGTCGATTGAACGGAATGCCGGGCACCCGCGACTTTGGCGGCTGGAATTCCAACGGGCCTATCTCATCAGCCAGCGGTGCCTTCCCTCCTCCAGATATGTCCGTCATGGTGCCCATAGTGCCCAGATGTATGAACGTGTGTTGGGCAGGGATCCACGGTTGGATGCCGCGGCTTCCTTCCAGAAGATCCTTCACAATCCCAAGGTTCCCTCGGGATGGCTGGCGATGTACCCCGGCATTTTCGAATCCTGGGCCCTGGAGAAGAGTGCGCCCGAGGAGGAAGCCGCTCTTATGGAGAAAGCCCTCAAGGCCTGGGACGAGGTGCTGGGGGCGCGGCCTGACATCGAGGATGCACAGTCCAAAAGTCTGCTGGAAGCCAAGGTGGCCCTCTCCCATGCCCGTACCCGGGCCCAAAAGGGGGGGGTGGAAGAGATGGCGGCTTGGGTGGAAGCCGGATGGGTGGTCATCCAACATCAATGGCTTGAACCCCAGGTGGCCTCACACTTTCGCGGCCTAAGCAACACCTCCGGAGACAACTTGTATGTGGCGCTCCTTGAGCGACGGGCTCTCGACATGCTGAGTGCCGGTGATCACATGGGAGTAACCCAAATCTGCGACATGATTGAGGAGGTCATGCAGGATCCCTTGTTGGCAATGCCCAGCATGGAGCAAAAGATCCGCATCCTCCGGTTGAAGGCGGGGTCCCATGATATTCTTGCGGGGGCCTGCGTCCACATGGCGCGCTCGACAGAGAGCGGCAAGGCCAAAGACGAGCTCTTGGGTTATGCCGCCAAGCACCGCAGGCAAGCGCTATCAGCCTACGAAATTTTGCATGAATTGTTGCCCGATGATGAGGCGGTCAAAACCAAGATTTCACTGCTTGGGAATGATATAAAATAGCCCACGCCCCGCATTAAGCATGCCGGGTCTAATAACTCAAGGAGTCTCTTCATGTTTCTAGCTGTTGCCTTTCCCATGATGTGGTTTGTCGCCCCTGTCAGCGCCATTTTGGGGCTCATCGCTTCTTACAGGTTGTTTGCCTGGGTCAAGGCCCAGGACCCTGGCACGGCCCGTCAACAGGAGATCTCCAGGTATGTTCAGGAGGGGGCCATGGCCTACCTCAATCGTCAATACAAGAGCATTGCTATGTTCTTTGTCGGCGGCGTGGTGATTTTTTACGGCTTGTATGAGTTTGGTCTTATTGAAAGCCAGTTCATCATCGCCGCCTTCGTGACAGGGGGGTTCTTTTCGGGACTTGCAGGTTACATCGGGATGCGTTGCGCCACGGCGGCAAACAACCGCACCGCCGCCGCTGCCAACAAGAGCCTGAACGACGGACTGCAAGTGGCCTTCAAGGCCGGCGCCGTGATGGGGATCACCGTGGTGTCTCTGGCTCTCCTTGATAATTCGGCATGGCTTTTCATCATCAGTCATTACGTGTCGGATCCCAGCCAGGTGGCTCAGATCATGGTTTCCTGCGGCATGGGTGCCAGCATGATGGCCCTTTTTGCCCGTGTGGGTGGGGGGATTTACACCAAGGCCGCCGATGTGGGAGCGGACCTGGTGGGCAAGGTGGAGGCGGGCATCCCTGAGGATGATCCCCGGAACCCCGCCGTGATCGCCGACAATGTCGGTGACAACGTGGGCGATGTGGCCGGCATGGGGGCTGACCTTTATGAAAGTTACTACGGCGCCATTGTCACGGCGGCAGCCCTTGGGGCCTGTGCCATGGCTTCATACGGATTTGGAGCCGACAGGGTTCTTAGGGTGGCCACGTTTCCGGCCGTGTTGTCGGCCGTGGGCATCCTGCTGAGCCTTGTGTGCCTGCGCTTCGTCAAGACCAAGGATGGAGCCACCCAGAAGGATCTTCTGGCCTCACTCCACAAGGGTGTGAGCACCTCCAGCTACGGGATTGCTGCGCTGGCCGCTTTCCTGTGCTACGCCCATAAACTAGGCGTGCCCTTCCTGGAGAAATTCTCGATCGGGAACCAATTCCCCGAGGGCGTGCATGTGCTGGGTTCCATCCTGTCGGGCTTGTTTGCCGGGGTGGCCATCGGCAAGGTCACAGAGTACTACACCTCCAGCGAGTACGGCCCCACCAAGAGGTTGGCTCGCCAGAGCGACACCGGACCTGCCACGGTAATGATTGGGGGATTGGCCTTGGGCATGAAGAGCACGGCTTATCCTGTTTTGATCGTTTGCGTTTCCATCATGGCCTCCTTCGGCTTCAGTGGCGGGTTCCAGGAAGGTAAGCTCCTGTTCGGACTGTTTGGCGTGGCGATTTCGGCGGTCGGGATGCTCTCCACCCTGGGGATCACCCTGGCCACTGATGCCTACGGGCCCATTGCCGACAATGCCGGCGGCAATGCTGAGATGAGCGGCCTGCCTCCCCATGTGCGGGAGCGCACCGATGCCCTCGACGCCTTGGGCAACACCACAGCGGCTACGGGCAAGGGTTTCGCCATTGGGTCGGCAGCCCTCACGGCCCTGGCGTTTGTGGCAGCCTATGCCATGACGCTTCGCCAGGTGCTGTCCGGTCTGGTGGATGACATCCTTCATCGCCCCGAGCTGGCTGAGCGCTATGCCTGCTACAAGGGCTTGGTGGGCATGACATCGCAACAGATCATGGACTTGGATATCACGGCTATCCTCTCGATGGCCAATGTGAGCCTGGTGAATCCATGTTTCATTGTGGGCTCCTTTATTGGGGCCATGGCCGTGTTTGTGTTCGCTGCCTTAGCCATGGAGGCCGTGGGCCGTGCGGCCATGGACATGGTGCAGGAGGTGCGTCGCCAGTTCCGCGACATCGCCGGGCTGATGGACGGCAAGGCGACTCCCGATTACAAACGTTGCGTGGACATTTCCACGGCTGGTGCCCTGCGTGAAATGAAGCTGCCGGCGATGTTGGCCTTCTTCCTTCCCATCATCACAGGGCTGTTGCTCGGTCCTGCAGGGGTGGTGGGGATGTTGGTGGGCTCCCTAGCCCTTGGATTTGTGATGGCCGTGATGATGGCCAACGCAGGTGGGGCCTGGGACAACGCCAAGAAGTATGTTGAAAGCGGTGAATACAAGGATGCCGCCGGGATTGTGCGAAAGAAGGGCAGTGACAACCACAAGGCCGTGGTGGTGGGAGACACCGTGGGTGACCCTTTCAAGGACACGGCCGGCCCGTCGCTGAACATCCTGATCAAGCTTATGAGCGTGGTGTCGGTGGTGTTTATCGTGCTTTCCGTGAAGATTTCACCAATCGTCATGGACTTTTTCGGCATGTAAGGCAACAAACTGCTGAGTCATGAAGGCGGTTGCCGGGTAAACCGGCTAACGCCTTTTTCTTTTTGTATATAAAATGCGTTGAAAGTTTAACAATGAGAAAAATCAACATCGATGACGCCGTGGACGGCATGATCCTAGTCCAGGGCGTTGAAGATTCTGTGGGTCGCCCCATCCTAAGGGCCGGCGATGTGATCAAAGCCAAATTCATTCCTCAATTGAAAAAGTGGGGCGTACAAACCATCACGGTCGAAGGCGAAGATGTGGTGGTGGCGGTTGAAGTGACCGAGGAAAGCCAGGAAACCGAAAGGGCTATCCAGGTCGACGCTCAGTTGGAAAAGCGCTTTGCTCTGCACCCTGATGAATCCCACATGAACACCCTCAAGCGGTCAGCCAGAAAATACCTCCTCTTGAAGAAGCCCAAATTCTGATGGCGATGGACCCCGCCTATTACAAGAAAGTGGTGGACGAGGCTACGGACCTCCCATCACTTCCGACTGTGATCGCCGAGATCACCGAGAAGATCCGCAATCCCACCACCAGCGCGAATGAGGTGGCCCACCTGATCCAGGAGGACCAGGCCCTCACCAGCAACGTCCTCAAGCTCGTCAACAGCGCCTTTTACGGTTTTCCGAAGCAGGTGAATTCCATCACGCGAGCGATTGTGATCCTGGGTTTCAACAAGGTGCGCAACCTGGCCCTTTCCTCGTCGGTGATCGACGCCTTCAAGGGCCGGTCCCTGGCCTTTGATTTCGTGAAGTTCTGGCAGCATTGCATGGGCACTGCCATCGCCTCGGATGTGCTGGCCAAACAGTTGGGCATCAAGGAAGTGGATGATGCCTTCACAGCAGGTCTCCTTCATGATGTCGGCAAGTTGGTGATTTCCGTCAGCTTCCCCCGCGACATGGATGCGATCATGACCAAGGTCTTGGGAGGGGGGGTCCTGATCCGGGAGGCCGAGCAGGAAGTGATGGCCATCGACCACACCCGTGTGGGCTACTGGCTCAGCCAGCGTTGGAGCATGCCACCCGTCTTGGTGAATACCATCCGCTTCCATCACCAACCCCTGAATGCCAGGGAGAATGCACCTCTCGTCCATGTCGTGCACATTGCCGACGCCGTGGCCCGTTCGCTGGGGGTCGGCAGTGGGGGTGACGACTTGGTTCCCGAGATCAACAAGGAGGTTTGGGACAAGTTCGGCCTGGGCGCCAGCTTCCTCGACAAAACCATTGAGCAGACCCTGCAGGGTGTCGAGAAGGCGCAGGCCTTCTTCGATCTCATCAAGGGCGGACGCTCATGACACCCGATTCCGCTCCGTCACTGCAGTCCGTCACCCAGGAGCGGGATCTCTTGAACGAGCTGGTGGGCGCCTTTTCGGCCTTCCAGAGCCGCTTCGAGGAAGTCCACCGTGCCCCGAGCGTGAAGGAGGGCCTGAATATCCTGGCCGACATTTTCATTGACGCTCTGGACACCCCGGCAATCAGGGCTCTCCAGTACGAAAAGAACGGCATCAAGCGCGACATCCTCTTCACCAAGGTCAAATCCAATGTGTCATTGGAGGGGATCTCGGATGATGAGAGTCTGGTGGATTGGGCCGTGGAGAACGGCAACGTGATGCTGATCCCTGTCGAGGATGATGTGCTGATCCGCCAGGGCCTGCGGTCGCAGGTCATCATGCCCATCAAGGGCAAACGCGGCTATGCCGTGATCCTGATGTGGGTGAATTTCGGCGAAAAAACATCGATCAAGTTCTACAACGATCTTCTGCAGAACGCTTCCCGAGAGTTTGCCATCGTGGCTGACGGGAAGGAGCTTCTGATGCAGGTGCAGGCCGTGCGCGAGTTGATGGACAACATCATTGAAAGCGTCCCTCAGGGGATCTTTGCCATCGACCGCAATGACAGGATCGTGGCCTGCAACAGGGATATCGAGATTCTCTTCGGCATCCGCCGTGTGGAGGCCTATGAGAGACGCTATCAGGAGGTCTTCCCTCAGGCTGTGGTGTCATTCCTTTCGGGATTGGTCATCAGCACCCTCAACGGGGAGGAAAGCTCCGACCACGAGCTGACACTCCAGGGTGATTCGGGGCCGCCGATGACCATCGGTGTCTCCACCAGCCTGCTCTACACCGCCGAAGGCAAGCCCCACGGCCTTGTGTTCATCTGCCGGGATCTTTCTCTCAGTCTGGAAGTCCAAAGACTGCGCGAGATCGACGTGATGAAGAGCGAGTTCATCCACACGGTTTCCCACGAGCTCAAGACTCCCTTGACCGCGATCATTGGCGGGGCCGAGCTCCTGATGGCCTTCAAGGACGAACTTCCCGAGGAATGCCGCAGCATGGTCGAGATCATCGACGAGGGCGGCAGACGTCTTCACTCCCTGATCATGGACCTCCTGGATCTTTCCCGCCTGGAGTCGGGCCGGGTCGCTATCGAGCGCCAAGTCACCGACCTTGTGCCCCCATTGATGGAAACCATCGAATTGTTGAAACCCCGCAATCCCAAGGTGACCTGGGACCTTTCCGGCATTCCGGCATCGTGCGTGACCCTGGCGGATCCTTTGAAGGTCAAGCAGATGTTCGAAAACCTGGTGGGCAATGCCGTGAAATATTCGCCCGAGGGGGGGGTGGTCTCAGTCAGACTCACGATCGCCAACGACGAAGTGCATTTTGAGGTGGAAGACCATGGCCTCGGGATCCCCACCGATCAGCAGGCCCTTGTGTGGGACAAGTTCTACCGCGTGGATTCATCCACCACATCCGAGATCGAGGGGACCGGACTTGGACTTCCCATCGTCAAGCACATTGCCGAGATGCATGGCGGGCGAGTGACCCTGACCAGCAAACTGGGGGAAGGCTCCACCTTTGGCTTTTGTATTCCCTGCAAAACGGTGGAATAGCGTCATGGAAGAGCTTTCGATTGCACGACTCCGCGACATGAGCATGGCACCCCAGGACCTTTATCTCAAATGGGGACAGAAAATCTTCATGCAGGATGACGTGCTCAATGGCCCTCTCGTGGATGTCTTGGAACAGGCGGGTGTGAAATCTCTCTTCAGTGTCATGGAGTTTGAACGGGAGCAGTTTCTCTTTGATGCCGTGAACCAGAAAATCGACCTCGATTCGCCGGTGCTCAGGCGCGAAGGTAGGCTTCAGCAGTCGGTGTTCAACACGCAGGGAGAGTTGGTGCTGAGGGCGGGTGAAATCTGGACCCGGGACCTGGCGAGGGACTTGCTGAAACAGCAGGAACGCGTGCTGTACCTCAGGCGCGAGCCGGAAAAGTGCCTGCAGGATGAAGAGCGGGCCCAGACCCTCATCGATATGCTGGACAAGGAGAGGGCCCGGCAGTTGTCCTTGGCTCCCAAACCCAAGAAAAAGACAAGTTTTGGCGAGATCCGCGAGGATTTCGGGGTGCTCGACAAGAGCGCGTTCACGGCCAACGGGCTCGATGCCATGGAAGCCGGCCTCGACAAGGAGGCGATCCCTGATTCCAAGGATGCCCTGTTCGCGAAACTCAAGGCCAGGCCTGCCGATGCCCCGCGCTCCCAGGAGGAACTTGATGAGATCCGCCAGCTCCACGCCCAGGGCATGCGGGATCTCCGGACCCTCATGGATTCCCTGGCTCTCCAAAGGGACACCAGCGCCAGGAGTGTCAGCGAGCTTTCCAAGAACATCATTGAGGCCCTGGTCCGCGACAAGGACCTGTTGTTGAACATGAACAATGTGGAGGTCAGCGCACCCTTCCACGATTATGTGTATTCCCACTCCCTGAACTCCGGCATCATGTCCATCAACATTGCCACGGCGATGAACTACAGTGCGCAACAGGTCTATGAGATGAGTTTTGGCGCCTTCCTGCACGATGTGGGCATGCTCAGGGTCCCTACGCCGATTCTGACCAAGAAAGGTCCCCTCAACGACGAGGAGAGGGCCGAGGTGTCTAAGCATGTGGCGGGGGGCCTGGATCTCCTTCAGAAACTCCAGGGGATCCCCTCGTTGACACCCCTGATCGCCTACCAAAGCCACGAGCGAGGAGACCGCAGCGGCTATCCACGGAGGAAGGCTCTGGCCAACGTCAATCCCTACACGCGTATCGTGATGGTGGCGGACATCTTTTGTGCCATGACCTCCAATCGGTCGTACAGGAGAGCCTACACACCCTATG
>JBFWNO010000035.1:0-22456 GCA_050251015.1 Planctomycetota bacterium
GTACGGTGGACAGGAGCTTGTTCTCTTGGTTGAGCCCCTGCAGGAGTCGCTCGCTTTCCTTCAGGCACAAAACAGCCTCCATCAGGCGGCCCTGGTGGCGGTGGACCCTACCCAGATAGCGATTGATAGCGCTGGCCGTGACAGCATTGTTGCGATGCTTGGCTTCTTTCAGGCCCTTTTCCAGGAACTTTTGGGCATGCGTGGTCTCACCCAATTCGAAGTACAGCCCCCCGATATTGCCCAGGATGTCGCTCACATCAGAGCCTTTGGATTGTTCCAGGGCATCAAGGTACAGGCCCAGCGCCTCATTGGTACGGCCCTCGCGGTGGGCGGCGATGGCCTGTTTCCTGAGTTCCTTGCCGGGCGTCGCCATCAAGTTATTTTAACGCCCCTCCCCTAAAGAGGGCCCATTTGGAGCCTCATTTCAGGGGAAAACAGGCATGAACTTTGCATTTATAATCAGACCATGAACCCCATTCTGACCAGCGTGATGGCCCTGTTTTTTTTGTTTGAGACGGATGCCGAGATGGAGGCCCGCCTGCGGGACGAGGGCTACTCTAGGGCTGAGATCGAAAAGCTGATTCAATTGGCCAAAAACAAGCCTGCCGAACCGGAGACTCAGCCCGAGCCAACGACTGAGGATGAGGGTCCGGTGGCTCCGGATCAGGAAGCGCTGACGGCCAAGCTTGTGGAGATAGGGTTGTCTCTGGATGAATGTCCGACCCATGTGAAGGCCCTTCTCAAATTGGATGCAGCCGGCCAGGAGGCCTATCTCAAGAAGCTCGAAAATCAGCTCCGGGACAAGAAGTGGATCGACAAGCAACTTGAGCCGCTCTTGCAGCGGTTTGAGGACACCCTGTGGTCGGGCAAGGAGCTCGAGGAAAGGGTTGAGCTGGAGAGGAATTTTTGGCTCAAGAATCTTGAAGCGCTTCGGACAAAAAATGGGGAAGTCAACAGCGACCAGCTGGCCAAGCTTCGCAAGAAATTCATTCGCGATCTTGTGGACGCGTACCTCAAGGAGGTCGGCATCAAGGATCTTGATGACGAGCAGCGCATCGAGTTCTACGATGCGGCCCCCACCTTTGTGGATTCCAAGTTTGATATCCGCGAAAAGAAGATTCGCCAGATCCTGAAGGAAATGGAGGCGGCCAAGGTGGCCGAGCGCCGCGAGGCCATGGTGAGCATCCGCGACAAGACCCTCAGTGATTTGAAGGTCTATTGGGCCGACAAACGTACGGAGCCATCAGCCCGCAAGACGCGCCTGGAACTTGTTCAAAGAATCTTTGAGGATCTGGCCAGTTGCGACAGCAAGGAAAAATTCGAAACCGTTCTCAGTTCCTCGATGAAGACACTGACGGAAAATGGCATATCGGCTGTTGAAAAGGGCATCATCAAGGGCCAATTGGAGCAGGTGGTTTTTGAATGATCCGCTGGCCGGCTCTGTTTGCCCCGGTCTTGCTTTTGTCGTCCCATACACTGGAGGTGGGGGCCGGCACCGCCGCTGACTTCAAGGCCTGGGCCGTTGATGAGGCGGCCCGGGCGTCCATGCAAGCGCCCCTTCCCCCGATGCTGGACATCCTTCCCGGCATGACCCAGATCTCCCTGCGCATCGATCCGGCTGTAAGGGATGCCATGGCGAAGTTGCTTCGTGACTTCCCCAAAGGGAAAAGGGCTCTCACCCATGATGAATTTGCGGTGCGATGGGCCGACATCGAACCCGATCTTGCAACGGTGACCTCCATCCCCGAGGCGGTGAAAGTGTTGGAGGATTCCGGGAGAAGGAAAATTGAAGAGGTGTCCCTTGAACTCGGCCTCTTCAAATCAGCTGAAAATATCAAAGGCGCAGAAGCAGCGACGTTTTATGTGTGGGGGGATACGCAAAGAAAAGAATGGCTCAGTGCCGCAGGCTGGAGAATTGATTCACAGTTAAATCAAACAATCCTGAATCATTTGAACCAAAGGACTTGGGGTCGAAAGTTATCTGAAACACAAAAGACTAAAATCTGCAATTTTGCTTTAATGTTAAATAAAGATGGTCTTTCCGAGCGTGAGGTTGAAAGCAATATTGGCGATATTTGGCTTCAATACAAGAAAAAATACGGGTCTAGCTTGCCTGAATCCAAAGAAATTATGGAATTGTTGAAGGCCTCAAAAGTCCTCAAAAAATAAGAATTAAAAATTCCCAATTTTTTTTTGACACGCCCAAGTCATGGTGTATCTTGACCGGGCCCTGAGGTTGCGAATATTTTTCGCAACTTATAAAAAAATAAGGAGTTAGAGTGTCTTTGGTTCCTGAGCAGACAGTCGCCGCTGTCCGGGAGGCGACTGATATTGTCGCTTTAATCGGGGAATCTGTACGCGATCTGAAGCCCTCGGGAAAACACTTCAAGGCGCGTTGCCCATTTCATGACGAGAAATCGCCCTCTTTCATGGTCAGTCCTGAAAGACAGACCTACAAGTGTTTTGGTTGCCAGGAACACGGGGACGTCTTTGCCTTTGTGATGAAAATGGACGGCCTGGGTTTTTATGAGGCCTTGAAGCTCCTGGCCCAAAGGGCAGGAATCAAGCTCGACAAGGTCCAGGATGAGGCCGCCGACAGGCGCGATCAACTTTTCACCCTTCATCGTTGGGTGGCGGATTTTTTCAGGGAAAGGTTGATGGCTCCCGAGGGTCGATCGGCCAGGGAGTATGTGGCTTCGCGGGGCCTGTCACCAGAAAGCTCTCAGGATTTCCTGCTGGGCTACGCCCCGGACCAATGGGATGGACTTCTTGAAGCCGCCGCCAAGGCCGGCCATGCTCCGGCTGATCTCTTGGATCTGGGGCTGGTGATTCGCAAGGACGACGGCCGGATGTATGACAGGTTCAGGGGACGTCTGATGTTCCCGATTTTTGATGCCCAGTCGCGCATCACAGGATTCGGTGCCCGCACACTCACGGGGGACGATGTCAAATACATCAATACCCCGGAGACCCCGCTCTTCCGCAAGTCCCAGAATCTCTATGGAATCCACCGCGCCACCGCGGCCCTGCGTCGCGAGAGGACTCTGGTCCTGGTGGAGGGATATACCGACGTGATCATGGCCCACCAAATGGGTTTCCACCATGTGGTGGCCGCCTTGGGCACGGCCATCAACGAAGACCATGTCCGTCTGATCCGCCGCTGGGCCGACAGGGTGATCCTGACGCTGGACGGGGACAAGCCCGGCCAGGACAGTGCCGCCAGGGCCCTCAAGGTCCTTTTGGCCGGTGACATGGAAGTGCGGCTGGCCACCTTGCCCGAGGGCCTGGATCCCTGTGATCTTCTGGTGGCCCGCGGTTCCGACCCCTTCCGTCTGGCGCTGGCCACATCGGTGGATCCAGTGGAGTTCGGTTTCCGGAGGCTGGAAAACCCCGGTGACCCGGACAGGGTCCACACGTATGCCCGGGAAACCTTGGACCTTCTGGGAGTCATGCCGTCCCCGGCGCGTCGCGAGTTGTATTTGCACAGGCTTTCCGACCTGACGGGTGTCAGTGAGGCGACACTCAAGCCCATGGTGCGCGAGGTTCCGCCGTCGCGGCCCCGCCCGCGACCCGAACCCGTCGTTTCCGAGCAGGCCCCCCGCGACGAGTTGGGCATCCTGACGGCCTTGGTCCAGGATCCCTCGAAGGCCCCGGAGTTTGTCGCAGCTATGGGGGACACCGTGTTGGAACACCCCCTTGTGAGCCGGATGGTATCCACCGTCATGGGGCACCTCGCGGTGAATCCGGCCAGCACCAGCTCTGTGGTGGAAGGATTGTTCCAGACTCCCGTCGAGCTCGAGCTCCTTTCTCACTGTCGCCAGCTTCGCGGAAACGAGGCCCAGACCTTGTTCCGCGACTGTCTCGCAAGTCTCAAGCGCCGCCGCATCCGCGCCCTGGACTCCATGGCCCAGGAAGCCAGGGGACGGCAGGATGAAGCCGCTTACAGGACCCTCATGGACACACGATATAAGCTCAGCCAGGACCTGAGTGGCGCTTTGCGCCGGACATCTTGAATCACGTAGGAGAGACCCATGCCCAAGACCGTTGCCAAATCCAAAACCAAATCCAAGACCCGGGGGAAGTCTTCCCTGACCCGCCCGAAATCCAAGGCTACGGTCTCCAAGCCCAAGCCCGCCGCCAAGACGGCGGCCAAGCCCTCTGCTAAACCTTCCACCAAATCCTCCTCCAAATCTTCGGCCAAGACCGACCGCAAGCCTGTCGCCGAGAAGCCCAAGGTTGCGCTCCCGGTGCATCCGGTGGGTTCCGTGCCGGTGCGCGCCCCGGGTCGTGGCCCGGGCCGACGTCCCCGCGCGTTGGAAGACCTTCCCGATTTCGACGAGTCCCTGCCTTCCGATGAGGACGAAGGTGCCCTTCAGGAATCCCGTAAGGACAAGCGTAGTGAGTTGGGCGATGGTGAATCGGAGGGCCCCGGCCTTCCGGCCACCGACGACAAGGGTTCGGCCGTGGGTTACACCCGTGCCGGCACCGTGGAGGCCGCCTTGCAGACCCTCTCGGAGATGGGCAAGAAGCAGGGGTACATCACCTTTAAGCAGATGAACGAGACTCTGCCCGAAACTGACGTGTCAAGCGCCCGCATTGACGCGGTACTTTCCATCCTCAACAAGCAGGGCATCGAGCTTGTCGATGAGAGTGAGATCACCCCGGAGGGCGTGGTCCAGCGTTCTAAGACCATCGAATTGATGCAGGTCCCGGGCATGACCGAGAAGGTCGACGACCCGGTACGCATGTATCTGGTGCAAATGGGTGAAATCTCCCTGCTGACCCGTGACGAGGAAATCCAACTCGCCAAGCGCATCGACGACTCTCGCGCTTCCTTCCGCAGGCAACTCCTGACGACCGACTTCGGCCTGAGGCCCTCCATCGAGATCCTTGAGAAGGTCCAGGACCGCAAACTCCCCCTGGACCGCACCCTCAAGGTGCCCAGTCAGGATGAGGGTGTGAAGGAAGCCATGCTCCAGAAGCTTCCACGGCAAATTTCCTCCGTGCGCAGGATTGCCGATGAGGAGGTGGCGGACCATGCAGCCTTGCAGTCATCCCGCCTTTCACGTGACGCCAAGGCCAAGCTCCTCAAGGGCCGGCTTTCGCGCAAGAGAAGGCTCTTGGAACTCATGGAGAATAACTCCGATTCGGCTTACATCCAGCTGAAGAATCTCGAGCCCTTTCTCGATTCCTTCCGCCTGATGCACCACGAGCTCCGGGCGCTGGCCATGACCATCCAGAAGTACCGCCAGAAGAGAAAGGCCCAGTCCCCCGAAGTGGTGGCCATGGAGTCGGTGCTTAAGGCCCGCGAATCCGAGCTGATGATGGATTACCTTCGTGTGGATCGCAAAGTGCGCGTGATCAACGGGCGCTTGGCGCAGTATGAACGCGCCAAGAAGGATCTATCCAGCGGGAATTTGCGCCTAGTGATCTCTATCGCCAAGAAGTACCGCAATCGCGGTCTGAGCTTCCTGGATCTTATCCAGGAAGGCAACACGGGTTTGATGAAGGCCGTGGAGAAGTACGAGTACAAACGCGGCTTCAAGTTCTCGACCTATGCCACGTGGTGGATCCGCCAGGCCATCACCCGTGCCATCGCCGACCAGGCCCGCACCATCCGGATCCCGGTGCACATGATCGAGACGATGAGCAAGCTCCGCAACGCCTCCAAGAAGATCATGCAGGAGACGGGCCGCAAGCCGACCATCGACGAGGTGGCCCGCGCTGCCGACAAGACGGTGGAGGAGGCCAAGCGCGTGATGAACATCTACAAGCAGCCCATCTCGCTCGACCGCCCCGTGGGGGAGAACGAGGACAGCTACTTCGCCGATTTCATTGAGGACAAGGGAGCCGAGAACCCCATCCACAGCGCCAACACCGAAATGCTCAAGGACAGAATCAATTCCGTCCTTTCAAGCCTTACGTTCAGGGAGCGCGAGATCGTCAAGCTCCGCTACGGCCTGAAGGATGGCTACACCTACACGCTTGAGGAGGTGGGCAAGATCTTCAAGGTCACGCGCGAGCGCGTGAGACAGATCGAGGCCAAGGCGGTGCGCAAACTCCAGCACCCCATTAGGGCCCGCAAGCTGTCGGGCTTCCTGGATGGTCCTGAGATGTGGACGCGGGGGGGCAATTGAGTTCTCCACTTGAAACCCTGCGCCAGATCCGTTCCGCGGACCTGGAAATCTCGTCACTTGAGGGTGACCTAGCGAAGCTTCGAAAGGGCCTCCGCGATTGTGACGTCGAGGCGGAGGGGATCCGTGCCAAGATCACCAAGCTGGGGTCCAGTGTGATGCACCGCCAGAGCCAGTTGAAGCTTATGGAACTGGAAACCGAGAAGCTCCGTGCCGATCTCGAGAACCAGAAGGTCATGCTCAAGAACTCCCGCCACATTAAGGATTACCACGAGCTCAACGCCCAGGTGGGCGCGAAGGCCCAGTCTGTGGCGAAGTCAGAGTCACAATCCCTCAAGTTCATGGAGGAACTGGAGACCCTGAAGGCCGAGTCGGCGAAGTTGGAGAGTTCCCTTGCCGAAGTGGCGGCGCGCCGGGCCCAATTGGAAGAAAGCACGAAGGGGGAGGCCGAGACGATCGAATCCGCGATCGCAGAGCACCGCCAGAAGAGGTCCCTCGTCACAGCCGGTGTCGACAAGGCCGTCCTGGAGGATTACGAAAGGCTCTACACCCGCTTTGGGGCCGAGGCCCTGGTGGCTTGCGAGGACGGATCTTGTTCCGGGTGCTACAAGGACCTGACGGCCAATCTCATTGCCAGGCTGCGCCACGGCAGTGAACTGACGCGCTGCCCGAACTGCGGCCGCATCCTTGTCGAGGAGAAGAATACGGCGGAGCCGGAGCCCGAAAAACCCGCGAAAAAGAAGAGCGGGAAGAAGTCGTGAGGGGGCTCATCGAATTTCGGACCGGGCTGGAAGGGTCGGGTCCCATGCAATGGAGGTTTCTCGAACCGGGTCAGGCCCTGACGGGAGCAGCCCTAAGGAGATCGCCCATGTGCCGTGGGGTTGCCCGGCCTGGAAGGTCCGGTCCATTCAATTCCCAGTAGAATGCCCGGACATGGCGAAGAAAGCGGCGTCACCGGAAGCTAGCAGGGGAGGGGAATACCAGGTCCTGTCCCGCAAATGGCGCCCCAAGCTCCTGACAGAGATGGTGGGGCAGGAGGGCCTGTGCCGCTCGCTCACTCGGGCCTTCGAGACGGGCCGCCTGCCGCAGGCCTGGCTCCTGGCGGGTCCCAGCGGGGTGGGCAAGACCACCACGGCGAGGATCTTGGCCCGTTGCTTGAGTTGCACCGGGGTGAAGGAACCCACCGCCAAGCCTTGCGGGGATTGCGAGAGCTGTAGAAGCATTCTTGGTGGGGAGAGCCTGGACCTCCTGGAGATCGATGGCGCCAGCAACAACCGTGTCGACGAGGTGAGGGCCCTGCGGGAGCACGTGGAATTCCTGCCTCAGCAGTCGCGCTACCGCATCATCATCATCGATGAGGTCCACATGCTCTCGACGGCGGCCTTCAACGCCCTGCTCAAGACCCTGGAGGAGCCTCCCTCCCATGTGAAATTCATCCTGGCCACCACGGAACCCGACCGGATTCCGGCCACCGTGAGGGCCCGTTGCCAGCGGCACGACCTCTCCCCGGTCCCTGTTGAGACGCTTGACCGGTACCTCAAGAAGGTGGCGGAAAGTGAGGGTCTTAAGTTTGAGGAGGGCGCCTCATGGGAACTGGCCCGCCTTTCCTCCGGCAGTGTGCGCAACGCCCTTTCGCTTCTGGACCAGTTGGGGTCCGAGGGCACGGTCACGCGCGAGGCCCTTCGCCGTCTGTCGGGCGAAGCTCTCCCATCGCACATTGTGGAGATCGCCGACCATGTACTGGAGGGAAGGGTGGGACCGGCGTTGACCCTCTTAGATGGCCTGATGTCCTCGGGATCGGATCCCCGCGCCCTTGTCGACCAGTGGATCCAGCTCCTGCGACGCCGGCTGGAGCAGGTCCTTGGGGCCGTGGATCACGGATTGGGTCAAGAGAAGGCCCCACCCGAGAAACTCATCGCTCAAGGGACCGCCTTGCTGGCACTGAGATCCCAACTCGGCCCCGACCCGATGTCCTGCACATTGCTGTCCATCAGCGCGGCAAAGCTGGCCCAGGGTACGGGTGTCACTGCCGCTACGCCCGTTGCTGCAACCCCCGCCGCCCAGCCTCTTCCCGAAGGAACCAAGCCCCTCAGCGAGCTTTCCGGACCGCTCTTGGCCCGTCGACTGGAAGAGTCGGGCCACCGCACGCTTGCGGGTTGCCTGGCAGGGGCCCTAGCCATGTCACGGCCAGGCGGGGTGCTGATCGAAGTTCCCCAGGTCTTCCACCGCGACCTGATTTCCCGCAAGGAGGCCGAGCCCGCTCTGCGCTCGGCCCTGGCTCCCTGGCTGAAGCCTGGGGGAAAGATCGAGGTGAGGGCTCCCGAGAAACCCTACATCCCCGATGAAGAGGAAAGTCTTCCAGAAGACAAGCCCGTTGACGTCCCACCCCAGGCGGTCGATGACGTGACACGCCGCGCCCAGGACATCTTCAAGGGCCGTTTCATCGACTGACATCAGAAGGAGAACACTCATGCGCCAAGGAATGGATTTCGGATCGTTGATGAAGCAGGCCCAGAAGATGCAGGACGAGGTCAAGCGCGTGCAAAAGGACCTTGCCGAGCGCATTGTTGAGGGCAGTGCAGGTGGCGGGGCCGTGAAGGCCATGGCTACAGGCCAGCAGGATCTCGTCTCGGTGAAGATCGACCCATCGGCTGTGGACCCTTCCGACGTGGGGACCCTGGAAGACCTTGTGTTGGCCGCCGTGAACAACGCCATCAAGGAGTCGCGCGAGCTGGCACGTCGCGAGATGGAAGCCGTCACCGGGGGCCTTGGGATCCCCGGCCTGATGTGATGGAGATCCTGACTTCCCTGGCTCTGGGCCTGGCGGTTGCCCTGGTCCCCTGGGGAGTCTGGCGCTTGGCACCCTCCCCAGCCTTCCGCTTGTGGCTGGAGCAGGCGGGTTACCCCGGGGCCGAGCGCTGGCTGGGTCATTGTCTTCTGCTGATGGCGGCCCTCACCCTGATGCTCGCCCTGCTCCCCTGGCCTCTCCCGCTGATGGCTGTCTTGATGGCCTGCCTGCCCCCTCTCTGGATTGAGGCCCGCAGGCGGGCCAGGTTGGAGATGTCGGAGGGGGAGGTGGGCCATATCGCCGGTGCTGTCGCCCTGGGAGTCAGCGCGGGAAGGGATCTGGAATCCTCCCTGGCCTTCGCGGTGACCAAGGGTCGGGGCCCTCTCTCGAGCGGTCTTGCCGAGGCCCTCTCCCGGTTGAGGCTGGGCCAATCGAGATCCGAGGCCTTTTCTGGGGTGTCGCGGGTCTTCCCCTGTGCCGGAGAATTCCTTAGGTCCCTGGAGCTTGGGGAGTCCCAGGGCGTGTCCTTGGGAGAAACACTCGAGCGCCAGGCCGACCTGTGGCGCCGCCGTCGCCTCGACAAGGCCGAGGCCCGTGCCCTCCGTGTTCCCGTGCTTCTTCTGGCTCCGCTGGCCTTGTGTATCTTCCCGAATGTGTTGATGGCCCTGCTCGGGCCCTTTCTCCTGGATCTCGCGTGGATTACTCCCTGAGCCGCGGGGGGGAGCCCTGGGTGAGGGCAGCCGAGCGTTCGGACTTTCTCGGACGCCTCATCGGCTGGATGGGTCAGGCCCGAGAGGGACTCCGGGATCAGGCGCTCTGGTTTCCCGACTGCCGCTCCTTGCAGACAACCTTCATGCGTTTTCCCCTTGATGTGTATTTTCTTGACGGGTCCCGCAGGGTGATCCGGCGTTGTCTTGATGTGGGATCCTTCCGCCTGGTGTCGTGCCCCTCGGCCGACAGCGCGCTCGAATTGCCTGCCGGGTCCTGCCGGCGTCTTAACGAGGGTGAGGTACTGGAGTTTCGGAAGTGCGCCTGAGATTGGCAGGCCTGTCGATCCTTGTTGTGGCCCTTGGCGTGGCAGCGTGGGCCCTGCCCTCTCGGCTGCAACTAGACGCCCCAGGAGCTCAGATGGAGTCCTTCACACCCTGCATTCCGGTGGCCCATCCGGACCTTTCCCTGGGGGAGGATGTGAAAAAGGCTAGGGCCCTGCATTTGTGCGAGCAGGCGGAACATGCGGCCGCGGACACATCCCGCGATCCGGGGACCCTGTGGCTGGCCCTCACCCAGGCTGAGGAAGCCTCGGCCCTACTGGCGCTCACATCGTCTCCAGGGACCCTTTCCCTGCGTGTTACGGACATCAGGTCGAGGCTCCTGATGATCCAGAGGGAGGAAGCGGATCGGCTGCTGCTGGAATCACGCTTGCATCGGCGTCGCGGTGATGGGGGTGGATCTGAGGTCTGCCTGCGGCGTCTTCTCAGGCTGATTCCTGATCCCGGCCACCCCCTCCACCAGCGTGTCCGGAGGGAACTCGGGGATTGGTGAGGCGTTACAATACCGGTCTGAGAGGAGGGCGGCGATGAGCCTGAGAGCCTTGGTTCGCGGTGATGTTGTTCACAACGAGGATGAGGACCAGTTCGAGGAGGAGGGCGTGCGTCATGCGGTCGATTTTGACGAGGCCGCCTTGCTGCCCTTGCTCAAGAAGATCCTCCCTAAGATCGCCAAGGACGACACCTTCTCCCGCCTGAGCATTCTGTCACCGGACAGCCTCATGGAACTCCTGGAGCACGGCGGCGAAGTGGATGTGAGCCACATCCACGACCTTCACGATGAGATCCAGCTTCTCGAGAAGCACCTGGACTCCTTCAAGCTCAAGAGGTCCGAGGCGGATGCTTTCGAGAATTTCCTGTCGGATCTCATCGCGCTGGCCCAGGTCAGCCGGGAAGTCGACGCCCCCATCGAGTTCTTCCAGACCGAGGATGATGAAGATGAAGATGAGGATGAGGAGGATGACAGCGAGAAGCAGGAATCCGAGGACCTTGAGGATGACGAGGATCTGGATGATGAAGACGATGAGGATGATGAAGAGGAAGATGACGAGGACGAGGATGACGATTCCTACTATGAAGACGAGGCCTGAGGAGGATTCCCATCCATGGACACTCCGAGTTTTTATGTCCTTGATTTCGGGGGCCAGACAGCTCGGCTGATTTGCCGGCGTTTGCGAGACCTGAAATTGCATGCCGATGTCCTTCCGGGTACGGTGAAGGCCGACCGCATTCCCAAGTCACGCCTCAGGGGGCTGGTGCTTTCCGGGGGCCCGTCAAGTGTCTATGAGGCCGGCGCTCCGCAGGTGGATCCGGCGATTTTCTCCTTGGGTGTACCGGTGTTGGGCATTTGTTATGGCTTGCAGACCACAACCCGCGCCTTGGGAGGCGAGGTGGTCAAGGGAATGAGTGGCGAATACGGCCATGCCCGGCTTAAGTTTCCGGCCCCCAGTCGCCTGCTTGAAGGCATGAACGAAAACCACGAGGTCTGGATGAGCCATGGCGACAGGCTGGGGAGCCTTCCTGAGGGTTTCATGGTGTCCGCCACCACGGACCATTGTCCCTATGCAGCCGTGGAGGACTCTGCACGCGGGATCTACGGCGTCCAATTCCATCCTGAGGTCACCCATACCCGCGAGGGACTGAAGGTGCTCCGGAATTTCGCCCTGGGCATCTGCAAGGCCCGGGAGGACTGGACCATGGCTTCCTACATCTCCCAGTCCACGGCCGACATCCGGGCCAGGGTGGGTTCAGAGAGGGTGCTCTGCGCTCTCAGCGGGGGTGTGGATTCCAGTGTGCTGGCCAAGCTCCTTCTCAAGGCGGTGGGTTCCCAGCTCACCTGCGTCTTCGTGGATCATGGACTGCTCAGGCTCCGCGAGGCCGAGCAGGTGAGGGAGGCTTTTGCCAAGGAGATGGGGTCGCGCCTGGTGGTGGTGGACGCCTCCGAGCGATACTTTGCGGCTCTCATGGGCGTCACCGACCCGGAGCGCAAGCGCAAGATCATTGGGGGTCTCTTCATTGACGTCTTTCAAGAGGAGGCCAAGAAGCTCCAAGGTGTGCGCTACCTTGCTCAGGGCACCATCCACTCCGATGTGATTGAAAGTGCCGGCACAGGGGGCAAGCTCGCTCACAGCATCAAGAGCCACCACAATGTTGGCGGTCTTCCCGAGAAGCTGGGTTTCGAGCTGGTGGAGCCCCTCCGTGAGCTGTTCAAGGATGAGGTGAGAACCCTTGGGCGGGAACTGGGGCTCTCGGAGGCCCTGGTTGATAGGCACCCTTTCCCCGGCCCGGGCCTGGCCGTGCGCGTGCCCGGCGAGGTCACCCGCGAAGCCTGTGACATCCTGCGCCAAGCCGATGCCATCTTTATCGAGGAGCTCAGGAACTCGGGCTGGTATTCCAAGTGTTTCCAGGCCTTTGCCGTGCTCCTGCCCGTGCGCTCGACGGGTGTGATGGGGGATGGCAGGACCTACGAAAGAGTCTGTGCCCTGCGGTGTGTCGGTTCCGAGGATGTGATGACGGCCGATTGGACCCGACTGCCCCACGAGATCCTTGCGCGGGTCTCCTCGCGCATCATCAACGAGGTCCGGGGCATCAACCGGGTGGTTTACGACATCTCCTCCAAACCTCCCTCCACCATCGAGTGGGAATGAAAGCGGGATTCCGCGTCACCTGGATCGCGGCGCTTGTTTCGCTCTGTGCTGCGGATGGCTCCAGGATTGCCGAGGGATGGGAGCTCGCCCTGGACCAGGGACTGGAGGCCGCCGGGCTGACCCGGGTCGACCTAGCCTTTGAGCGGATCGTGGTGACATCCACAGATCTTCCGGCTCGAGTCCGGGAGGCTCTCGTGGATCCCCTGGCTCACCTGGCCTGGGCCCGGAAAACCCGGACTGAATTCGGGACCCTGTCTGCATCAGCCCTGGGAGCTTCCCTTCCCTCGCTTGTCGGATGGACACCCGAGAGAAAGGGGGCCTCGGAATCAGGTTCGATGTATGCCCAGTTTCCCGAGTCCGAGCACGGGACCCTCGGCGATATCCTGGCCTGCCTGCCCTCCTCGGTGCGCAGCGAGGTGGGCAGCCTGCTGGGGGCCATGCGCCGGGCCCAAACGGTTTGCCGCCAGATCCCCTGGGATGACGCCCTCCTGAGGGGCGCGCATGGGGCGTATTTGGATGAATGGAAGGACACCCAGGGCCGCAGTGCTTCGCCTGAAGATTTCAAAGCCTTCACCTCGATGGCCAGGGCCAGGGCGGGATCCCTGCAGGGCCCGTCCTTGAACGTGTTGGAGGCGGTGGAGAAACTGTCCGAGGCATTGCGCAAGACGACTTTGAGGAATGAACTGTCCTTTCATCATGAATTCAAGACCAGCCTTGGCCTGGTGGTGATCTCGGGCAGGGGAGATGACCGCCATCATGCCGAGACCGCCCTGGTCGTCGACCTGGGCGGGGATGACCTGTATGAAGCGGGCGCCTGTGCCTCGCCGGGACTCCCAGTCTCCGTGGTAGTGGATGCGGGAGGACATGATCGTTACCGTTCCAAGGAATCGGGTCAGGGCGGGGCCCTGGGGGGCTGCGCGATTCTCTGGGACATGGAGGGTGATGATGTCTATCAGGCCGGCACCCTGGCCCAAGGTGCTGCGGTGCTGGGCATGGGGATCCTGGTGGATGAGGCGGGTCACGACACCTACCAGGCATCCCAGGCTGCACAAGGCCATGGTGCCTGGGGCACGGGTTTCCTCTTTGATGCGGCGGGCCGTGATTCCTACAGGGCCGGAAGGGATGCGCAGGGAATGGCCCGTACCCTGGGCGTGGGACTCCTGGAAGATCGTGAGGGAAACGACCTTTACTTACTGGGAGGAGAAAGACTGCATAAGCCCCTCTTCGAGGACCAATACCTGTGCTTTGGCCAGGGTGCCGCTTGCGGCTACCGTTACGAGGAGCTGGCCGGCGGGATCGGCATCCTGCATGATGGTGCCGGGAACGATGAATACCTCAGCGACATCTACGGCCAGGCGGTGGGGTATTGGTTTTCGGTGGGGCACCTTTGGGAGGAAGGCGGGAACGACCGCTACTCCTGCGTTCAATATGGAACCTGTGCGGGGATCCACCAGGCGTCGGGTTACCTTCTGGATCTTGGCGGGAACGATGTCTACACCATCCGCAACGGGATTGGGGTGGGGGGCGCCCATGATCTCTCCACGGCGGTCCTTTTTGAAGGTGGTGGAAACGACACCTATGTGGGCGGATCCACGGCCATGGGTGGGGCCATCAACAATTCCGTGGCCCTTTTGATCGATCTGGGGGGGAACGATACCTATCTGACAGGCCGTCCGGAGGTGCAGGTCGGGATGGGCACGCCATCCAGGAACCTTCCCTCGCTGGGCATCCAGGTGGATGTGGGTGGCGAGGACAGTTACCGTTCCGGAGGTGCAGACGACCAGATCCGCGTGAAGCCCGGTTTGGGACTGAGCATCGACCTCCACAGCAAGCCGCCCGAGGAAGGTTCCCGATGAGAGGCTGGGTTGCCGTGATGGGAGTGCTCCTTGCCGTTCCATCGGCCCTTGATGCCAATCCTGTATCCTCCGATGGCCCCTCGTACACCACGAACACCACCACCGGTGTTGTGACGGCGGATCCCGCGTCCCCCCAGGATCCATCTGCGGATCCCTCCGGCCTGACCGCAGAAGACAGGGCCCGCATGGAACCCCTGTGGGAGGAAAGTTGCCAGTGGACGGTAGGCGAGCAGAAGGCTAAAACCGAGGAGGCTCGTGGAAACCTCACCATGGAACCGAAAATACTGGCCTACCTCATCCTCAAACAGCCGACCATCAACAACACTCTGAAGTTCCGGGCAGTCTGGGGCATCCTTAACCCCCTCAAGGAAAAGGGTCTCCCGTTCTACTCCACCGGCCTCAACCATCCCTCCAAGGATGTCAGGCAGGCCACCCTCACGATGCTGGTGCAGGCGGATGTGCCCATGGACAAGAGTTTGAAGGCACCACTCCTAAGGCTGCTGAAAGATGAGGGCCATTTCGGTTCCGTGTTGGGGGTGCTCGGCCGATTCAAGGATGACAGCGCTCTGCCCGAGGCCCTGGGCCGCCTCAAGCCGGGATCGGCGCGCCGGATGCTGGTGAGTTGCTCCCTGTATGTGGCCCACCTGGGAGGGCAGGCGGCGGCAAAATCCCTGATGAACCTTCTCGGTGACGATCGCTTCGAGGTGAGGTCGGCGGTCTGCGGGGCCCTCGGTTCCTTGGGCGAGTCGGCCCATGCGCCCTTAAAGGAGCTGCTCACGTCACCCGAGCGGCGCCTGCGGCTGGGAGCTATCGAGGCCCTGGCCCTGGCCAAGTGCCCCCGCGAAGCGCTGGATCCCCTCCTGCTCGACAACGACACGGTGGTCAGAGCCGCTGCGGCGCGCGCCCTCCTGACCCTGGGCGTGCCCCGAGAGGAATTGGTGCGCGTGCTCAAGGACCAGATGTCGGACCCCCTGATCGCGGGTGCGCTGGCTCCCTAACCCTTCTTGATCGGAATGGGGCGGCGGTCGTCGTCCACAGCCACGAAGGTGACCAGGGCCTCGGTGACATCCACTTCCTCGTCGAGGGGCTTCATGCGCCGCACGGCCCGCACCTTGACCCTGACAGAGATGCTGGTGCGCCCGATCTTCTCGGTTGAGGTGTAGAAGCTCACGGTGTCGCCCACGAAGACGGGTTCCTTGAACACCACCTGGTCCATGGCCACGGTGACATACTTGTGAAGGCCCGCCTTGGCGGCCTCCTGGGCCCCGGCCAAGTCGATGTGGCTGAGGATCACGCCCCCGAAAATGCTACCAAGGGCGTTGGTGTCCTTGGGCATCATCATCACGCGGATGGCGGGCATGGGGGGGTGGGTCATGCTCTCATCATATTACAATCGGAGCCATGGGCCGCTTCATTGAATTCGCCTTGGTGAACATCGGCCCGGCCCTCATTCTTTACACCATCCTCCGCCGCCGAGACCTGGCCACCACTCCCGAAGGGAAGGCCCGCTGGTTCCGTTGCCTGCATTGCGTCAGTGTGAGGGAGGTCGGGCCGGGTGTCAGGTTGATGGTTCCATGGAGGGCCGGGTTCCGGGAGTGGCTGCCCCTCATTCTGGCACTCGTGCTCCTCCCGCGGGCGGTACGAGGTTGGCCGGGCTCGGCCTTCCTTGTGCTGGCCTGGGCGCTTCACCTCATCACTCGCAAAAGAGTCACTGCCCTTAAATGTCCCAATTGCGGCAGTACAAACACCCGCGAGGCTACACCCGAGGAATTCGAGCGTCACTTGACGATGAACAGCCACAAATAAATATTAAATGTAGGGACACCCCATGTGGGTGTCCGGAACAGAGTGCGACCACAAAGGGTGCCCCTACTTCAAGAGAGATAACACGCCTTCCCTAGCCGCCATGACCTTGGCGCGCTCATAGTCCATGATGGAATCGATCTCCACCCAACCGCGTTTGACAGGGAGGGAGTGCACGAGCCCGCCTTCGTCGATGTATTCCTGGAGCAGGTCGGTGAGAGCGGCAACCTGCAGGTTGCGAGCTCGCTGGAGTGGATGGGTCGCTTGGCGACCCTGCAATTTCCGGTACAACGTGCGTAGGGCCTCTAGGCCCTTACCTTTCAGCCGCAACAACCCTACGAATTCCCCCGAGATGGTGTCCGGGAAGGGCAGGTGTTTGCCAATCAGTTCCACTTGGGCCAGATTGCCGGAGATCACCATTTCCGCACTGGCGGGTGTCTTATCGAGGCGGTGGGCATAGGGCGTCTGCCAGAGCGTGTCGTGCAGGAGCGTGACATCGTGAGGGCTGCAGACGAGGGCATCCAGCAAGGCTGGATCAAAGAGAATGTCGCCGTACGTCACCACAAGATCTTCGCCCCTGTCCCATCCCAGAACCAATGAGGCCAGGATGTTGGTCTCCTTCCATTGGGAGTTGTGGAGAGTTTCCACCCCAGAGGCCCTCACGCTTTCGTGGCCAAATCCGGTGATGGCGGTGATGGACCGGATATCCCTGGAGAGCAGGGCTTCCGCCTGCGCCGCGAGCAGGGTGCGATCCCCGAGCTCGAACATGCAGGAAGGCCTGTGCCTCTCGAAACTGCGGGACCGTCCGCCCGCGCCAGCCGCAAGGATAAGGGCTCTCATCCTCCGCACTCCCTGACATTGATGTAGCGGCCCAGGATGCTCTCGCGTTCCCAAAGATTGTAGGCGCGTAGCTCTGCACCCGTATCGAATTCCAGCCAGCCCCTTTGCACGCGCACCGCTTGGGCCGGTGTTCCGGTGTCGATGAGTTCCTGGATGAAGTCCGTCATGCAGGCCTTTGAGACCGAGCGGCTGTGGCGCCAAAGGCCTCCATTGGAAGCAGACCGCAGCCTGTGCCATTGGCTCCAAGCCTTCCGACATCCCTCGGCGTTGAAGGCTACAAGACCAAGATACTGACCCTGGACTTTCCCCGGATCAGGCCTGGGGGTGCCGATCTCGCGGATCATGCTGCCTTCCAGCACAAGACTCTCCGCATCTCCCAGGTTCCCTCCAAAGCGGTGTTGGTAGTAGGGTTTGAAATCGTCGTCTACCACCACCCGAAGCAGGCCCTTGGATTTCATCAGGGCCCGGAGAATCCGACGTTCGTAAAGGATGTCCGCGTAGCTCACCAGTACATCTCCCCTGAAAGATGTCCCGGAACAGAAAAGCGAGTGGACCATGTTGGTGGATAGGTGGGCTGCATTGTGATGGAGTGTTACGCCGGCAAAGGAGATCTCTTCGGCATGCCATCCCGTGACAAGGTGGATGTCGGTGAAGCCCTCAGCCCGGAGAGTGCCCAGGGTCCATTCCAGAAGGGGTTTTTCCAGGAAGGGCAGAAGGCACTTGGGACGGCGGTTGTGGGGATGACCCAGCCGACTGCCGCGCCCTGCCGCCAGGATAATCGCCCTCATGAGACGCTCCAATAGGCCCGGCGCTGGAGGAAGGCCGTGGCCAGGGCCTGAGAGAGGTTCCGGGCACTCTTGGGACTTTCCGGATGCCACTGCACCGCGGCGACGGGCTTTCCCGGAATGTTGTAAGCCTCCACCACGGCACCGCAGTGGGCCCAGGCCTTTGCCAAGGGGCTTAGGGTAGAGTTCGTCACACACTGGTGATGGCGGGAATCCACTTCGTGGCTTGCACCAACGCCGAGAAGTTTCTGGGCTTCCGGCTCCAGGTCCACCGTGTGGATCCCTCTTCCCTCATGTTTCTCTTTGATGAGGGAAAGATCTTGATGCAACGATCCACCCAGTCGGGCATTGAGGAACTGGAATCCCCGGCAGATACCCAGCACGGGAAGGTGGCGGCACATGGCCCACTCGAGCAGCCTGGATTCGAAGGCATCGCGTTGGGCCGAGAGACCCCTGCTATGGGTGTTGGCCTGTCCGTACAGGGCCGGATCCACATCGTTGCCCCCCGTCAGCAGAAGACCACGGGCTCCGAATCCGTCGAGTTGGACATCGGAAGGGAGTTGCTGAGAGGATGGCAGGGCCAGCAGGTGGGCTCCACAAGCCTCGAACAATGTCACATAGTCGTCATCGAGGGTCTGACAACCTCCTCGATGTTCACGTTCGTGATTCAGGGTGGCCAAGACGATCATGGGCGCGACTCGCCGACATAGGCTGTCGCCGGATCCAGGTCGATCATCTTGAGCCTAAGCAGGCGGTTGAAGATCTCGGATCCACAGCCGATGGCCGCACTCAACCCGAACTCGGCGCAACGGATGGCCATGTGCGAGGCCACGCCGCCATATTCCGTCACCAACCCCGCCGGCCCATGCGTGAAGATCCAATCCCAACCCGGGTCGGCGCTGCGGATGAGGACGATGCGGCCCTTGGGGCTGGTCTTCGAGGTACCCTCCAGGAGGAGGGGGGCAGCCTTCACTCTCTTGGAGGCCACAAAATTGGGAACGCTCGCCGGATGCTGCACCGAGACAAGATCCCCGGGGCCGCAGATGACGGGAGGGACCCTCAAAAGGGCCTCCTCCGCATGACGACGTCGGCGCGATTCTGCGAGATCCCTGATGGATTGGAGACCCGAGGGATCGGCCGCCAGGCGGTCGATTTCCAGGTCCCCGAGTTCAAGATGGGCAATGTCTTCACGGGTGAACCCCTCCTTCTTGAGAGCCCGCACCAGGAGGTCCAGGGCCGCCGAGAGGTTGCGAGTGAACTCGAACTTGGCGTCCTCGCGGGCCTCAAGCGACAGTTTGATGAAAGTCAGGAGCTCGAAAGCCCCGACGTCCAACTGGGAGCGGGAAGCCTTGTCGAGTCTCGACAAGGAATCGGCCGAGAGCCCCTTGGGTGCCGCACCCTGTCGGGCGGGGGCCGAACCCAGGCGCGAGGGATCATCGGCATAGGTAGGGGAGGTGATGTCATAGGTTCCGGGACGCAGATGGCCGTAACGCTCGAGGAAGTCGGCACGGGCCAGCTTACCGCCGGCCAACAGCAGGCTGTCTTCTTCCATATGTCCGGCCACAGTGGAAAGTCCCTGCAGGAAACCCTCGACCTCGGAACGCGGGACAAGTCCGGCCTCTTGGGCGCTCACCAGGAGGGTCTTGCCGATGAAAGCCAGCCTGGCCAGCCTGGCGAAGGGCAGGGTGCCCAACTCCCGGCAATCATCCAGGAGCATGCGCACTCCATGGAGGGACTCCAAAAGATCGGAGGGTTTGGAGACCAAGAGGCGCTGGCGCCTTGATCCCAATTCCGTGATGGAGGCGAGATCCGAACGTAGATGCGAAGGAAAGGAGCGGAGAATCTCGCGGGTCAGGTGAAGATGCGAACGCGCCACGTGTTTCCGCTGGGGCCCGCTCAGGCTTCCGGCTACCTTGGCAAGGTGGGTCTCCATGTCGAAGCGGTGGCAGGTGACGGTGAGCTCGAATTCGATCTTGTCCTGGAGTTCGGGATGGAGCGCCAGCCTCCGAAGGGCTTCCTCCACCAGGGCCTCTGACGTAGCCAGGGGAAGGGTGGCGGGGAGAAAGCTGTTGAGGCTCAACCTCACATCGATGGTGGGCCTGCCGAGGATGGTGCGCAGGAGGGGAGCCGGGGCCACGTTCTGGTAGCCCAGTGAGCGGCGGGCTCTCTGCCAGATCTCGTCGGTGACCAGATGGCGGTAGAGGGACAGGTCGAGGGGACGGGGGTGCGCCCCAAGGATTTCCGCGGGATTCCAGTCGGGCATGTTCCCGAGAATGGTGGAAGCACCCACCAGATGGGGCTGGGGGGCAGAGATGGCCCGCACCAAATCCAGGGCTCCACGCAGGCGCTGGGCCAGTCTGGCATCATTGCAGGCGGGTCGTCCCTTTGAGGCCTGAACAAGGGGCCGGGCTTGAAGAAGATGGATCTGGCCTCCCTTGGAGATGGCCAATTCAATGTCCAAGGCATCGCTCCCAAGGATGGTTTCCACTTCCCTGAGGGAGGCGACGAGGCGGCTCCAAGCCTTGGGAGGCTTTTCCAGCCGGCTCAGATAAAGGGCACCGCCGGCCCTCCCGGAGGTGATGCCGTCAGTGCGGCCTCCCGTCTCCAGGCTGATGACATAGTAGGGGGCCCCACTGAGGATCTCCCGGGTGAATACCACGCCCGCCATCGTCACGTCCTCGACCATGTTCTGGATGAGGATCTCCTCGGAGCCGCGGGCCTTGGTGCCGTAGGAGGAAGCCACCTTCCTGAGGGCCTCACCCAGCGCCTTGGCATCCCGGCGGGGTACGTGGAGTATCGAGGCGTATTTCCCCGCAAGGCTCGATCCTTCGGCATCCTCGGAACTGTGTGAGGATCGTACAGCCAACAACCGACCCTTGAGGGCGCTTTGGATCCGTGTCACCAGGGAGGCCTCGTTCTTGCGCAGGTCCGCCAGGGTGGCCACACACAATTCGGCCACGCGGCTGAGCTTCACCTTGGGTGCCAGGAGGGCCAGGGTCTGGGCCTTGGTGGTCCTTGGCCAGGGCCTGGAGGGCCGGCTACGTTTCGTGGGCCCTGTCATGGTGACGGCGATTTTATCATGTGGGAGAATGGCACTGTGACTAAGAAACCCCTCACGGCCGCGCTTCTGGCCTTTGTGCTCACCCTGGCCGTTGCGGACGGGGTGGCCTCTTGGGCGTCCGACATATTCGCGCTTTCATTCCGGGGTTACCACGATAACGCTGTCTTCATGCAGGCCCCCGTTCAAGGGTTGGGCTATGTCTGGAAGCCCGGTGCCAGGATCTGGGGCACATGGATCAACCCGCAAGGCTTGCGCAGCGATGAGCTGGAAATCAATACAACCTCCCCCCGCATCGCCTTCTTGGGTGATTCTGTGACAGCGGGGCAGAGGGGGCCGTTGAATGGAACACTCCCAATGGTCGTGGGACGATTCATGGAGGCACCAGTGCATGGATATGAGATCATCAATGCTGGATTGAGCGGCACCAATGCTCTTCAACAGGCGGCTTTTCTGGAACACACCGTCCTGCCTCTCAAGCCCGATGTGGTGGTGTGGGTCTTCACGCCCACGCACCTGAGTTCCCCCCATACCACGATGGATTCTTCGGATGCGGCCTTCCATGAGATCGAGACCGAGGCCTGGCTTAAGTCTCAGCGGGAGCGCGAAGCCGGGGAGGCCCTCCACTTGAGATTGCCGGGAAAGCCGTGGCTTCGCGAGCATTCCTTGCTCTATGGTTTCAGCGCCAATGTCTGGCACAATTCTTTGGTGATTCTCAAGGTGCGGCCGCCTGAAAACAGGGCCCTGGAAGCTAGCAAGCACCGGAGAGAAATTGAACAGTTGGCACTTGGTGAGGGGGAGCCCTGGCGCATCGTGAGCCAGGGTCTTAGGCGCATGGAGGAGCTGGCGCTACGGGAGGGATTCCAGCTGAAGATTGTCTACATTCCTCCCCGGGAGCATGTGGAGGCGGGGTCCGACCCCCTGTCTGAACAGTTACTCCCCCGGTTGGCCAAGGATCGGTGGGTGCTGGATCTTGCCCCCCTCCTCATCCAGGAAGCCAGCGGGAGCCCGGATGGCGCACGGGCGCTGTACATGGACGCCTCGCACCTCAACGCCAAGGGAGTCGAGCTGTGCGCCAGGGCCATCGCGGAATCCCGGGGTCTTGTGCGGGCCGGTGGTCGACCATGATTTTCCCCACGGTTCAATTCCTTCTTTTCTTCATCCTGGTCTACGGGGTGTTCCGCCTGTTGCCCGGTGTGATGAGCCGCCAACGCTGGTTGCTTGCCGCCAGCATCTTTTTCTACATGGCCTGGAACCCCGCGTTCATTCTACTGGTGACCTTCAGTGTTCTCATCGATTACATCGCGGCACAGCGCATTGCTGCTGGTTCGGGGAACAAGGGTTGGTTGGTGTTCAGCCTTGTCAGCAACCTCGGGTTCCTGGGATGGTTCAAGTATGCAATCTTTCTCTCGGGTTCCACCTGTGCGGTGCTCCGCTGGTTCGGGATGGAAGTCGAGGCCCCGGCGTGGGACATCACCCTCCCTGTGGGGATCTCGTG
>JBFWNO010000036.1:0-21903 GCA_050251015.1 Planctomycetota bacterium
CCCTTGAAGTCCTCATGGAGTGCCAGGAAGTGTGCGTGACCCCGGTGGTTTGAAAAGATCCAGTCCTCCCGGGTGAGGCTAGTCCGGAGAGCCACCGGTACGATCTCCTGCCCGAGGGAGGTGTGGGTGGTGCCCGAAAGAAGGCCCTTGGAAAAGAGTTCCAGAAGATGCTCCTCGAAGGCGCGGATCATCAGGAGAAGATCGAGGTCGGCCAAGAGTCCGGGAGCGTTCATGAAAGCACCCCCGCCCAGTTGTGGCCCAGTTGGGGCAGGCCCGAGTCGGGGTCCTGCTCGCCTCTCTCATCCACGGGGAGGGCCAGTTCCTCCAGGATGGTGAAACCGCAGGTAGACATCAGGCTCCGGATCTCGTCCAGGCTTTCAAACTGGGCGATGTGGTCGATGGCGGGGCAGTTGGAGCAGGTGGTCACGAAAGCCCGCCCATCCCTGGCCAGCACCGACCGCAGTTTCTCCAGGAGCTCCACCGGTTTTTCAGTGTGCTCCAGGACCTCGCCCATCACCACCAGGTCATGCCCGCCATCCGCCGGCAGGTCCAGAAAGTCGGCCAGTTGGAAGGAGGGGTGGGTCAACCCTTCCTGTGTGCAGAGTTCCCGGCTGAGGTCCAGCGAGGTGGGACTGAGGTCCACCACGCTGTGGCGGGCCCGGGGCGTCTGGCGCAGGGCCTCGATCAGGAAGAGACCGTGGCCGGCGCCCACCTCGAGGTGGCGGGTCACGCGCGGGGCCTGGCTCCGCAGGAAGCGTAGGTAGAAATCGAGGATGGCGTAATGGTTGGGCCACAGGAATTGCGAGAGCGCCAGTCCCAGCATGTAGGTGCGCATGCGCTCACCATCCTGGTACACCGTGCGCTGGGCCTCCTCGAGGCTCCGGCACGAGTAGCGACCGGTGCGCAGGAATTTCATCTGCTCGGAGACGAACTCGGCACACATGCGGTTGTAGGCGCCGGCCATGTCGGCGGCACCCCAACCCTTCGAGGCCATCCAGGTGCCGTAGGTGCGCGTGAATCCCTCGGCTCTTTCCCAAAATACCTTGTCGCGTCCGGCAAGGTAGGGCCTCAGGGCCTTGTCCTGCAGGGGTGAGGCCTTTGTCACGGCGTCGACAATATCCTGGAAGCGCATGGGAGCCATTCTCCCTCTAGGCGACTAAAAGATGAAGTAGTAAAAGGGCTTTTGGCCGCCAAAGGAGAAGGCCAGGGATGCCCAGAGGCCCATTGCGGTGAGGGCGCCGCGCAGGAGGGGCGGAAACATACCCCAGATGCGGTGCCAGCCTCTTTCATAAGCCATGCTGGCCAGGGCCACCAGGCCGAAGGCCAGGCCCCCTTCGCGCAGGGAGATCCATCGGCCTGGGTTGTCGTGGCCCGCAAGGAAAGCACCGATGTGTTGCAGGGCCAGGCCGGCCTCGGGCAGGCTTTCGGCTCTGAAGATCACGAGTCCGGCCGTGCACAAAAGATAAGTGGCCAGACCCATGATCACGGGGGGGATCCGGAGGTGCTGGAAGCGGCTGTAGAGCACCAGGAGGACGCCGTGAAAGAGTCCCCAGACCACAAAGGTGGAGCCCGCCCCGTGCCAGAGACCGCAGAGACCCATCGTGATCATCAGGCAGGTCCCGGTGGGGATCCGGCGCGTGAGCTGGAGGGGTGTGTACATGTAATCGGTCAGCCAGGAGGAGAGTGTCATGTGCCAGCGTTTCCAGAAGTCCTGGATGTTGCGGGCGAAGTAGGGGTTGTTGAAGTTCTCCGGGAGCCGTATCCCGAAGAAACGGCCCAGCGCGAGGGCCATGTCGGAGTAGGCGCTGAAGTCCACATACAACTGGGCGCTGAAGAAGAGGGCGGCGGCGGCGAGCCTGGCGCCGGAATAGGACGCGGGGTCGGCGAACACCGGGTCCACCACGTCGGACAGACAGGGGGAGACCAGGAGTTTTTTCACCAGGCCCCAGACAAAACGCTGGAGGGCCCAGGCCGTGTTCTCGAGGCTCAGGGTGAAGGCGGTTCCAGGCGTGGGAAGTTGCCTGAAGAAGTCGCCCGCCCTCAGGATGGGACCGGCAATGAGGTGGGGAAAGAAGGCGATGAAGAGGGCGGTGTCGGTGAAGCTCCGTCGCGCCTCCACCCTTCCCTTGTGCACATCGACCACGTAGCTGAGGATCTCGAAGGTGTAGAACGAGATGGCCAGGGGGAGGGTGACGCCCTCGACGGGGAGGTACTTGAAGAAGGCCAGGTTGCAAAGGAGAAGGACAGAGGTGGCGGCCACCCACCGCCGTCCGTGGGCCCTGTCTCCGGGGCGGGCCCCGATGGCCAGGCCCGCACCATGCCCCAGGAGAGAAGCCCCCACCAGTAGAAGGAGAAAGCCGGGACTCCAGAAGCCGTAGAAGGCCCAACTGCCGGCCAGGAGCAGGAGTCTTTGACTCACCACCTTCCGCAGTGCCAGGAACAACAAGATGAAGAGGGCGATGAAGTTGAAGAAGGGCAGGGTAGAGAAGCTCATGGCCCGAGTGTCCGGAGGCGTTCGGCGAGGCGGCGGTTGAATTCAGGGATCACGCGTTTCTGGAGATGCACCCCGTCGGCGAAATCCTCGTCGGGGAATTCCTGCCGGAGATCCCACAGCGGGATCCCGGAATCCCGGCAGGCCGTCTGCAGGGCCTCCCAGGCCCAGGCATGGTCTTCCGCGCTGTGGAAGAGGGCCTCATGCCGGGAGTTCGTGGGAGGAGCCAGGATCACCAGCCGGATCCCCAGTGCTTCGCAGCGCTTCTTGAAGGAGGCGATCACACCCGGGGTCTTGGCATCCCGGACAAACCCGTTGGTCATCAGGTTGAGATAGAACGACCGCGTTTTCTCGAAGCCCTCGACAGGTTCCTTGTCGGCCTCGCCGGCGTTGAGGGGCTGGGCTCCATCGGGTCCGATGTCGGCCTCTCCGGGGGCGTTGTGCCGGAGCCACTGGGTCCACAGCGGGGCGTCGCGGGCCGCCGGCGCCAGGAGGTTCCTCCCCAGGTACTGCAGGAGGTCGCCCCGCGCCGGGCCCGAGTCGAAGATCCACGGCATGTCGGCCAGACCGCCGTCCTGCTCGAACTTCATGGTCACAATGGAGCTCTTCCCGCTCATCTCGAAGTGGCTGAGGGTCCAGACGATGGTGCGGGGCGCAGGCTTGTGGCGGAGCCAGTGGTTCAACGCCATGTGGGCGGTGGAGACGCCCCCCACGAGGATGGAATGGTTGTAGCCCGACCAGCCGGTCAGCGCCGGGGCCAGCAGGGAAGGCTGGACAGCTGAGGAGGAGAAGGAGTTACCCAGGAAGAGGGTGTCGACGGAATGGCTGAGGGAGGCCATGCGGGCTTCATGGGGGAGAAAGACGTTGCCGGCATCCGTTCTTGTGCGGATGAACCAGGTGCCGGCTCCATTCACCACGAACCATGTGATCAGAAAGCCCCAGAGCAGGTGCCGGGTCATGTTGGAGGAAGGGGTCGTCGAGTCACTTGGCATGGAGATCAGTCCAATTATAGAGAGGAAGGCCCCTCGCTGGCCGGGAGAGAAAGGTACAATCACCCCATCATGAAACACCTTGCCATTCTTCTTTCCACCTTCTTGTTCCTGACGGCTTGCGGGGGACCTTCTGCGACTGAGGGCTCTGCCCTGTCCTACAAGGTCGACGGCGGCACCTATGAGGGATATTTCATCAGTGCAGGGACATCCGCACCCCTTGTGCTCCTGATCCACGATTGGGACGGAGTCACCGACTACGAGATCAAGCGCGCCTCCATGCTGGCGGCCGAGGGCTACAGCGTGTTCTGCGCCGATCTCTTCGGGCAAGGAGTCCGGCCGGCGGAGATCGATGAAAAGAAAAAGCTGACGGGCGCCCTTTATGCCGACAGGCCGAGGATGCGCGCGCTCATGGAGGGGGCCCTGAAGGCGGCGGCTTCCCAAGGGGCCGACACTTCGAATGCCGTGGTGATGGGATACTGCTTCGGCGGCGCCTGCGCCCTGGAGCTGGCCCGTATGGGGAGTCCCCTCAAGGGGTTTGTCTCCTTCCATGGTGGCCTGGCCACCCCCGAGGGCCAGGACTACAAGAACGTGAAGGGCCCCGTGCTCGTCCTGCATGGCAGTGCCGATGCCAACATTCCCCTCACGGAATTCGCTACTCTGGGTCAGCAGCTTGAGGCGGCCCACGTGCCTCACGAGATGATCACCTATTCAGGGGCGCCCCATGCCTTCACCGTCTTCGGATCCGACCGCTACCGCGAGGGGGCCGACGCCAAGAGCTGGGCGAGGTTCTTAGAGTTTCTGAGGGAGTGGACGCGCTAGTTTCCTCGATCTCGCCGGGTACACCCTACAATGGAAACATGAAGCTCATGGTGTTGGTTGAGGGCTTGGCGCAACCTTATGAAACCGGGGCCATCCTGCACCATCGACGTGTGGCTCCGATTCAGGAACTGAGCCGGACACCCCCCTTGAACCCTGAGGAGTCCGGGGGGCCCGTTCCAGAGCAGGCCCGCCTGATGCAGAAGGCCAAGGCCGCCTATGACCAGGCCGAGCACTTGGGTGAGACCCAGCGCCGGCGCTTGGGGGTGGCACGCGACATCATGCAAAGCCCTGTTTCATTCTGCTCCCCCGAGGCCAGCCTGCGGGAGGTGTGGGAGATTTTTAGCGAGAAGCGATTCAGGCATCTGCCGGTGTCGCGGGATGGGCAGACTCTGCTGGGCTTGATATCAGACCGCGATGTCCTGCGCCATGCGCCCTCTGTGGCCACGCCCCGGCCCGGGGGTCCTTCCCATTCTCCCGTGAAGGAGATGATGGTCACCCGCTTGCTCACCGGGCATCCCAACACCGAGATCCGCACCATCGCCCGGGTTCTTCTTGAAGAACGCATCGGCTGTCTGCCCATCCTCGACGATGAACACCGGCTGGTGGGGATCATCACACGCAGCGATGTCCTGCGCACCCTGGTGCGCGAGGCACCCATGGAGTTATGGGGATGATTCTTCGGAGGGCGGTACGTTCATAAGGGCCACCCGCCAGGTGCTCATGCAATCCATGTCCCTGCTCTAGGAGTTGGAGGATCTTTAACCATCGCATTCAGAGACGCCGTATGCTTTCACCGTCTTCAGCTCGCAGGCCCACCGCCAGGATGCTGACGGAAAATACTAGGGCGATTCCCAGAATCCTGGATGCAATCTTTGTGTGCTCTTAAATTGAAAAAAATCAAGAGAAGACGACCGGTATTTTCTATTTGAAAAAGGCAACTGCAATTTACCTTAGTAGTTTAATTTTTTCTTATAATCTATGCGGGTTAAACAAAACTACGGGATGAATTAGGGTTGTGGGTCAATGAGGAGTTCTTTATGAAAAAGATTGCTGTTCTTTTGGCAATGCAATGTCTCTCATTAAACGTATTGTTTGCGCAGGACCCATTGGCTGAAATCCAAAAGGTTCAGCCAAATGATCTATTTGGGGTCTCTGGTTATGGACGAAACGTAAGCGTCTATCAGGATCGAATGGTATCTGGCTCTGGTAACAATGAGTCAGTTTACGTTTACAAAAAAACGGGCAACCAATTTACTCAGGAAGTAAAACTAGTTCCTAGTGATGGGCCACATGGCTCAGGATTTGGTGAAGATTCGACAATTCATGGAGAATGGATTGCGGCAGGGGCCAACTTTGATGCAAATTCAACTGGAGCAGTTTATATTTTCCATCTTACGAATGGGAATTGGGTTCAAACTCAAAAAATTGTTGCTAACGATGGTATGTCCGGAGACCTTTTTGGTTCGTCTGTAGAAATACACGGCAACGTGATGGTTATTGGTGCACTAGGAGATGGAGACCTCGGTTACCATTCGGGATCAGCCTATATTTACATTCTTGTAAATGGCGTGTGGACTTTCTCACAAAAATTGTTGCAACCCAATGGTGGGCAAGACGACCTATTTGGTAATTGCGTAGATGTCGAGGGGGCAATTATTGCAGTCAATTCTCGTGGTGACGATGATGCAGCGTTGAATGCTGGTGCTGTATTAATCTACGAGTTGGTTGGCGGACAGTATGTTTTCAGCGCGAAAATCATTCCTGGAGATGTTGGGTCAGGTGATGCATTTGGCTACAATCTTTCATTAGGAGAAGGGCGACTCATTTCGGGCTCGTTTTATCATGATGGAAACGGCAGCAATTCCGGAGCCGCATACATTTATTCAAAGCTTAATGGTGTTTGGACACTGCAGCAGAAGCTAACGCCTAACGACCCTTCAGTGCAAAAGTTCTTTGGAAGAAGTGTTGCCATTCATGAAGGAACGGCTGTCGTTGGAGCAGTTCTTGACAATACGCGTGGATTCAATGCAGGCGCTGTATACGTATTCAAACTCAATGGTTCGGTTTGGCAACAGCATATGAAAGTCTTTGGATCTGACACTGCCGCTAACGATCAACTGGGTGTGGCTGTGGACATCAGTGCCTCATGGGTTGTTCTTGGAGGCTATGGAAACATGAACAACAAGGGCGCAGCTTACATCTTTCATGAAAACACCATTGTTCCTTCGGTGTTGTATTCCAAGCTCCATGGTGTCAACTGGGATCCATTGGGCTTTGTAATTCCTGCGGCAACCAGTTCAAACCTTGATGGATGCGAGTTTGTATTGGAGGCTCGTCAAGGAACGGTTTGGGTTGAGGTTGCCAGAGAGCCTGTTGTTGGCAATCAAATTCCCCGACTGTTTGATGACAGTGTTGTGAAGTACTCAGTCAGTACAGATTACCGACTGTATATTGTCGATTCGTTGCAGTTTGCGGGTCCATATTCCAATGTGTCAACTGCAAATTTGGCAGCTGATTTGAACAATGACGGAGTCATCAATAAGCTTGATAAGATTTTATTCGTCCGCGCTAAGGGCTCTGTGGAAGG
Organism: Planctomycetota bacterium; assembly: GCA_050251015.1. Taxonomy (GTDB): domain Bacteria; phylum Planctomycetota; class JBFWNO01; order JBFWNO01; family JBFWNO01; genus JBFWNO01. The sequence goes on from JBFWNO010000036.1 coordinate 6,890, forward strand.
GGGTCCAAATTGGAATCCCCAGGCAGATCTTATTGTGGATGGAAGAATCAACGACAAAGATGAGCGTGCATTTTTAACGTGGTACCGCTAACAACCTGAAGCTGAGCTTTGGTTGTGTCGTGGAGCCACCTCAACATTAAGTGGTTCAGCACCTGGTTCTAAGATCGTTTAATAATCATTAAGCTCACCCTGCAACCTTCCCGTCTCAGGGTAAGGTTGCAGGGTTTGTATATTGAAGGCTCCAGGAAGCCGGCAATGGCCATCAGGACAACGGCACGCTTTGGGGGTGCCTGAAGCGGTTGTCGGGATCGTGGAGGGCCTTGATGGCCTGCAGTCTCTTGAGGTTGTCCGCACTGTAGTAGTCCTCGGCCCAGTTCTTGAACCGGAGGTCGGGGTAGTTGGCGTAGTGGCCCGTCAGCTTCGCCTTCATCAGGACATCCTGGGTGTCGCGGAACCCCTTGAGGCGCGTCTCGGTCTGCTTGGCCTCATCCCAATAGCACTGCAGTTCGCCCAGGTTGGCCCGGGCGCGGTGGGGATAGGAAGATCGCTCGGCAAATTCCTTGCTGTTGATGGCCCCGCCCAGGGTGTTGATCTGCATGATCATGCCGGGGGTGGCGGCCACCCTGGCGAAGAGTTCCTCCGCGATCCCTTGGATGTCGCTGAAGGCGTTCATGTAGCCCGCGGAGGCGTTCTTGAAGAAGAGGGGCTCCCGCCTGCCGTAGTAGCCGGGGAAGGATTCGGCCAGCGAGGCGGTTTTCACGGGATGGACCTTGTCGCTTCCGGCCATCAACTCGTTTGTCAGCTTGATCATGGCCTGTGAGGGCGTCTCCTCCACTGTGGTCACAAGCAGGGTGAGGGTCTTGCGGTTGAGCACGAAGGCGGCAAAGGCGTCATGAGGCAGCCGGCTTGTCGATTCAAACCAGCGCCTGGCCAGCTCGCAGGCTTTTGGGGGCGTGAGATCCTGGAATTTGCAGAGATAGCGAGTGAGGGTTTTCGGTGCCGGGTGGGTGGTGAAGCTCATTTCCGTGACCACGCCGAAGTGCCCGTTGCCGCCGCCGCGGCAGGCCCACAGAAGATCGGGGTTGGTGTGTGTGTCGACGATTGTCCCCTTGCCGTCCACCATCCGCAGGTGCGTGAGGTGGTCGCAGGTCAGGCCAAATTTTCTGGAAAGCAATCCATACCCTCCTCCCAGGGTGAGCCCCGCCAGGCCCACGCCGCCGCAGGAGCCCAGCGGGAGGATCCTGTGTTGGGGAAGGATGAAGTCGTAAACCTCCGACAGGGTGCAGCCCGGGCCGGCGATGAACGTTTCTCCATCCTTGAATTGCATGGCCTTCATTCCCGAAAGGTCGATCACCAGACCATCCCCGTTCAGGCTGAAGCCCTCGAAGGAGTGCCCGCCCGATTTCACGGCGATGGGCAGGTTGTGTTCGATGGCGTGTCGCACGGCCTTCTGCACGCCGGCCTCGCTGTGGCAGAGGGCAATCACCTTGGGTTTCAGGGTGATGGTTTTGTTGAAGGGTTGGCGCCGGGCCTCGTAGGCGGGGTCGATGGGCGTGAGGAACTCCACGTCGCTGTCGGGGCCTCCGGCCCAAATGCGCCGGTAGGCCATCCCACCCACCAGGATCACGCCGGCCGTCATCGTCATGAATTGCCGCCGCGAAACTCGCATCAGTAAATCCTCCCCTCTCACTTCATTCTAGATGTGGGAAGGGAATACCCTGCCTCAAGATATAAACTCAACTAATAAATTACTGTCAGGCTCTCGAAAAGCCCAAAAAGAAAAAATGGTGGAGGCGGAGAGGAGTCGCACCTCTCGTCCGATCTGTCTTCCACGGCAAGGACTCCATGCTCAGTTTGTGTTTGTTGTCGGCTTCCGGCACCCACAAACAGGTCCCTGGTCGCCCAGCCACCGAACTTTCTCGCCCCCCAGACCCCGGTCGCTTAGGCCTGGAGTGGCCAGCCCACAGTTATTCGAGCCTCAACCCGTGGGCGGGGTCTTTGGCTAGCGCTGCCTAGTTCTTAGGCGGCGAGGCGATAGCTGCTGTTGGCAGTTATCAGTTTTGGTAGATGATTTACGAGGCCGACCACCATCCTCGGCATGCCCTTGTCGCTTCCGCCAGGCCGTCGAACCTGCTCGCCCCCGTTCGGTTGCAACAAGGGAAGGATACCCCGGAATGGGTGGGGGGCAAGACATTTTGGTTGGATAGCCCCCCACCCTGCCCTCCCCCCAAGAGGGGGAGGGTTATGTGTAGGGCCGCTCCTACATCAGAAAAATCACAACCAACTCGAACAAACCTCACAGAATCTGCCACCTATTCAAGAAAGGTGGCAGGGGGATTCGCGAGGTGGCATCTGCGCTCAAGTATGCAAATATTGCCGTTTAAACGACAAAAACGCATGTCAGTCTGGCGCTACCTTATGGGGGGCCGGGCAGGGCGGCCGAGGTTTACCGGTAGCGCTTGGTGGCCCTGCTGATGTAGCGTTTTTCTTCCCTGTCCTTGATGATCTGGCGCTTGTCGGAGGCCTTCTTGCCGCGGCCCAAACCCAGTTCCACCTTCACCTTGCCGTCCTTGAAATAGACCTTCAGGGCCACCAGAGCGAGGCCCTTGGAGGCCACCGATTTGAGCAGGCGGTTCAACTGTTCGCGTTTGAGCAAGAGACGCTTGGAGCGGAGGGGGTCGTGCTGGTCGTGCTCATGGGCATAACGCCAAGGGGGGATCTCGAAGCTCTCCAGCGTCAGATTGCCGTCGCGCTCCCGGGCAAAGGCGCCCTGGATGGTCCCCAGGCCGTCACGGAGGGAACGCACCTCGGTGCCCTTCAAGACCAGTCCGGCCTCGAGAGTCTCCAGGATCTCGTAGTCGAAGCGGGCCTTGCGGTTGTGGGAGATGGAGACATTGTTTTTGTCTTCACCCTCCTCGGGGCCCTCTTTTTTCTTCCAATCCTTGGGCACGGACCCTCCTTCGGGAATCGGGGATGGCCACTCGCAATAGCCCGCGGCAAATTGTCGCGGGTGAAATTGTAGTGGTTATTCCTATATTGATAAAGCAGAGCCCAAAGGAGAAGGTTTCATGAACAAGAGCGATTTGACTGTCATCGTGGCCCAGAAACTGAATATGAGCAATTCGGAAGCAGAGCGCACGGTGAACACCATCCTTGATTGCATCCGCGACGGGCTCAAGACGGCCGGGCGTGTGACCCTCACCGGCTTTGGCAGTTTCGACCTTAGAACCCGCAAGGAGCGCGAAGGCCGCAACCCCCAGACCGGCGAAGTCATCCGCATCCCACCCTCCAAGACCGTGGGTTTCAAGCCCGGGAAGAACTGGAAGGAAGAGTTGTAATTTCTGTAGGGGCGCCGCGCACGGCGCCCTTCAGGCCTTTGCCGTCAGCAGAAGCGACAGCGACCACGATCTCATGAAGCCCGCCTCCAGCGCGGGTTCCATCAAACGGATCAGCGGCAAAAGCGGCGCCGGCCCGATGCAAAAATCGTAGTGCCGCACCTCAACATTGCGGAAGCCGGCCTCCTGGGCCAGCGACTCGAGCTGGTTCCGGCGGAAGGCGGTTTCGCCGGGCGTTTCCCGCGCCATCGTCCCGATGAACCCCACGTTCTTGATGAGCCACACCATGGGGTTCGACATGTTGGGTTCTGAAAACACGAGGGGGCTCCCCGGTTTGAGCACGCGGCGGATCTCGCGGAGGGCCGGCAGGGGATCGAGGTGGTGAAGCACCGCGTTCCCGAAGGCGCCATCGAAGCTGGCGTCTGGAAAGGACAGCCTGTGCGCGTCGAGCACCAGCACCCTTCCTTCCTGCCCGCGTCCCGTGCGCACGGCGGCCCGGGCCATGTGGGGGATGAGATCGCAACTGACCAGCATTGAGCTCGACGAGGGGAAGGCCGCCGAGAATTCGCCGGCCCCGCACCCGATTTCAAGGATGCGCCGGCAGGCCGAGAGTTTTCCCGCGAAGATCTCCATCCGTCTCTGCCGGCGAAGTTGGCCGAAGGGCGAGGACCAGTAGTGCGAGAGGTCTTCCTCGAGGAGGGGGTGGGCACGTTGGGAGCCGACAAGATCCGCCTTCATCCCCTTATGATAAGCCCATGAGCACGATGAGGGTTCAACGCATTCTGCTGGCCTCCACCTCGCCCCAGCGGCTGGACCTTTTGACCAAGGCCGGTTTCAGCGTGGAGGTGGTGCCCTCACATGTCGAAGAGGAGCCTATCCAAGGAGCCAGCACCCGCGACACGGCCCGCCTCCGGGCCGTGGCCAAGGCCCTGGAGGTGGCGCGACGCCATCCGGCGGCCATTGTGGTGGGCGGTGACACCGTGGTGGTGGCGCCCTCGGGCCGTGAGGTGGGCAAGCCCGCCACGCAGGATGAGGCCCGGCTCATGCTCGCGGAACTTTGGGGCACTTCACATCAGGTGATCAGCGCCGCCGCCGTGGTGGCTGGGGGCGATGTGTGGGAGGGATCGGCCGTGGCCACCGTGACCCTTCTCAAGCCGGTGGCATCCGACTTGGAGGATTACCTTCGTACGGGGGAGTCATTGGGCAAGGCAGGGGGGCTGTGCGTGCAGGGCCTGGGTCAGAAGTTTGTTGCAGGGATCCACGGCGATGTCGACACGGTGGTGGGCCTGCCGATGGGCCTGTTGGGGCCTCATTTGAGGGCCCTCCTTCATTAAAATTGCCCTTCCATGAGAACTTTCGACCAACTGCTTGCGGCCTACATGAGCGGCAGTCTCACGCCGCGGACCCACGTGGTGGAGGCCGGGCGCATCGGCCCCTTCCCCGAGTCGCGTCTGACCTCCTTTGACACGGCCTCGGCCCAGGCCCTGGATGCCGGTGTCGCCGCCCTGCGCTCCGGAAAGTGGGCCCGCCTGGTGCTCAACGGGGGCATGGCCACGCGCTTCGGCGGCACGGTCAAGGGCATCTGCCAGGTGTATGACAGCCTCAGTTTCCTCGAACTAAAGATCCTGCAGGTGGAAAGACTCGAGAAGTCCCTCGGCCTCGAGGAAATCCCCATCGCCCTGATGAATTCCGTGGCCACCGACGGTCCCACCAACGATTTCCTCCGCCAGCGCCGCTGGTTCGGCCGCCACCGCCTGACCACCTTCATGCAGGAGGACTTCCCCCGCCTGACACCCGATGGACAGCCCTTTAAGATGAAAGGGCTCGACAGGGCTCCGCGGGGCCACGGAGACTTCCTGTGGGCCCTTCAGGACAGCGGCCTGATGAGGCGCTGGCGCGAGGAGGGGGTCTCGCACATCGACTTCTCGAACATCGACAACCTCGGGGCCACACTGGAGCCCGACCTGATGGGTCTCTTCCTGTTGTCGGGGCGCGACATGGCCGTGGAGCTCTCGCGCAAGAACAAGGGCGACCAGGGTGGGGCCGCCTGCCTGCGGGACGGCGTGGCCGGGGTGCTCGAGGGGATCTATTTTCCGCCCGGGTTCGACAGCGGCCACCTGACATTCTTCAACACCAACAACCTGATGTTCTCGATGGAGTCGCTTGAGCGGCTGGTGTCGGATTACCACTTCACACTGCCCTGGAACGTGGTGGTCAAGAAGGTGGAGGGGCGGGAGGTCCTGCAGTTCGAGCGCATCGCCATCGACCTAGTGTTCGCCTTCAACCGACGCCCCCAGGACGACCATGTGCTGTTTCTGGGAGTGCCCCGGGAAGGCTCCCGCGGCCGTTTTTACCCCGTGAAGAGCCCCGAGGATCTGGAGCTGATGCGCCCCAAATTGAGGGAGCGTCTATCCGTGTAGGGGCGCCGCGCACGGCGCCCTTCTCATCGGGAATTTCGCGACAAAGGATACAATGCCTTCATGGCCGGCATCTTCAAAAGCTACGACATCAGGGGGCTCTGTCCGGGGGAACTGGATGAGCCCTTGGCCCAGAGGCTGGGGGCGGCCACGGCCGAATGTCTGGGCGCCAAGAAACTGGCGCTGGGCTGGGACATGCGACCCACCTCGCCGGGCCTCCGCGACGCCTTCACCCGGGGCGCCAACAGCCGCGGCTGTTCCATCCTCGACCTGGGGATGGTCACCACCCCGCTGACCTACTGGGCCGTGCGCGAGTACCACACTGACGGCTCGGTGATGATCACGGCCAGCCACAATCCCGCCGAGTACAACGGCATGAAGATCTGCCGGAAGGGTCCCGAGGCCCTCAGCTATGACACCGGCCTCAAGGATCTCGAGGCGCGCGTGAAGGCGGCTCTGGCCGGATCGCCGCTGAGGGCCGAGGCCAACACCCGCGTGGACCCCTGGCCGGCCTACACCCGGCATCTCAAGGCCCATGCCGCAGCCTGGAGACCCCTCAAGATCGTGGTCGATGCGGGCAACGGCATGGGGGGGTACGGTTTCGACAAGGTCTTTGGCGACCTGCCGCATGTGACACGCCTCTTCTTCGAGCCCGACGGCACCTTCCCCAACCATGAATCCAACCCTTTGAAAGAAGAGGGCATCAGGGACCTCAAGAAAAAAGTGCTGGAGGTGAAGGCGGATCTGGGCGTGGCCTTCGACGGTGACGCCGACCGCTGCGCCTTTATCGACGAAAAGGGCGAGGCCGTGCCCTGCGATTTGGTGACCGCCCTCTTTGCCGGTCAAGCCCTCAGGAAAAACCCCGGTTCTGCAGTGCTCTACGACCTCCGTTCCAGCCACTGCGTGCCCGAGGTGGTGAAGGAGCTGGGCGGCAGGCCGATCCGCGACCGCGTGGGCCACAGCCACATGAAGAAGACCCTGCGCGAGAGCGGGGCCGTGTTCGGCGGCGAGCTCAGTGGGCACTACTATTTCCGCGACCATGCGAATTCCGACAGCGGGCTGATGGCTTTCGTCTGGATGATGAATGTCTTGGGGGGGGGCACCCAGTCCCTCAGCGAGCTGGTGAAACCCCTCCGGCGCTACGCCCAGACGGGCGAGATCAATTTCGAGGTGGAGGACAAGGACGCGGCCATTGCCCGTTGCGAACGCCATTTCAAGGACGGCAAGCAGGACCACCTCGACGGCCTGACCGTGGAGATGGGGGACTGGTGGTTCAACCTCAGAAAGAGCAACACCGAACCCCTCCTGCGCTTGAACCTGGAAGCCCGGACGGCTACCCTCAGGGATCAGAAGCTCGCGGACGTGAAGAAGTTACTGGAAGCCTAAGGAGACACCATGCCCAAGATCGACGAACTCTTCAAGAAGATGGTCGAGATGAAGTCCTCTGACCTGCACTTTTGCGTCAGCCAGCCGCCGATGGTGCGCAAGGATGGCGAGGTGGTTCCCATCCCGGGCTATGAGGCCAACACCACAGAATTCGTGAAGGCCACCCTCGAGGAAATCATGCCCGAACGCAACAAGAAGGAATACGACGAGGGCTGTGACACCGACTTTGCCTACGCGCTTGAGGGCGTTGGACGCTTTCGCGCCAACATCTTCATGGACAGGAAGGGCTGGGGCGGCGTATTCCGACTGATCCCCGAGACCATCCTCACCGCCGACCAACTCGGACTTCCCGAGGCCGTGCTCAAGCTCTGCGACATGCCCAAGGGCCTGATCCTGGTCACCGGACCCACGGGCTCCGGCAAGAGCACCACGCTGGCGGCCATGATCGACTACATCAACAAGAAGAAGAAGGACCACATCCTCACCATCGAGGACCCCATCGAGTTCGTGCACCAGAACCAGGGCTGTCTGGTGAACCAGCGCGAGGTCCACAAGCACACCAAGAGCTTCGCCCGAGCGCTGCGGGCCGCCCTGCGCCAGGACCCGGACATCGTGCTGGTGGGCGAAATGCGCGACCTTGAGACCACCCGCATCGCCATCGAGACGGCCGAGACGGGCCACCTAGTGTTCGGCACCCTGCATACCTCCACGGCGGCCAGCACCGTCGACCGCCTCATCAACCAGTTCCCCGCCGAGGAGCAGGACCAGATCAGGCTGATGCTCGCAGGATCCCTCAAGGGCGTGGTGGCCCAGACCCTCCTCAAGAAGAAGGGCGGAGGCCGCTGTGCGGCGCTGGAGATCCTGATCATGAACACGGCCGTGTCTTCGAACGTGCGGGAAGGCAAGACGCACCAGATCGAGAGCAATATGCAGATCAACAAAAAGGGCGGCTGTGTGCTCCTCAATGACTCCTTGCAGAAGCTTGTCAAGGAAGGCAAGGTCGAGGCCACCGACGCCTATCTCAAGGCGGTCAACAAGGAAGACATGCTCAAGAAGTTGGGCGAAATCGGCGTGCTCTTTGATGCCACCAAGGTGGCCGACCACGCCTGATGACGGGCCCGTGACGCAAACCCCGCCTCCCAGGCGGGTTTTTCGGCATTCTGCATCCCGGATGCCAGGATGCCGATACATTCCATGGAGGAATCTCCCATGGAAAACATCAGGAATCTGACGCTTCCCCGCCCACCCCGCAAGACCCGCCTCGAGCTGGTGAGACCCCCGGAGGGGGGGCCCGCCCGCTTCATGGAAGTGGAATGTCCCCCTCGAGGCTGGAGGGATCTCGCCACCGAGGCCCTGGAGCTGCTGGGGACCACGGTGCTCGCTGTGGTGCGCCGGTTGCCCCGTGTCGGCGCGAGTCTCGGGGCGAGGCTGGAAAAGACCTGCAGGGAAATCCGCAGGCAGTGCTCCAGCTCCTACTGAGGGAGCTTATTCCTTCGCCGCGAAGGAAAAGGGCTCGAGGTTGAGGGCTTTCACGAAGAGGTCCAGGACCTCCTGGCTCTTGGCCTCGGTGGCAGTCTCCGCCAGGATCGTGAAGCGGTTGTAGGCCCCGCTGACACGCACGCGGGACAGGGGATTCCCCTGGGCATCCTTGATCAGGGCTGTGACGTAGAGCGGGACCTTGCCGATGTTCTCCAGGATCTCGACCTGGCCAAAATCCTTTTCCTGCTCGACACCGCCCGGGGTGCCGGGGGGAAAGCCGAAGAGGAAGGCCACGTTGCGGGCATCGGGCGAGGAGCCCAGGGCTCCGAGGGCCTGGTCGAAGAGCGAGGCCAGCTGGCCGCGGGCCAGACGGACCACGTGATAGGTGCCCAATTTCTGGGCGAGGGTTCTGGCGGGAGCCGAGGCTGCTTCTGCGATAGAGGGGGTGGTCACGCCCTTGAGAATGGCCATGGTGGCGAAGAGGGTTTTCACCGAAGGGTCCGTGATCATGATGTGGGTCCTTGAGGCGCTCTCAAGGGTGTGGATCTTCACCGATTCGCAGTTCTGCTTGGCCAGGCTCGAGAGGGCCTCATCGAGCCCCAGGATCTGGCGGGAGCTGTCCGCAAGGTTGCGGTAGGTCTCCTTGACTTCGCGGATGGGCAGGCGCGAGGTGGAATGCAGCGGCGTGGTGCCCACAAGAATGGCATCTAGGGCGGATTTGGCGAGGTCCGCTGTTTGGGCGGCCAGCAGGGACTTCAGCTTGCGTTTGGTGAACCAGTTCACGCCCTGATTATATCCTTGGTCCGACATCTTGATACTTTTCAATCCTGATAACATGGAGCGACGAAGGAGTCCGCGATGTCCCTATCCAGAGCCTTCCCTCTCATGGTCCTGTGTCTTGCCGTGGCCCCCCTTCCGGCCCAGGAACAGCCGGCGGCTCAGGGACCAGGCCAGGAAGAGAAGCTCAAGGCCGGCCTCGACAAGAAACTGACATCCCCCTTCGTGACCCGTGCACCGTGGATCCTGGAATTCGACAAGGCCAAGGCCCGGTCCAAGGAACTGGGCAAACCCATCCTGGTCTATGCCACGCGCTCCTACGTCCTCTGCCCGAGGAGCATTGGTGTGGAGTCGAAGGTGCTGGACACGGAGGCCTTTGCCGCATTTGCCAAGAACCTTCCCCTGTTCCTGCATGTGACGAGTTTGGTGCCCGGCCGCAAGGACGATGCCCTGATGAAGGAAACTTACGGGATCACGATCACTCCGACTTTCTTTGTGCTGGATGCCGAGGGAACCCCGATCATGAAGCATGAGGGGCCCCTGACCCAGGAGGCCCTGGCCGACACTTATGCCCTGGCCACCAACCTTCCCCAGTTGAAGACCAAGGCCCAGGCGGGGGATGCCCAGGCCGTCCTTGATCTCGAGATCCTCGAGGGAATCCAGAAAAACGCGACAGCCAAGAACATGGCCTCCCGACAGGAAACGGCGGCGAAGTTTGCCGCCCACTTTTCAGGCGGCCGCGAACCCTCCGTGAAGATGCTTCGCTCAACGTTCTTTTCCATGGTGTTGCAACACGCCATGACGCGGAAGCTTCCCGACCTTGCCGAAAAAGTGCTGCCCAAGTACGAAGCGGAGTGTCTGTCGGATGGTAACCCTGTCCTTCTCAAAGGGCTGGAGCAGTTGAAGGCCAACATTGCCAAGATGCGCGGGGCCCCGAACCCCGGCCAACCTGAACCGGCGGCACCGAAATAGCGGGCCCATTCATGAGCATCCCTGACGACCTGAGGAAGGTTTTGGAGAGCCGCATCCTCCTCATTGATGGCGCCATGGGCACCATGGTGCAGCAGCACAGCCTGAAGGAGGAGGATTACCGCGGTGAGCGTTTCCGTGCCCACGGCACACCCCTGCGGAACAACAACGAGGTGCTCTCGCTGGTAAGGCCCGACATCATCGAGGGTATCCACCGGGCCTACCTGGAGGCCGGGGCCGACATTATCGAGACCAACACCTTCAACGCGAACACCCTGTCCCAACATGATTTCGGCTTGGCCGACGAGGCGGTGGTGTGGGAACTCAACCTGGAAAGTGCCCGCCTGGCCCGCAAGGCGGCCGACGCATATTCCACATCCCAGCACCGCCGCTATGTGGCAGGGGCCCTAGGGCCTACGGGCAAGACGGCCAGCCTTTCGCCCAAGGTGTCGGATGCCGGCTACCGCGACATCGACTACACCACCCTGGTGAAGATCTACGCCCACCAGACCCGGGCCCTCCTGGAGGGGGGGGTGGACATTCTGCTGGTGGAGACCGTATTCGACACCCTCAACTGCCGGGCGGCCCTCTTTGCCCTGGAAGAGGTCTTCGCATCGACGGGCCGCCGCGTGCCTGTGATGGTGTCGGGCACCATCACCGACCAGAGCGGGCGTACCCTGTCGGGCCAGACCCCCGAGGCCTTCCTCCTGAGCGTCACCCACGCCCCTTTGCTATCGGTGGGTCTCAACTGCGCCCTGGGCGCCGAACAAATTCGCCCCCACATCGAGGAGATGGCGCGGCACACGGCGCTCTTCGTCAGCTGCTACCCCAATGCCGGCCTGCCCAATTCCTTCGGGGGCTTCGACGAGACGCCGGCCTCGATGGCCAAGGTCATCGGCGCCTTTGCCCAGGAGGGCCTGGTCAATATTGTCGGCGGCTGCTGCGGCACCACCCCCGACCACATCCGTGCCATCGGCGAGGCCGTCAGGCGCGAGAAGCCGCGCCAGGCCCCTTCGCCCGCGCGGCGGCTCAGACTCAGCGGCCTGGAGCCTGTGATGGTGGGCCCCCCGATCACCTTCTTCAACATCGGGGAGCGCACCAATGTGGCGGGTTCGCGGAAGTTCGCCAAGCTCATCAAGGACGGAAAGCTTGAGGAGGGGGTGGCCATCGCCCGCGGCCAGGTGGAGGGTGGCGCCCAGGCTATCGACATCAACTTCGACGAGGCCCTGCTCGACTCCGTGGCCTGCATGCGGAGCTTCCTCCGTCTGGTGGCCGCCGAGCCGGACGTCTCGAGGGTGCCTGTGATGATCGACTCCTCAAAGTGGGAAGTGCTGGAGGAGGGCCTCCGGAACCTCCAGGGCAAGGGCATTGTCAACTCCCTGAGCCTGAAGGAGGGCGAGGCCTCCTTCCTGAAGCAGGCCGGGTTGGTGCGTCGCTACGGGGCGGCCGTGGTGGTGATGGCCTTCGACGAAAAGGGCCAGGCCGACACCTACGAACGCCGCATCGAGATCTGCCAGCGCGTCTATGACCTTCTGACCGGAACGGGGTTCCCCCCCGAGGACATCATCTTCGACCCGAACGTGCTCACCGTGGCCACGGGTATCGAGGAGCACGCCAACTACGCCCTTGACTTCTTCCGCGCCACGAAATGGATCAAGGAGAACCTTCCCGGGGTCCATGTATCGGGCGGCATCAGTAATGTGAGCTTCTCCTTCAGGGGCAACGACGCCGTGCGAGAGGCCATGCACAGCGTCTTCCTGTTCCACGGCATCGCCCACGGACTCGACATGGGCATCGTCAATGCCGGGGTCCTTCCCGTCTATGAGGACATCGATCCGGCCCTCCGGGAGCGCATCGAAGATGTCTACTTCAACCGGCGCTCCGACGCCACGGAGCGACTGATCACGGCGGCCGAGGGCCTCAAGGGCAAGGGCGGGGGGGGAGCGACCCGCGTCGAGGACACGGCTTGGCGGTCGTGGCCCGTGGGTAAGCGCATCTCCCATGCCCTGGTGAAGGGACTCGACGAACACATTGAAAACGATGCCGAGGAGGCGTACCAAGAGCTGGGTACCGCCCTCCATGTGATCGAGGGCCCTCTCATGGACGGGATGAACGTGGTGGGCGACCTGTTCGGGGCTGGGAAGATGTTCCTGCCTCAGGTCGTCAAGAGCGCCAGGGTGATGAAAAAGGCCGTGGCCAAGCTGACCCCGTACCTTGAAGCTGCCCGCCAGGAGGGGGTCAAGGCCGGCAAGGTGGTGATGGCCACCGTGAAGGGTGATGTGCACGACATCGGGAAGAACATCGTCGGCGTGGTGCTCGGATGCAACGGATACGATGTGGTGGATCTCGGTGTGATGGTGCCCTCCGAGAAAATCCTGGATACCGTGGTTGCCGAGAAGGCCGACATCCTTGGGTTGAGCGGGCTGATCACGCCGTCACTCGAAGAAATGACCCATGTGGCTTCAGAGATGAAGCGCCGGGGCATGGCGGTGCCTCTCCTCATTGGCGGGGCCACCACCTCCAAATTGCACACGGCTGTGAAGATCGCTCCGGCCTACAGTCATGCCGTCATTCATGTCCCCGACGCCTCCAGGGCTGTGGGGGTGGCCGGCACCCTGCTGAGTGCCGAGAGGCGGGAGGACTATGCCCGGGGTGTGGCCACCGAGTATGAAGCCCTTCGGAAGGCCCGCGAGGCGGGGGCAGCCTCGCGCAAGGTGGTGGGTCTTCAGAAGGCCCAGGGCAATAGGTTGGTGCTGTCGAAGCCTGCCGCCAAGGCCCCCTCCTTCCTGGGAGCCCGCACGGTGGATGTGGATCTCAAGGACCTCGTGCCCCTGATTGATTGGACGCCTTTCTTCCAGACCTGGGAGCTCAAGGGACGATACCCTGAGATCCTCAAGGACCCGCGAGTCGGAGCTGAGGCGAAGAAACTGCACCAAGATGCCCTCACCATGATCGGCGATCTGGTGAAGGAGGGGCGCTTGAAGGGCGCTGCCGTGGTGGGGTTCTATCGCACCAAAAGCCGGGGCGATGATGTGGACCTGTTTGAGGCTTCCTCGGACAAGCCGGTGGGAACCCTCCATTTCCTTCGCCAGCAGAGCGAACGCCAGGAGGGCCAACCTCACCTGAGCCTTGCCGACTTCCTCCATCCCGGCGGCGACCACATCGGTCTGTTTGCCGTGACAGCCGGGTTGGGGGCCCGTGAGCTGGCCCTGGAGCATGAAAAGAAGCTTGATGATTATTCCTCCATCATGGTCAAGGCCCTGGCCGACCGCCTGGCGGAGGCCCTGGCCGAGCACCTGCACCGGAGGGTCCGCAAGGAGCTCTGGGGTTATGCCCCGGCCGAGGCTCTCTCACCCGGGGACCTGATCGAGGAGAAGTACCAGGGCATTCGCCCCGCTCCGGGCTATCCCGCCTGCCCCGATCACAGCGAGAAACGCGAGATCTTCAGGTTGCTCCATCCGGAAAAACTTGGCGTGGAACTCACCGAGGGCTTCAGCGTGTTCCCGGCCGCCAGTGTCTGCGGCTACTATTTCTCCGCCCCCGAAAGCCGCTACTTTGGCCTCGGCAAGATCGGCCGCGACCAGGTGGCCGACTATGCCCACCGCAAAGCAGTGGACGAGGCCAAGGTGGAATCCTGGCTGGGTGCCCACCTGGACTGACTCCCAGGCCCTTCCGCCAGGGAGTCATCACCCCCCAGGACCCCAAGCCTCGTGATACGATGTTTCACCACACCACCCACCGATGAATCCCTTCAACAGACCTGTATTCCAGCTAATGGGCCGGCCCTTTGCCGTCGTGGTGTTGGCACTTTGTGTGTCGTTTCATTTCAGCGTGTGGAGCCAGGCCCAGGAACGCGAAAAGAGCATCGAGGCCGATGTGCGGGAGGCTTTGGATCCCGAGCTCAAGCCCGTGGAGGGTCGGGATGGGGGGAAGACCGACGATTTCGTCTGGGACTGGGGCGGGTACAGTGGCCAATACTTCATCAACTATGAGGATGGCAGTGGTGTCTACCGCGCCAACCGCTATGAATCCCATTACCTCTGGACATGGATGAATTACACACCGCATCTTGGACTTTATGCCAGGGTCAAGAACACCAAGCGTGAAACCCGCAGGGGCGATCACCCAGGGGGTGACCATACCCAGCGCGACAACGTGAAATTGGATGTGGGCTATCTTTCGTTCTCGACCACCCCCTCGGACCTGATGGCCTCCCTGCAGGTGGGACGGTATTTCGTGAGCCATGGAAGTGGTATCACCCTGCTTGAATCCCTTGATGGCGTGAGGAGCGATTTCACGTGGGGGAACCTCTCGGGGTTTGTCCACCGGGGCCGCACGCCCGAGAGCCGCCACAACCAGAACCCTGTAGCGCCGGGTTGGTACCATTCGAAGCGCTACTTCACCGGCGGGGAGTTCGAGTATGCCCTGCCCGACGGGTGGCAACCCTATGCCGGTCACGTGCAGGAGCGCGATCATTCCGACGAGCGGCCCCGCGACCGGCACCAGGGCTTTCATTCGGATTTCAATTTCACGTTTGTGGGTTTCAGGGGCGAACTCACGCCGATCTGGAAGATCTCGGGTGAGCACATCTGGCAGACGGGCCGTGTGCCGATGTATGGTGGCAACAACCGTCGCCAGCCCCAGTAGATCG